>CAZEDU010000016.1:11802-58108 GCA_964511185.1 uncultured Myxococcaceae bacterium | reverse complement strand
GCAGCTGCCCGGCGCGCTGCCCGCGGTGCCCGAGTAGCGTCTGGTGAAGCTGTAGTCGATCGAAAACGGAGTCAGCGCGCTGTAACCGGTGCCTTCCTTGTAGAGCGTGTTCGCTTCGGAGGTGGAACCGACCGCGTCGAGCCGATTGGCGAGCGTGAAGTTGCCCGGGCTCGACGTTTTGAACAGCGCGATGCCCGCATTGTCGGCAATGTTGGTGGTGTACGTGACCTGCGCGCTGGCCGTGCTGCCCTCGCCCGCCGGCGTCGAAGACAAGCTGTAGCCGACCGAGTTGGCGCCCAAGAAGTAACCGCGCGCCCGAATGAAGGTGTTCTCGGGAATCGTGAAGCGGGCCGTGCCGTCGGAAGCGACCAGCGAGAAGCCCGACGAACCATCGCTCGGCTTGACGAACTCCGTGCGATCGCTGTTGTTGTAGATCTCGACGAACTCATCGCTCGCGCCGTTCGGGCCGCGCAGGCGGAACTCCGAGATGATCAGCTTGTGCTCCGGCGGGTTGAGCGTGCACTCCACCAAATCGCCGCTCTCGGTCGAGCCGACCATGCTGGTGAACCCACCGCCCGACGGCAACGCCTCGCCGGTCACCGCAAACTTGAAGACACCGGTCTGCTGAATGCCGAGCAGGAAGTTCACGTTGATGCTCGCGCCGTTCGCGAGCGGCGCCCCGAGCGTAACCGTGCCGGCGCTCAAGGTGCCGTTGTACCCGGAGCCGTTCGGTTGGCTGGGCGGCTGCTCGAGGGTGAGGCCTACCACCGTCACGTTCGCGCCCGACGAGAGCCCCACCGACGCGGTCGATGCAGTGCGCGGGCGCAGGTCGGCGTAGCCCGACGGCGCCGGGAAGGTCGAGAGGTCCTGAATTCGAAAGCGCAGGCGGGTGATGTTGCCGCCGGTGGTGTTGGTGAACTTGCGGCGAATCGAGATGGTGCCGAAGGTGCTGTTGTTCGCCGGGTCAGAAGTGAAGTTGCGCACGACGTTCGGCGCCTCGTTCTCGCCCCGGTCCACGTCGATCAGCCCCCAGCTCGACGAGGTGACCGCGGCGATCGGCGTCGGCGGAGACGAAAGGTTCTGCGGCCCGGGCGTCCCCAGCCGCTGGCCGGCGCCCGCCGAGGTGCCGTTGGTGTCGTAGAAGCTGAAGTCGCTGGCGTTGGTGTCGGTGTCGACCATGCTGCCCGCGCTGGCGCAGTCGATCGCGTTCGTGCTGCCCGAGCCCGGGTGCTTGCGGGCGAAGCTGTAGTCGATGGAGAACGGCGTCAGCGCGGAGTAGCCGGTGCCTTCTTTGTAGAGCGTGTTCGCTTCCGCGGTGGAGCCCACCGCGTCGAGCCGGTTGGCGAGCGTGAAGCTCGCCGGCGTCGACGTGTTGAAGAGCGCGATGCCCGCGTTGTCGAGGATGTCGGTGGTGTACGTCGCGTCGCCGGTCGCGGTGGTGCCGTTGCCCGCCGGGTACGACGCGAGCGAATACCCCACGCTGTTGACGCCCAAGAAATAGCCGCGCGCGGGAACCACCGTGCCGTTTGGGATGATGAAGCGCGCGACGCCGTCCGAGGCCGCCACCGCGTAGCCAGAGGAGCCGTCGGTGGTCTGCACCGTCACCGGGCTGTTGGTGATGTTGTGAATCTCGATGAACTCGTCGCTCGCGCCGTTCGGCCCCCGCAGACGGAACTCGCTGATCACCAGCGGGTTGGCGGCTGCCGACGACGACGCCAACAAGACACACGTGCACAACACGTTCATCGCCCGAGGCGACCAACCCGCTCGCATACGTTGCTCCTGTGGGGTGAGGGACTTCGGCTCGACGCGCGGCCCCCGTGGCGCGTCGAAAGGAAGGCCGTGCATGCTACCGGGCAGTGTTCGAACCGCAAACGTCTTTTGAACACTCACATCGCCAGCGGCTGTGGTTGCGGCGACAGCCTCCCCCCAAAGGCTCGGAGGCTGTCGCTCCTATCCGGCGCGGCAATCAGCGGGCCGACGCCGCCTTTTTCCCCGCGGCGGACTTCACGCGCCGCACCACCTGATCGATATCGCGCCGCCACTGCGCCTCGTCGGGCATCGTGCCATTGAGGACGGTGCTCGCGGCGCGGGTGAGGCCCGACATGGCGATCGCCTCCTGAATCTCCTGCTCCGTCGCCTGGTTCGCACGGGCCATGGCCGCATAGTCCTTCACACAGTTGGGGCTGGGCAGCTGCGCCGCGACCGCGAGCGAGATGAGCGCCTTGTCCTTCACCGACAGCGCGGTCGACCCGTTCAGCGTCACCGCCTTCATCTGGCTCCAGAGCGACACCAACGCATCCGCGGGGTAGCGCTTGAGAAAGTCCGGCGTGCCGCCGAACGCCTTCTCGATCTCGCGGTAGGTGTCAGAGAGCTCGTCGCGCGTCGCCGGCGCCCGCTCGGCCGCAGGTCCGTTCGAGAGCGTCGACAGCTCGCGCGCCAGCCCGGCCGTCGCCACGGCCTCCTTCAGGTCGTGCTCCGAAGCGCCGTTGAGCTTGGCGAACTGCCCATGCGCGTACACGCAGTAGCGGCAGGGCACTTGGGCCGCGACGCCCAGGCCGATGAGCTCCTTCACGCGGCCAGACAGCGCGGTGTTCGGGTTGAGCTGCAGCGCCTTCAGGTGGCTCCAGAACGGAGCGACGTTCTCATCGGGCATCTCTTTGATGAAGGCTGGCACGACGCCCAGCGTTCGCTGCACCTCGGCGAAGGTGGCCTTCGCCTGTGCCGAAGCACCGGGTTCTGCCAGGGCGGTCAGCGGGCTCGCGCCCACCAAGACGACCAGGGCCAAGACAGCCGACTTCAGAGAATGAGACTTCACGGTGAGTACCTCTTTCGGTTTGGGTTTCGAGCCTCGTGGGCTTCACCGCGGGAGGCGTGAGGTTCTTCGGAACAAATTGTTCCCCCCTTGTTCCAGTCACAGAATCCCCCTAAGGGGCGTATTTCACGGATGATCTCGTCGTACCTGGTGGGGCGATCTCGGGAAGTCGAGCTGGGCGTGGGCGCCCTGAAGGGGGTGCTCGCGGGCAGGGGAACGGCCTTGGCTCTGGTGGGCGAGGCCGGCATCGGCAAGACGCGGCTTGCGACCGAGCTGTCCGAGCAGGCCGCCGCCATGGGGCTGTCGGTGCATTGGGGCCGTGCCTGGGAGGCGGGCGGCGCTCCCGCGTATTGGCCTTGGCGGCAGATGCTCGAATCGATGCAGGTCGCCCAGCCCGGTTCGTCGGAAGGCCCCCTCTCGCTGCTCTGGGGAAACCGCGAGTCCGGCGAGTTCTCGAGCAGCGACCCCGCCCAGGCGCGCTTCGAGCTGTTCGACGCGGTGGTCCGTACGCTGCGCGAGCTCAGCCGACAAAAGCCGCTGCTGTGCATTCTTGAGGACCTGCACGCCGCTGACGTGGCCTCGGTAGAGCTCGCCACGTTCGCGGTCGGGGCGCTCAGCTCCGGACGCGTTCTTTTTCTTTCGACGTTCCGCGACGGCGCGCGCGAGCAGGGGCCGACGGCCGACGCGCTCTCCCGTCTCTGTCGCCGCTCCGAGGTGCTCGCGCTGACGCCGCTGTCGCTCCAGGACACCGGCGAGCTGGTGAAGCGCTCGCTCCCCGAGGCCCCGGCCTCGCTCTCCGAGTCGCTGTTTCGGGCCACGTCTGGAAACCCCTTGTTCCTGTGCGAAACGATGCGGGCCGTGCTGCTCGAGGTCCCGTCGAGGATCGTCGATGGGAGCCGGCCGCTCCCCGTGGCGCAGGGCGTCGCGCTCGTCACGAAAGACAGGGTGGCCAGGCTGTCGCCGCCGGCCCGAACGCTCCTCGATGCGGGCGTGGCGTTGGGTCGCGAGGTCGATGGGGCGCTGGCCGCGGCGCTGGTGGGGTCGCCCTACCCGACGATCGCCGAGCTCGCGGGTGAGCTCGTCTCGCTGGGCCTTTGGGAGCCGACGGCGGAGGGGCGTTGGCGCTTCACGCACGCGCTCGTTCGAGACGCGCTCGACGCCGCGACGCCGGTCGAGCGGCGCACCGAGCTGAACTTGAAGATCGCCCACATCCTCGACGCGAGGGTCCGCGCGGGCCAGCCTGAGCTCGCGCTGGCTCGGGCGCACCACGCGCTGTTGGCTCTGCCCCGGGGCGATGGGGCACAAATCGTGGACTGGGTCATCGCCGCCGCGGCACAGGCGCGCGAGCAGCGGGCGTTCGAAGAAGTGGTGACGCTGCTCGAGCGCGCCAACCGCAACCTCACGGTGGACGATCGGCTTCGCGCCGAGCTGCTCCTCGCGTTGGGCTGGGCGTATGGCGATGCCGGCGAGACCGAGGCGGCGCAGCGAACCTTCGATGAGGTGCTGGCCGTCGCCCGCAGGCTCTCGGACGCGCGGCTGCTGGGGCGGGCCGTGCTGGGCAAGGGAGCGCGCTACGTGCTGGGCGCGATTCTCACTCAGCTCATCGAGGCCATCGACGAGGCGCTGGCGATGCTGCCTGAGAGCGAGCGCGCGCTTCGCGCCCGCCTCATCGCCCGGAAGGCGTCGGCGATGACCCCGTGGATAGCGCCGGACGAGCCGCTCGCGTTGGCGCGGCAGGCGCTCGAGATGATCGAAGGCACGGCCGACACGCGCGCTTCGCTGTACGTGGCTGTCGCTGCCGGCTCGGCGTTTGGCGACTACGCGCCGCCTTCTGAGCGAATCCCGGTGAACACCCGCCTCGTCGCGCTCGCTCGGCACGAGAGAGATCGCGTGCTGGAGCTCCGCGGCTTGTCCCGCTTGGTGACCGACCACCTCGAGGCGGGCGACGTGGCCATGGCGGACGCCGTGCTTCTCCAGCGCGACGCGCTGGCGAGCTCGCTGGGCCACGCGCGGTACCGGTGGATGACGCCGCTCTTCCGCTCGATGCGGGCGATGATGGAAGGCCGCTTCGAAGACTGCGACCGCGCCTTCGAGGAGGCGCGCGCGCTCGCCATCGCCGCTCAAGACGAGAACGCCTCGCGCTGCACGGTGATCCACCGGTTCATGATCTTGCTGATGCAGGACCGGCTCGACGACCTGCGCGCGCTCGAGCCCGAGATGATCCGCTGGACAGAAGGCGTCATCGGAGGGTTCTCGCCGCTCATCCGATCGCTGGTCGCGGGCCGAAGGGGCCAGGTGGCTCAGGCGCGAGCGCTGTTGCAGCAGGCAGGGGGCCCCGCCTTGCCCAACCTGCGGTCGAACAACCTTCTCGCGATAGCCGCGGAAGCGGCCGTGCTCTGCGGAGATCTCGAAGTCGCGCGGGCGGCGCACGCGCTGCTGGAACGGCACTCCGAGTCGAATGCGACCATCGGCCTCTTCGGGCTGGTCTGCGGCGTTCCGGTGCGCGCTCTCTTGGGTTCGCTCGCGCACGCGCTCGGGCGCCAGGAGGAAGCGGGGGAGCATTTCGAGGCAGCCCTCGAGCGCGCGGCGAGCATGGGCGCCCGCGCTCATGAGACCTGGGTGCGGCTTTGGTACGGGCAAGCGGTGGGGTCTCCGGCGCAGCTTAAGCGTGCGGTCGAGCTGGCCCGGGCTTGCGGCATGCCGGCGGTCGCGGCGCGCGCCGAGGCCGCGATCGAGGCGGTGGCGCCGAAGCCCCGGGAGTCGCGGCAACCGGAAGCGGCGGCTGTTCCGTTCTCGCTGCGCCCCCACGAAGGGGGTTGGCGGCTCGAATGCGAGGCGGGGACGCTGGTGCTGAAGAACTTGCGAGGCATCGAGATGCTGGGTCGGCTCCTGGAGCGTCCGGGACAGGAAATTCATTGTCTCGACCTCGTCTCGCCGGGGGCGTCCGCGGAGGCCCCGCAGGACGCCGGCGATGCGGGCGAGCTGCTCGACGCGCAAGCCAAGCGCGCGTACCGCCAGCGCATCGAGGCGCTGTCTGAGCGCATCGAAGACTGCGACCAGCGCGGCGACTTCGCCGGCGCGGAGAGGGCGAGGTCTGAGCTCGAGGTGCTCGGTCGCGAGCTCTCTCGAGCGGTCGGGCTGGGCGGTCGCGCGCGCAGGGCGTCTTCGGCGGCCGAGCGCGCGCGGGTGACGGCGCAAAGGCGGCTGCGCGACGCGATTAAAAAGATCCGCGAACTCGACGCCGACGTGGGCAGCTATCTAGAGCGGACGGTGCGGACCGGCACTTTCTGCGCCTTCGACCCACAGCGGCGATCTCGAGCGTGAAGGCGTTCGGCCCGCCCCAACGGCGCGGGTCACGAGGCCTCCCGAGGGCGAGCGAAGACAAACAGCGCGCTGATCAGCACGCGCGCGGCAACGTTCGCCAGCACCACGGGGCTGAACCCGCGCAGCAAAAAGAACGCCTCGAGCAACGCGGTCGAAGCGTGAAAGACCACGAAGCTCCAGATGATCCACCTCAGCGCGGCTGCGTCCGTGACTCGACTGGCGCCATAGCTCAAGAACGCCAGCGCGAACTCGGCGCCCGCGAGGAGATAGGCCATCAAGTAGGCGCTCGGCTCGAGGTGGACTCCAGCGGTTCGTGGGATCAACCCCGGCGACACGACCAACACCACACCCGCTGCGAACGTGATGACGGCGTGAACGAGCAATAGCGCAGACAGCTTCTTCACGCCCTCCATCATCGAGGCTCGCTTGAGGCGAGCCAAGATCTCGCCTAGCCACAAGTGCCTTAGACAAAAACAGCCGCCAACTGGGTCTCTCGCATCGAGCGCCATGCCCTTGACCGCCGACGAATTCGAACGCTGGCTTTC
Source organism: uncultured Myxococcaceae bacterium (assembly GCA_964511185.1). GTDB lineage: Bacteria > Myxococcota > Myxococcia > Myxococcales > Myxococcaceae > CAZEDU01. The sequence continues at coordinate 51,424 of CAZEDU010000016.1, read as the reverse complement.
GCGCGAACGCCCGCGCCTGGTGCGCTCGGTGTCACGGCTGCTCGGCGAGCCCGTCGCGGAAGACCTGGTTCAGTCGACGCTGATGCAGGTGTGGCGGGCCCATGCCGACGGCCGCGCGGCCGACTTGGAGCGCTATGCGCGAAGGGCGGTGCACCTCAACGCGCTGAAATGGAGAGCGCGCCGACGCGCCACGGTCTCGCTCGATGAGGTGGACGAGCGAACAGCCGCCGAAGGCGATCCCTTCGACGTCAAACCTTGGGAGCTCGAGGCGGCCATTCTTGGCCTCCCCGCGGCGCAGCAGGTGGCGCTTCGCCTCAGGTTCTACAGCGGCATGAGCTTCAAGGAGGTCGGCCGCGCGCTCGACATCTCGCTCAACACCGCGGCGAGCCGCTGCCGCTATGCGCTCGATTCATTGCGCGAACGTTTCTCATCGCAGTCCACCGGAGAAGAAGGAGAGTCGTGATGGGTCAACACGAGATGGTCCGTTTCAGCGCCACCGGCGCGAGCGTGTCGGGAGCGCTTGCCGGCGCGGCGATCGCGATTGGCGTTCCTTGGGTCTTGCTGACCCACGGTCAAGCGCTGGGGTCGTCCACTCAGACCCTCTTGGTCTGGGTCGCGGTCGTGATGGGCGGCGTCACCACCATGATGTCCGCGTTCTTCGGCCTCGTGATGCCGAGCCAAGTCGGCGGCGCCGCCGAACATGGCAACCCGTGGGGCGGAAACCCGTTCGAGGCGAAGGATACGAGCGCGCGCTGAGCCGCTACGGCACGCAGCTCGTCCCCACGCACCGGTACGGCACCGCGCAGCCCGCATCGGAGCTGCAGCTCGCTGGGCACGCCGAAGAGGTGCCGCTGCACACGTAGAGCGAGCACGACGGGACGCCCTGGGTGCCCTGCGGCCGGTACGCGCAGGTGCCGGGCTGCGTGCCGGGCGGCGCGCAGGTGTCGCACGCGCCGGTGCACGCGGTGTTGCAGCAGTAGCCGTCAGAGCAGAAGCCGGTCACGCACTCGGTCGCGCTCGCGCACGAGCTGCCGCGCGACTTCTTCGGCAAGCACGTGCCGCCCGCGCAGTACGCCGTCTCGTCGCAGTCGGAGCCCGAGGCGCACGAAGTGCCGCAGGCGCCGGTCAGGCTGCAGCGGTACGGCGCGCACGACGGGCCGCCGTCGCGCGGCTCGGTCAGCGGCGTGCAGGTGCCCAGCGCGCCGGGGACGTCGCAGCGCTCGCACACGCCGTTGCACGCGCGGTTGCAGCACAGGCCCTCGACGCACGGGCCGGTGGCGCACTGGCGGTCTTCCTGGCACGCCACGCCCGCCGGGGTGCGCGGCTGACACGTGCCGTCGGGGTGGCAGTACGAGGTGATGACGCAGTCGTCGCTCGTGGCGCAGGAGGCAAGGCACGCCGCCGAGTCGCCGCTGCAGGTGTACGGCGCGCAGCTCGGGCTGCCGGGCACGCCGCGCGGCGCGAGCACGCAGGTGCCCACCGAGCCCAACCGGTCGCACGCGTCGCAGGGGCCGTCGCAGCGGCTGTCGCAGCAGACGTTCTCGACGCACAGGCCCGAGACGCAGTCGCGGTCCTTCGCGCAGGTGACGCCGTTCTCGCCGCTGTGGGCCCGCACGTACGTACCGCCGGTGCTGGTGCGCTCGAGGGTGAGCGTCAACGTCGCTCCGCCCTTGGGCTCGAGCGCGCCGGTGCCCTGCGCCACCGCGACGACCTGGGCGTCCTTCACCGCGCGGGCGAGCACCTGCACCGGCGTGCCCACCGGCGTGCTCGGCCCCGAGACGAAGTTCAGCCCGATGGGCAGCTCGGTGAGCAGCGCTCCTTCGAAAAGCTCTTGCTTGAGCAGCTCGGCCTCGCCCTCGCGCGTGACGTCGACCACCAACAAGTCGAAGTCCGCGCCGACTTGCAGGTCCCCTTCCACCACCACGTGGAGCCCGCCAGTGGTCGGCGCGCGGCAGGCCATGGGCACCGCCAGCGCGGCGAAGGCCGCGACCCAAGCCAGGCACGCGTTGCGAAGAGTGGGGCTCACGGGCTCGATTGTAGACGCAGGTATGCCGGCCGCACACCCGAAGAGGGAACGCCGGCGATGATAGCCTTTCGCCCGTGCGGTGGCCTTCGACGAGCGCGCCCTTGGGCATCACCCTCGCGGTGTTGCTCGCCACGCCGGGGAACACCGCCGAGCGCCTCATCGACGACTTCGAAGACGCGGGCTCGCTGCAGAGCTGGGAGTTCGGCAACGGGCACGAGTTCCCCGGAGCGACCGGCAGCTTCACGCTGGGCGCCGGGCGGATCGGGCGCGGCGGACACCTGACGTACAACATCATCCCCGGCAGCAACTACGTGCGCGCCGTGAAGAGCGAGGCGCTGAGCGCGGACGCGGGCATGCTCTCGTACTGGGTGAAGTGGCCGCCGCTGCAGCGGACGCGGCTGCGCGTGCTGGACGACACCTTCCAGACGCTCCAGTACAACTTGAACCGTCCCTTCGAGGTGAAGGACGGCGCGGCGTGGACACGCATCGCGTTTCACTTCAGCCAGGTTCCGCCTTCGGGCTGGGGCGGCGGCGCCAACGACGGCGTGCTGCACTACCCCACCCGGCAAATCCACATCCTCGCGGGCGACCCGGTGCTCAAGCCCGTCGCCGGCACCTACGTGTTCGACGACGTCCGCTTCACCGACGAGGTGGCCGGCGTGCTCGACCCTCACGGCCCGGTGGTGCCGAGCGGGCTCGACGGCGGCCACCCGCTCACCGACCTGGGCGTCACCACGCACTTGTCCGCGAGCGAGGCGCAGCTCGACTGGGCGGCCGACGCGGGCTTTCGGTGGGTGCGCGCCGCGGCGGTCTGGCCCGACTTGGAGAGCGACGCGGGGCTCTATGACTTCTCCAGCGTCGACACCTTCGTGCAGCGGCTTCAGGCGCGCGGCCTGACGGCGCACCTGGTGCTGGGACAGGTGAACCCGCTCTACGGCGCGGATGCGCCGCGCACCAGCCAAGCCATCGCCGCGTTCGGTGACTACGCCGCCGCGCTCGCGCAGCACCTGGGCGAGACACCGACGGCGTTCGAGATTTGGGCGGAGCCCAACAACAGCTGGCCGCCGGGACCCAACGCCGCGGAGTACGCCGCGTTGGCCACCGCGACCGCCGCGCGCATTCGCCAGGTCTCGGCGAGCGCCCAGGTGGTGACCGGCGCGCTGTTCCAGACCGACTACGCGTACGTGATGGGCCTGGCGGACGCCGGGGTCGGGCAGGTCGACGCGGTGTCGCTGCACGTCTCGCGCAACTGGCGGAGCGAGACGTTGAGCGACGACGTCGTCGCGACGCGGCACCTGTTGGGCGCGGCGCCCTTGTGGCACCTGCAGACGTCCGTCAGCTCGGCGTACTTCGGCAACGGCACCGACGCGACCTCGCGGCAGCGGCAAGCCTTGAACGTCGCGCGGCACCTGCTCACGCACGTGGCGCTCGAGGTGCCGCGCGTCGCGTACGGCTTCCTGGTGGACCCTGGCAGCACGCCGAACAACCACTGGGAGCACCAGGGGCTGTTGACGCCCGCGTTGGCCGAGAAGCCAGCGCTGGTGGCGGCGCGTTTGCTGCTCCAGCAGGTCTCGGAGCGAAGGTACGTCGGCATCGTGCCGATGACGCCGAGCACGGTGCACGCGCTGCGCTTCGACGGCGCGAGCGACACGCTCATCGCGCTGTGGAACGAGGACGAGAGCCCGACTGGCGCGGTCCCCATCACGTTGCCGCCGCCGCTGGAGGCCATCGACTATTTGGGCAACCCGGTCGACCTGTCGGTCGGAGCGGTACACCTCACCGCGGCGATGGGACCTTTGTATTTGAGCTACCCCAAAGCGCCCGAGCCCGACGCTGACGGCGGCGTCGCCGTCGACGGGGGCAGCTGGCTGCCCGGCGCGCCGGGCGCGGGGCCCGACTTCACCCCCACGGTCGACGAGCCTCCCGTGATTCCTCAGGGTTGTGGCTGCGGGGCGTCCTCCGGCGCGGCGCTCGCCTTCGCCGCCCTGGCGCTCTTGCGGGTGAGGACGCGGCGGCGCTGACACGTCCGCGACGCAGCGCCGCGCACCCGAGTTGCGGCCAAACGCGCTGATCCGGCAAGACGCGTGACGGATTATGCGGGCGCCTTCCAATCGAAGTGCGTTTCCGTTCGATTGGGAGAAAAAGATGTCGACCATCTCGAAGTGGCTGCTCGTGGGCGTGTGCGTGGCGTTCGTCGGTTGTGACTTGGGGCTCCAGGCGGGAGAGCAGCCCTCCTCCGACGCCGGCGTGACGGGTTCGAGCGACGGGCAGAACAACAACAACGACAACAAGAATCCGCCCGAGAACAACCCTGGGGGTCCGCCGGACGGCGGCCCGCCGGTGGTCTCCAATCCGGGTGGCAAACGCATCTTCGTCACGCGGGCGACCTACGACGGGAACGACTTCCAGTCGTTGCCCGGCGCCGATGAACGCTGCCGGGTTTCGGCGCTCGCGGCGGGATACGCCGGCGTTTGGCGCGCCTGGCTTTCTGACAACAACACCGACGCGGCGGAGCGCCTGACCGACGTCGGCCCGTGGAAGCTGATGGGAACCGAGCGCGTCGCGTTCAAGGACCTCGTTCAGACCCGCGGCTACCCGAGCGTGAACCTCGACCGCGACGAGTACGGCGAGCCGTTCCTGACGCGCACTACCATCTGGACCGGCACGAAGATCCAAGGGTTTCGCGACCCCGGCTCCACCTGCGCGAACTGGGCATCGGAATCCAACTCGAATAGCGGCCGCTACGGCCTTACCGATGCCACGTCTCAGAGCTGGACGGATGACGGCATAGATGCCTGCTATGACTCCAAGCACCTCCTCTGCTTCGAGCAGTAGCCACTTTCCAACTGGGCTATCCTGCTCCTCTGGCCGCACACCCGAGGAGCCTATGACCCCGACCCGCCTTTGCCTGCTCGCGGCGCTCTCGCTGGCGCTGACCGCCTGCCCCAGCGAGCCGAGCACCGAAGACGGCGGCACCACCGAGGACAGCGGCTCGCCCGACGGGAGCGTGCCCACGACCAACTGCCCGGCCGGAGTGGTCTGTCCGAGCGACACCTGCCTCACCAGCGGGACGTGCGCCTGTCTCGACAACACCCACTGCTCCGGCGCCACGCCGCAATGTGACACCGCCACCAAGCTCTGCGTCGGCTGCCTCGAGAACGACCACTGCTCGGGCGCCACGCCTCAGTGCGACACGACCTCGAAGACCTGCAAGCCGTGCACGCCGAGCGGCGGCTGCGGCCCGCATCAATTCTGCGACATCGACTTCACGTGCAAGCAGGGCTGCAGCGGCGACGACGCCTGCCGCAGCGGTCAGTGCCTTGGCACGCGCGACTGCGCCGACTGCACGAGCGACCTCGAGTGCTCGGCCGGCAAGCTGTGCGGCACCGGCACCTGCGGCGAGGCGTGCACCCAGCCGGGCGACTGCGCCAACGGCCTCGACTGCTGCAACGGGCGGTGCGTCGACAAGGCCCAGGACATCGACCACTGCGGCGCGTGCAACCAAGCGTGCACCCAGAGCCAGTTCTGCGACGGGACGCAGTGCCGCGACGTGCGCATCCAGAACGTCTGCCAGAACCCCGTCGTCCGCATCCTCACCAACGCCTTCGTGCACGACACCGATGCGGGCATGAGCATCGGCAACGCGCTGGCGTCGAGCTGCAGCCCCGCCGTCACCAGCGCGACGCTGCACCCGCCGCCGTACACCGGCGTCCTCGACGGCGGCACCGGTGAGCCGCTCACCCGGGGCGGCGTGACGCTGGTCGTGGCGGGCGGCTCGTTCGGCCAGAAGCTGGTCGACTACGTGGAGACCTCGGGCATCGCGCCTGTCTACGACTCGAGCGACGAGACCACCTCGTCGTTCACCTCCCACGACGCCGGCGTGGTGGCCTCCACCCTGCGCGCCAACATCGGCCCGTCGCACGACTTCTTCCTCATCGAGCTGGTGCGCGACCCCGTGCGCGGCTCGCTCGCGCTCATCGCCTACGGCTTGTCCGAGTCCGGCACCGACGCGGCGGCCTACCATTGGGTCAACCAGATGATGCCCAACCTCGGCAGCCTGGATCAGGCCTGGTACCTCTACGAGTGGGTCGACGACACCACGCCGGGCCCGAGCGCCGGCGACACCTTCACCCTCTTGGGCTCGGGGTTGTGAGGCTCACCAGCGCTCGCGCGCCCCGATGAAGTCGTAGGGGTACTGCCACGCGAGCTCGGAGGCCTTGTCGAGCCGCTCCACGAGCGCGGCCGGCAGCGCGAGCTCGGTGGCGGCGAGGTTGTCCTCGAGCTGCTTCTCGTCGCGCGCGCCGATGATGATGCTGCTCACCTCCGGCTTCTGCAGCAGCCACGCGAGCGACACGCGCGCCGGGGTCGAGCCGAGCGCCGCGGCGACTTCGCGCACCACGTCGACAATCTGCCAGGTGCGGTCGTTGTTGTACTTGTTGAACGTGTCCTTCCACTCCGACAGGCGCGTGCCCGCAGGCGGCGGCTGGTTCCGCTGGTACTTGCCAGAGAGGAAGCCGCGGCACAGCGGGCTCCAGACCATGACGCCCAAGCCGAAGGCGCGGCAGGCGGGGATCACCTCGCGCTCGGCGCCGCGCTCGATGAGCGACCACTGCAGCTGCACCGACTCGTAGCGGGTGAGCCCGCGCTTGTCGGACGCCCAGAGCGACTCGGTCAGCCGGTAGCCGGTGTAGTTCGAGCAGCCGACGTAGCGGACCTTGCCGCTCGTCACCAGGTCGTCGAGCGCCCGCATCGTCTCTTCGATTTCCACCGCGCCGTCCTGCATGTGCACCTGATACAGGTCGATCCAATCGGTGTGCAGGCGGCGCAGCGAATCCTCACAGGCCTGTAGGATGTGGCGGCGCGACAGCCCCAGCTCCATCGGGCGCGGGCGCGCGGTCATCGCGAACCGGCACTTGGTGGCCAGGATGACGTCCTTGCGGCGCGGGCCGAGCAGCTTGCCGAGCAGCTCCTCTGAGCGGCCTTCGCTGTAGATGTCGGCGGTGTCCAGGAAGTCGATGCCCGCATCGAGCGAGCGGTCGAGCACCCGCCGCGCTTCTTCTTCTGACGAGGTGACGTTCTTCATGAACGTCTTCGACTCGCCGAAGGTCATCGTCCCCAAGCACAGCGCAGAGACCTTGAGGCCGCTCCGCCCCAGTCGACGCGTTTGCATTCGATTTCCTCACAGCCCGGTCAGGATCATCGCCTCGACCACCCGGCGGATCAGCTCGCGCCGGATCTCTTTTCGCGCGTGGTCGATGGCCGGCGGCGCTGGCTTCGGCAGGTGCGGTGCCCGCGCCTTCGCCGCGGTCCGCAGCACCATCTCGACCTTCGACGGCTCGATCTGGAAGGGCCGCGGTCCGTCGTGCCGGAGGAAGTAGCCGATCCCCCGCGCGTCGAGCAGCTTGTGGAAGTACCGCTTGGCGTCTTTCAGGAGCGAGATGTCGATGATCTCTGCCATTCGCGAAAGGTTGTCGCGCGGATCGTTTGGGCCGTCCAATTCGCTGCTCGCGGAGCGATGAAATTTGATCGGCGCCGAAGTGTGAGGATCACACCTGTTCCACCGCCGAAGACTGGACAGCGCCGCGAACCCACCCGCACCGCCACCGCCTCCAAGGCCTCAGCGCGCCAAGAGCAGCGGCGCCAGCGCGCGGGCAAAGCGCCGCCGACGCTCGCTCTCGTCCTCGCAATAAGGGAGCGGCCCCAGCACGCGCACGCCGTGGCGCCGCTGAATCCAGCGCGCGTTGTCGCGCTGCGATGCATCTCTCTCGGGCGTGGACCGCACCAGCACCACGGCGTGAATCGCAACGCGCCGAGCCCTCAGCGCCTCGATGGAGAGCGCGGTGTGGTTGAGCGTGCCCAACCCGGCGCGCGCGACCAGCACCACCGGCAGCGCGAGCGCCTGAATCAAATCGATGACCTCGCGCTTCGCGTCCAGCGGCACGAGCAAGCCGCCCGCGGCCTCGGCGATGAGCGAGCGGCCGTCGAAGCGGCGAAACGCCTCGAGCGTGCGCGACCACTTCGGCGCGCGACCCAGCCGCGCGGCCGCCACGCCAGGTGCGAGCGGCGCGCGAAACCGATGCGGGCAGATGTCGTCGAGCGCGTCGTCGCTTCGCGCGGCGGCCCGGAGCGTCAGCGCGTCCTGCGGTCGCCGCAAGTCCTGGCACCCGCTCTCATACGGCTTGAACGGCGCGGGCCGCATCCCCCGCTCGGCGAGCAGCGCGAGCAGCGCCGCCGCCACCTGCGTCTTCCCAACGCCCGTGTCCGTCCCCGCGACGAAGAGCCGAACCGGGGACCGTCCCCTAACGGGACTGTCCCCTGTCTTCCCAAGCCCCATCACGCCCCGCAGACTTCGACGATGGCTTCCCGCACCACGCGCGTCAGCATGCGCGCCTCCTCCACCGTCGTCGACAAGGGCGGCATCAGCACCACCACGTTGCCGAGCGGCCGCAGGAGCACGCCCTGCTTCCGCGCCGCCCAGCACACGCGCTGTCCCTGACGCTCGCCGTACGAATACTCCTCCTTCGTCCCTCGGTCGCGCACCAGCTCGATGCCCACCATGAAGCCGCGCTGGCGCACCTCGCCGACGTGCGAGAGCCCGGCGACCTCCCGTAACCCCTCCGTCAGCGCCTCGACCGACGGCTTCATCTTCTCCAGCGTCTTCTCCGACTCGAACAGGTCCAAGCTCGCCAGCGCCGCGGCGCACGCGAGCGGGTTCCCCGTGTACGTGTGGCCGTGGAAGAACGTCCGCTTGTCGGCCACCGCGCCCAGGAACGCGCCGTAGACCTCATCCGTCGCCAAGGTCGCCGCGAGCGGCAGATACCCGCCGGTGATTCCCTTCGCGAGGCACAACAGGTCCGGCCTCACCCCTTCCTGCTCCACCGCGAACAAGGTGCCCGTGCGCCCGAAGCCCGTCGCCACCTCGTCGCAGATGAGCAGCACCTCGTGCTTCCGGCACAGCGCCGCGAGCCGCGCCAGAAACCCCTTCGGCTGCGTCAACATCCCCGCCGCGCCCTGCACCAACGGCTCGATGACGAGCGCGGCCAGCGTGTGGCCCTTCTCCTCGAACAGGCGCGCCGCGGCCTGGAGCGCGGCCTCGCCGCAATCCCCTTCGCCCTCCCACCGGTACGCGTACGGCGTGGGAATGCGCTCGACCTCGAAGAGCAGCCCGCGGAAGATTTGGTGAAACAGGTCGATGCCGCCGACGCTCACCGAGCCGACCGTGTCGCCGTGGTACGCCTCGGCCAGCGCGGCGAAGCGGCTCTTCTCGGGGCGCCCCTTCTGGCGCCAGTACTGGTAGGCCATCTTGAGCGCGATCTCCACCGCGGTGGAGCCGCTGTCCGAGTAGAAGACCTTGTTCAGGCCTTGGGGCGCGAGCGCGCACAGCCGGGCCGCCAGCTCGATGGCCGGCACCGACGACAGGCCGAGCAGCGTGGAGTGCGCGACCTTGTCGAGCTGCGCGCGCACCGCGTCGTCGAGCTCTCGCTTGCGGTGCCCGTGCACCGTCACCCACAGCGACGACACGCCGTCGAAGTAGCGCCGCCCGCGCGTGTCGATGAGGTAGTTGCCTTCCGCCGCTTCAATCACGAGCGGCTCGTCGTCGGGCCACACCTGCATCTGCGTGAACGGGTGCCACAGGTGGGCGCGGTCCAGCTCGAGCAGCGCGCGGGTACGGTCCGCCATGAAGCGCTCAACTTTCTTTGCGCACCGCCGCCAGCGCGGCGAGCGCCAGCTCCACGTGCGCGTCGTGGTGCGCCGCGGAGAGCGCGAAGCGCAGGCGGCTGGTGCCCACCGGCACGGTGGGCGGACGAATGGGCTTGGCCAGGATGCCGCGCCGCCGCAGCTCGGCCGCGAGATCCACGGCGCGGCGCGGCTCGCCGACGACGAGCGGGAAGATCGCGCTGCGCGTCTCGACGTTCCAGCCCAGCTCCCTCGCGCCCGCGGCGAACCGCTCGATGTTCCGCCACAGCCGCGCGCGGATCGACTCGTCCTGGAGCAGCGCGAGCGCGCGCGACGCGGCCACGCACACCGCCGGCGGCAGCGCGGTGGAGAACACCAGCGAGCGCGCCTTGTGAATCAAGAGAGCGCGCACCGGCGCGCTCGTCGCGGCGTACGCCCCGAACGTCCCGAGCGCCTTGCCCAACGTGCCGATGCGCACGTCGGGCCGGACCTGCTGCGCCGCGCACAAGCCCGCGCCGCGCGGCCCCAGCACGCCCACCGAGTGCGCCTCGTCCACCAGCAGCGCCGCCCCGCGCGCCTTGGCGAGCGCGTCGAGCGCGCGCACCGGCGCCAGGTCCCCGTCCATCGAGAAGACCGCGTCGGTGACGATGAGCCGCCGCCGCCCGGGGTGCTCGTCCATCAGGCGGGCCAGGGCCTCCACGTCGGAGTGCGGGTACACCACCACCTTCGCGCGCGAGAGCCGACAGCCGTCGATGAGCGAGGCGTGGTTGAGCGCGTCCGAGAAGATGACGTCCCCTTCACCGCACAGCGCCGAAAGCGTCCCGACGTTGGCCTGGTACCCGGTGCCGAAGAGCAGCGCGCTCTCGGTCTCCATGAAGGCCGCGAGCTCTTTCTCCAGCGCCTGGTGCGCGGTGAAGTCGCCCACCACCAGGCGGGAAGCGCCGGCGCCCAGCCCGTGCAGCTCCACCGCGCGCGACGCGGCGTCGGTCACGCGCTTGTCGGCCGCGAGGCCCAGGTAGTCGTTCGAGGAGAAGTTGACGAGCGGGACACCGGCGATGGTGACGACCGGCCCCTGCGGCGACTCGAGCGGCTCGAGCTGCCGCAAGAGCCCATCGCGCTCGAGCGCGGCGAGCGCCTCGCGCGCCCAACCTGTGGCGACGGAAGACGGCATGTGGGCGCTTAGCTCTGCGGCGACGGGCGCGTGTTCGGCTCGAGCGGCTGGATGCCGGCCTCGGCGAGCAGCGCCATGTCGTCGTTGTATTCGGGGTTGTCGGTGGTGAGCAGCTTCTCTCCGAAGAAGATGGAGTTCGCTCCCGCCGCCATGCAGAGCAGCTGCGCCTCTTGGGACAGGCTCAAGCGGCCGGCCGACAGCCGCACCATCGCCGCCGGCATCAGGATGCGCGCGGTGGCGATCATCCGGACCAGCTCGATCGGCTTGACCGGGGACTGGGCCTGGAGCGGCGTGCCTTCGACGGGGACCAGCGCGTTGATCGGCACCGACTCGGGGTGCAGCGCCTGGTTGGCGAGCGTGAGCAGCATGCGGCAGCGGTCGTCGATGCTCTCGCCCATACCGATGATGCCGCCCGAGCAGACCGAGATGCCGGCGTCGCGCACGCGCTTGAGCGTGTCGAGCCGGTCTTGGTACGTGCGCGTGGAGATGATGTCGCCGTAGTGCTCTTCCGAGGTGTCGAGGTTGTGGTTGTACGCGGTGAGGCCCGCATCCTTCAGCCGCTGCGCCTGGCGCTCGCTCAGCATGCCCAGCGTGCAGCACGCCTCGAGCCCCAGCCGCCGCACCCCGCGCACCATGTCGAGCACCTGCTCGAACTGCGGCCCGTCCTTCACCTCACGCCACGCCGCGCCCATGCAGAAGCGCGTCGCGCCGGCGGCCTTCGCCTTCTGCGCCGCCTCCATCACTTGCGTCGGCGACATCAGCTTCTCGGCCTTCACCCCGGTCTGGTAGCGCGCCGCCTGCGGGCAGTAGGCGCAGTCTTCCGGACAGCCGCCGGTCTTGATGGACAGCAACGAGCACAGCTGCACCTTCTGCTCGGTGAAGACTTGGCGGTGGACCGTCTGCGCCCGGTAGAGGAGCTCGAGCAGCGGCAGCTGGTGAATCGCCTTCACTTCCTCCAAGGTCCAGTCGTGCCGCACCGCCACGCCTTCGGGCGGAAGCGGCCGATGCGCATGGTGCGCGTGGCCGTGAAACGAGGCAGCAAGCTCGGACACGTTGGTCCTCCGGAGGAAATGAAGCGGGACAAGCGCCCGAATAGACAGGCGAAAAAGACTTGTCAACCAATTGGTCCAGGATGGTTGACGAGTCGTGGGGGCAGAAGCGGGCCGGTCTTGCCCCGAGGGTGCAGGGGCCGAACGTCGACTCGATGACCAAACGCCCTCCCAGAAGTAGGCCCCGAAGGACGACTGGCGAACCGTCGGAGCGGAACGCATTGCGAGAGTCATGGGCTGCCGCTATTTTGCTTTGTCTCTTTCTGATCGAGAGCAAGTCGTGGCGGGTCCCCTCCCTCTCACAGCCCAAAGCACCGTCGGCGCGCTGAGCGTGGGAGCCCTCACGAGTCGAGATCAGTCCTTCCCTGATCCACGCGCTGCGGCCTGAAACACCTGCCGTAGCGCCGACCCCTCCTTACTTTGTCTCTCACCCGCAACCGGACCCCGTCCGCCTGGAACCCCCTATGCGTCCGTCTCAACGCCCTCCCATCCTCCTCACGCACGAAGACTTCTCTCGCCTGCGCGCCGTGGTCGACCGCTACCTCGAGGGCGCCCAGCGCCACGCCGCCGAGATGCTCGACTTCGAGCTCGCGCGCGCGCAGCTGTACCACCAGCACGAGCTGCCCAAGGACGTCGTGACCATGCGCTCGCGCGTGGTGTTCGAGATGGTGGACTCCAGCGAGCAGCGCGAAGTCACGCTCGTGTACCCGCAGGAGGCCGACGTCTCGCAGTCGAAGATTTCCGTCCTCGCGCCGGTGGGCATGGCGTTGCTCGGCGCGACGAAGGGTCAGGTCATCGAGTGGCCGGTTCCAGGAGACCGCATGCGGACCATCCGGGTGCTCTCCGTCGTCTATCAGCCCGAAGCCGCCGGCGACCTCCACCTGTAGCCGGTTCGGTTCGTCCACTGCCGTGTGCACGTGTCCACACGCCCAGAGAGCGACAACAAAGCGATGACCATGCCCATACGCTCAGCGGGTTCATTCCCATCATCGAAACGCCCAGTGCCGTAGGGCGCAACCCGCGCTTCTTCGCTCGCCACGTTTGGCCTGCAGCTCGAGCGTCACTTCGCAGAATTCTGATGCCACCGCGAATAGTCGAGAGCGCGAGAGAGAATAAACGCGCGACTTCTCTGATGAGCGACTCGGTATCCCGTTTGCTTTGGCGTCGACCGGATTTCTCTTTTCGGTCGGAGCCCCAAGCCATGCTGAAGCTTTCTGTCGTCTCGGTTGCCTGTTGTTTGTTGCTCGCCTGCGGGCTCGGTCAGACGCGAGATGGACTGGAAGGTGACTCGGTCATCTTGTCAGGCGTCGGCGGCGCCGACCCCGGATGCACTGTCGACGCGGGGCCGGTGTGCCGCTTTCCGGCGAACGCCACTCTGACGCTGGAAGGCCCGGAGAAATGCGCGGCGGCGAAGTTCACTTGCGTGCCGCCGGATCAGTACTTCGGAAATGACTGCGGCTGCGGCTGCGCGCCTCCGCTCGACGGCGGCACCCACAACCCCGATGGTGGCTTTTGCTACGGGCCGACCGCGCCGGGCGTTCGCTACGCCGCGATGGACCTGTACCAATGCCAACTGCTCGACTTCGTCTGCGACCACGACGAACGCTACTTCTCTGACGACTGCGGGTGCGGCTGCATCGAAGAGAAGGGCGATGGCGGTCTCCCCACCTTCGACGGTGGCACAGGCTTCGACGGCGGAATTGACCCGGGCGATGCGGGAGCGCCTGCGTGCGTGTTTCCGCCGAACGTGAACGTCCTCTACACCGACACGAAGAAGTGCGCGGCGGCGTTCATTGTCTGCCCGCCGCCCGAGAAGTACTTCTCGAACGCGTGCGGTTGTGGCTGCGTGACGCCGTAGAGACCAGTTGCTACTGGCCGTCCGGTAGCTCTCGGCGGCTGACCTCTCTCCAGCCGGTCTCCAAGTCCTCCAGCGAATGGAGAACGCTCGGAAGGTGACCCGCGCCGTAGAGCACCACGATCTTCGTCGCGGGGGATTCGGCAATCGCGCGGACCAAGCGCTCTTCACGAGCGCGCATCAGCAGCGGGATGAACTCGCGGAGCTTCGATTCGCCACACGACGGAGTCGCCGCTCGGCTCGGGCCGCCGCTGGGGCCGCTCCAATTTCTTCCCACCGTCGCGGAGTCGCAACATCATCAGGGCCTATGTCAAAGCCCCTGCTGGTTGGCTCCATCGCGATGCTGCTGTTGTCGGCCTGCCCTTCTGAAAATTCGCAGCACGACGACGCGGGCACGAATGAAGACTCGGGCTCACAAGACGGCGGGAACAACCAGGGCACCGATGGTGGCAGCGCAGATGCGGGGGATGGTGGCCCAGGTAACGGTTGCGGGACCTGCGCCTTTGGTCAGCGATGCGAGGGGAGCGGAGCATCAGCGGTGTGCCGCAGCGTGCGCGTGTTGATTCTCGATGATGACGAAGCGCCGCTCGATCGCAACGGCCCCAGCGTCGAGCTCGCGTTGCTCGACGCTGGCCTGGACGTCACGCTCGGGCCCGTCTACTTCGCTTGGGATGGTGGCCTGACGACGTCTGATGGAGGAAGCGTCGACGTCGTCTACTGGCTGCAGGCTAATTACTACTCGGATGATCTCTTGCCGGAGGGCGAAATCGCGCTCAATCAGTTCGTCGCTTCGGGCGGCGGGCTCGTTCGTACAGAATGGGGCGGGTGGAATGTCGCGGACGGTGACCCGCCGAACGTGCCGCCCTATTCGCTGCTGCCGGTGTCGCTCTCAACCGACTACGGCGAATACGCCGGCGACCTGACCATCGACCAGCCGAATCACCCGCTCGCGCGCGATGTCTCGAGCGCTGCCTCGTACGGTGGATGGACCGACGCCGGTGTGCTGCCCGAAACCCAGGTCGTCATCACCTCGACAGGCACCGGAGGCGATGCTCCTGCCGGCCTACCGATGGTGTCGTTCATCGAGCTCGACGGCGGCGCGCGCATCATTCATCTGAACACCGGCCTCGGCTACTACCTCACGCCAGATGGCGGTCTCTACGACTATGGCCCCGGCATGGACAAGGTGCTCCGCAACGCGGCCATCTTCGGTGGGCACGGCGAAGGACCGCCGTGACATTTCAGCGGCCCTGCGCACCCCACGTCAGAGCCGTGCGCTAAACGGGGTGCATGGCCAAAGCGAAGACGTTCTACGCGTGTCAGGCGTGCGGGCTGCAGACGGCGAAGTGGCTGGGCAAGTGCCCCGACTGCGGCGCCTGGGGCTCGCTCGTCGAAGAGACGCAGGTCAACGATGATCAGAAGCGCCCCGCGTGGGGCGCGTCGGGCGGCAGCGCCAAGCCGGTGCTGCTCCGAGACGTCTCGTCCGAGGCGGAGGCGCGCCGGACCACCGGCATCGCGGAGCTCGACCGGGTGCTGGGCGGCGGCGTGGTGGATGGCTCGCTGGTGCTGCTCGGCGGCGACCCCGGCATCGGCAAGTCGACGCTGCTGCTCGCCGCCATCGACCGGCTCTCGCGCCAGCAACCCGCGCTGTACGTCTCGGGTGAAGAGTCGCTCAAGCAGACCAAGATGCGCGCGGAGCGGCTCGGCATCCGCTCGCCGACCTTGCACCTGTTCGCCGAGACCGACGCCGACAAGATTCTCTCGGCTGCCGAGGCCTTGAAGCCCTGCGCGCTGGTCATCGACTCGATTCAGACGATGTTCCTGCCCGAGCTCTCGAGCGCGCCGGGCAGCATCACGCAGGTGCGCGAGGTGTCGGGCCGGCTGATGGCCTTCGCCAAGCGCAGCGGCGTGCCCACCTTCATCGTGGGCCACGTGACGAAGGACGGCGCCATCGCCGGTCCGCGCGTGCTCGAGCACATGGTGGACACGGTGCTGTACTTCGAAGGCGAGCGCGGCCACCCGTTCCGCATCCTGCGCGCGCACAAGAACCGCTTCGGGTCGACCAACGAGATTGGCGTGTTCGAGATGAAGGGAGCGGGCCTGGCCGAGGTGCCCGACCCGTCGGCGCTGTTCCTGGCCGAGCGGCCCGCCGGCAAGTCGGGCTCGGTGGTGACGTCGACCCTGAACGGCACGCGGCCGATTCTGGTCGAGGTGCAGGCGCTCGTGTCCCCCACCGGCTACGGCACCGCGCGCCGCACCGCCATCGGGGTCGACTCCAACCGCGTGGCGCTGCTCGCCGCCGTGCTCGAGAAGAAGGGCGACGTCGAGCTGGTCGGCTGCGACCTGTTCGTGAACGTGGCGGGCGGCATGCAGCTCACCGAGCCCGCGACCGACCTGGCCGTGTGCGCGGCGCTCGCGTCGTCCTTGCGCAACAAGCCGCTCGACCCGCACACCCTGGTGCTCGGAGAGGTCGGTCTCGCCGGCGAGGTGCGCGCGGTCGGCCAAATCGAGCCGCGGCTCACCGAGGCGGTGAAGATGGGCTTTCGGTCGGTGGTGCTCCCCAAGGGCAGCGCGAAGCGGCTCACCGAGCGCAAGCTCGAGCCGATTGGCGTGGAGACGTTGGGCGAGGCGCTGGAAGTGCTGCTGAAGCCGTAGCGCGCGACAACACATCCCCCGGCGCGGATCGGGCGAAAGAACCTGCGAGGCGATGATCGATTCAGGTGCTTTCTGCTCTAGGATGCTCGTCCACGCGATGGCCGACGAGCTCGACGACTCGACACGCAGGCGACACGAGCGGACCCCGCTCTCGCTGCTCGTGCAGTATCGGTTCAACACGCTCGAGGACTTCCTCGCCGAGTACTCGGTGAACATCTCCCCGGGCGGCATGTTCATCCGCACCGACACGCCGAAGGAGACGGGGACGATGCTCTACCTCCAGTTCTCCTTGAAGGACGGCTCGAAGCTCATCGAGGGGTTGGGGCGCGTGGTGCACGTCAACCCGCCGGGCGACCCGTCGCGGCCCGCCGGGATGGGCGTCGAGTTCGTCAACTTCGACGACGAGTCGATGGCGCTGGTGGAAGACATCTGCCGGACGCGCGCGGCGGCCAAGAAGCCGTGATGCCGCGCTCGGTGCGCGGCCGGCTGTTCGTCGTCATCCTGGCTCCCACGCTGCTGCTGCTGCTCGCCGCGGGCTGGGCGGGTTACGGGCTCACGCGCCGCATCTTAGAGGACGAGCTGGGGCGCAGCTTGTCGGCGCTCGCGGCCTCCGCGGCGGCGCGCCTGTCGGAGGACCGCGTGCTCTCGCTCGAGCCCGACGACGACCGGCTCGAGACGCGGAGCTTCCGCGCGGTGAAACGCGACCTCGAGGAGCTGCGCGCGGTGGCCGGGCTCCGGCGCGTGGTGGTGTTCGACCGGCAAGGCCGGGTGCGAATCGACGTCGGCGGCGCGCTGCCCATCGGCGCGGAGGTACCCGAGCTCGGCAGAGACCGGCTCGAGCTGGAGCGGGTCTGGCGAGGGGAGCGCACCGCGTCGCAGGTGCTCTTCCGCGGCTCCGATGGCCGCGACTACAAGACCGGCTACGCGCCGCTGCGCTCGGGGGCGTCCGTCTATGGCGCGGTCGCGGTCGAAGGCAGCGCCGAGTTCTTCGGCCCGCTGGTGCGGCTCTTCCGCGTGTACGCCGGGCTGGTGGCGCTCGCGGTCATCGGGCTCGCGTCGCTGGCGCTCGTCACCGCGCGGGCGTTCTTGGGCCCGCTCGAGCGGCTCGTGCAGAGCGCGCTGCGCATCGGCCGGGGCGACTTGACCACGCCGGTCGGGTCGGAGCCGGTGCGCGAGCTGGGCGTGCTCGCCAGCGAGCTCGAGCAGATGCGGCAGAAGCTCGAGGCCCGCGACCGCCAGCTCCAGCTGATGCTCGCCGGCGTCGCGCACGAGGTCCGAAACCCGCTGGGCGGCATCGAGCTGTTCGCCGGGCTGCTCGGCGACGAGCTGCCGAAGGAAGGTCCCGCGCGCGAGCACCTGGGGCGGGTGAAGCAGGAGCTGGCGTACTTGAAGCGCATCGTGGACGACTTCCTCACCTTCGCGCGGCAGGAGCAGGTGAGCCTCGCGCCGCTGGAGGCAGGCGAGTGGGTTCACGGCGCCTGCGCGCTGCTCGAGGGCGACTCGCGTCAGGCCGGCGTGGCGCTCGAGGTGAGCGTGGAGCCCGCGACGCTCTCCGGCGACCTGCGGCTCTTGCAGTCCGCGCTGCTCAACCTGGTGAAGAACGCGGTGCAGGCGTCGACGGCGGGTGGGCGGGTCGAGGTGCGCGGCGCGCGCGAAGGCACGGACTACGTCGTCCAGGTCAGAGACGAAGGACCCGGCATCGCGCCCGAGCTGCTCGAGCGCGTCTTCGAGCCGTTCTTCACCACCCGCGCGCAAGGAACCGGGCTGGGGTTGCCGCTCGCGCGCAAGCTGGTGCAGGCGCACCGCGGGGCGCTGACCGTGGAGTCGCGGCCCGGGCAGACCGTGTTTCGCCTGCGCGTTCCAGCCGACGAGCTTCGCAAGGGCGGCGCTGGCTGGCCTTGAAGGGAGCGTTGGTGGCTGTGGGCAGGCGTCGGCGCTCCGATGGCCCGTGCCCCCGCCAAGACACGACCGCCGAACGGCGGTGGGTGCCCGTTCGACGCGTGGAGCTCGCAGTGGGCGTGAAAAACGTCGCTGGAGCAACCGATTTCACGCCCACCGCCTGCCCAGCCGCGACAAAATCCCCGGCTCGACACACGGCACCGCTCGGCGACTCTCGCTCGAGCGTTCGACAGCCCGGTTCCCTTCCCCTCCAGGCCGACTGCGCGCGATTGGCGCTTCGCCCATCGATTGCGCTATGGACCCGCGTGACTTCGCAGGAGCCTCACGAGATGTCGCGCAAAATCTTGATCGCCGCCGTGTGCTTGACCGCTTCGATGTCGTTCGCCAAGGGCGTGACGAACAACAAGAGCCCGTTCGGCAACAAGCTCGACCAATTGAGCCAAGAGCTGAGCCAGGGCGTGATGAGCGCGCAGCGGCAGGCGCGGGGCAAGCTCGGCAGCGACGACAAGTCGAAGAAGAAGGAAGCGCCCAAGCCCGAAGCGAAGGGCGAGGTGAAGGCCGACGAGAGGCTTGACACGCAGCGGGCGCAGGCCAAGCCCGCGGAGCCGAAGCGCTGATCCACGTTGGGCTTCCGCCCCACCCGTTGGCGCGTGAAGCCGCGCTCGCGCTGCAAGCGCAGCTGCGCCAGGGACGCGTGGCAGACGGCATCACCACCGCCCAAGCCGTGCAGCGCCCCGAAGGCGGGAAGATGTTCGGGGTGCTGGTGGTGGAGACGGCGGAGGGGCGCCGCGAGGTGCTGCGCGCGTTCTCGGGCCAGCTCGCCGGCCGGTGGGAGGTGCCCGGTTGGGTGCCGCCCATCTTCGACGCCTCCCGACGGTTGGCGCTCGAGCCGCGGGCGGAGGCGCGCATCCAGGCGCTGACGCTGCAGATCGCCTCGTTTCCGCCAGAGGGACCGCCGCGCAGGCTCGCCGCGATGAAGCGGCTCCGGCGCTTCCTCTCCCGCCGGGCGATGCGCGACATCTTCGACACCTACGAGCTCGTCAACTTCGCGGGCGAGCGCCGGCCGCTGCGGTCGTTCTTCGAGCCCGGAGCGCCGTCGTGGGGCGCGGGCGATTGCGCCGGCCCCAAGCTGTTGCACCACGCCGCGCGGCGCGGTCTGCGCGCGCTGGCGTTGGCCGAGTTCTGGTGGGGCCCTCCTCCCGCGGGAGGAGGCCGGCGCGAAGGGGAGCTCTGCGCCCCGTGCGAGGCGAAGTGTCAGCCGCTCCTGCCGTTCTGGACACAGGCGCGGTGACGACCGCTACCGGACCTTCCGCAGGCCCTTCACGCGTTCGAGCGCGGCGGCGTAGAGCGGCCGCGGAGACAGGCGCTGCGCCTCCTGGAAGTGGCGCGCCGCCGCGGGGAAGTCGCTCTCCGCCTCGTCGATGAGCCCCAGGTTGTAGTGCGCGGCCGCCGAGCCCGGCGTTCGAGTGAGCACCTCCTCGAGCGCGGCGCGCGCCTGGTCGAGCTGCCCTCGGGTGATGAGCTCCACCGCGCCCTTCACCTCGGGCGCGTCCTCGAGCTCGACCCGGCGCTCGTCGGCCACCGGCACGAAGTCGTGCACGATTTTGCGCACCAGGTCCGCGCTGGTGTCCCGCACCATCGTGCCCTTCAGGTCGCCGGCGTTCGCCCCGCTGAGCAGCCACTGCTTGGCCTGCGCGGTGTAGAAGCGCGTGGCGACCGCTTCGCCGTTTCGCTTCGAGACCACGAGCTTCGCCTGCATCACCGACTCGAGCGTGCGGTCGCTCTTGGCCGAGTCGCCGCTCCAAACCTTCACCTGGAACGCGGTCACGTGGACGTGGAACACCAAGTCGGCCGAGTCGGGCGGCGCGGCGGTGAAGTAGCCGGTCGAGCGCAGCTCACGCGACAGCTGCTGCTCGACCTCCGGCACGGGCAGGCCCGGGTGGTCGATCTCCCCTCCGGCCCTGTCCAGCGTGTCGATGCCGCTGCCCGAAGCGGCGTCCACCTCGAGGGTCACCTTCCGCTCGGCGCCGACGTCGTAGGGCGCGGGGAGCAGCGGACGAATCGTCACCGCTGGGCGGCAGCCCACCGCCAACAACAGCGCGCTGAGAACAACGACACGACGCATGGCGCCCCCCACGGCTAGCGGCGGCAGCACGCGCGAGCCTTCTGGAGGAGCCGCGACAACGCAGGCTCGTCGGCTACCGCCAGCGCTTCATTCCACGACAGCCAGCGCGCGCCAAATGTTTCCGTCTCGTCGGCGCGCAGCCGCTCCGGGTCGTCCGCCACCACCAGGCAGCGCACGTCCAGGTGCAGGTGCCCGGGCTCGTCTTTCCGCGCGGGAATCGCGTGCACGTCGACGTCGAGCGCACCGGGCGCGGCGGGGTGCCACCGCACCGGCAGGCCGGTCTCCTCCCGCGCCTCGCGCAGGCCCGTCGCGCGCAGGTCGCCGCCATCGCCCGGCTCGGCGTGCCCGCCCGGCTGCAGCCAGCGGCGCAGCTTCGCGTGGTGCACCAGGCAGACGCGCTCGCCCGTCGGGTCGACCACCACCGCGCTGCCGGTGAAGTGCGCCTCGGGCTGCGCGCGAGAGAGGGGCGCTTCGAGCGTGCGCGCGAAGACGAGCATCCGCTCCCAATCCTCCCGCTCCTTCGCGTCGGCGGGACGGTGTTCGGCGAGCAACTTGAGCAACGCATCCCGTTCCTGCGACAAAGGCGTCTCCTGAAGGCTCATCTCACCGAGGCGTTGATGGCGCGCGTTCTCATCATCGACGACAACGACACGCTGCGAGAAGGCATGTCGGTGACGGCGCAAAAGCAAGGTCACCAGGTCGCCGCCTTCAAGCGGCCGCTCGAAGCCGTCGCCAGCTACCAGAAGCAGCCTTACGACCTGGTGGTCACCGACCTCAAGATGGACGAGCTCGACGGCATCGGGGTCGTCCAGTCGATTCGCTCGAGCGACCCCGAGGCCGTCATCCTGGTGGTGACGGCGTACGGCACCATCGAGACCGCGGTGCGGGCGATGCAAGAAGGCGCCTTCGACTTCATCACCAAGCCCTTCCCGCCCGACGTGCTGCGCGCCAAGGTCGACAAGGGGCTCGAGCTCGCCGCCACCCGCCGCAAGGTGCAGCGGCTGCTCGCCCAGAACCAGGCGCTCGAGCAAGACGCCGCGCGCCCGTTCGCCGCGCTGGTCGGCTCGAGCGAGCCGATGCAGAAGGTCCTCGCGCAGGCGAAGAAGGCCGCCGCCTCCGACGCCACCGTCATCATTCAAGGCGAGAGCGGCACCGGGAAGGAGCTCTTCGCGCGCATGATTCACGCGCTCTCGCCCCGCAGCCAGGGGCCCTTCGTGGTCGTGCACTGCGCCGCCCTGGCCGAGACGTTGCTCGAGAGCGAGCTGTTCGGCCACGAGCGCGGCAGCTTCACCGGCGCGATCAAGCGCAAGCTCGGCCGCTTCGAGCTCGCCGACGGCGGCACGCTCTTCCTCGACGAGATCGGCGAAATCTCCCTTTCGATTCAGACCAAGCTCTTGCGCGTGCTGCAGGAGAAGGAGATTCAGCGCGTCGGCGGCGAAGAGACGCTCCAGGTCGACGTGCGCGTGCTCTCCGCCACCCACCGCGACTTGAAGGCGCTCGTCGCCGAGAAGCGGTTCCGCGAGGACCTCTACTACCGGCTGCACATCGTACCGCTGCAGCTGCCGGCCTTGCGCGAGCGGCCCGAAGACATCGCCGAGCTGGCGCGCCACTTCGTCGTCAAGCACGCGCCCAAGGTGAACCCGCGCGTCGGCGGCATCACCCCCGAGGCGACCGCGCAGCTGACGCGCTACGCGTGGCCAGGCAACGTGCGCGAGCTGGAGAACGCCATCGAGCAGGCGCTGGTGTTCGCCGAGAGCGACGCGCTTCGCCCCGAGGACCTGCCCAGCTTCCTCCAGGCGTCCACCTCCGCGCCGGGCGACGCGCTGCCGGTGCCCCACGGAGACCGGCCGCTCCCCGACATCCTCGAGGACCTGGAGAAGCAGCTCATCGGCAAGGCGTTCGAGAAAGCCAAGGGCGTGAAGACCGAGACCGCTCGCCTGCTCGGCATCAAGACCTCGGCGCTCTACTACAAGCTCGAAAAATACGGCTTCCTGCAGAAGGGCCAGGCGCCCGACGAGCCTTGACGCGCCCCTCGAAAATCCGAGGGTGGTGACTTTCTGAAGGTGCGCTCCCCGCCTTCACGTCCCGCCGAGCGGCTTAGGCGGTTCGAATTGCTCAGGTATTTTATGGTGTAAAGCCGCCCAGGCCCCTTGAGACGTGGCACCTGCGTTGCTTCTTCTCTGCTTCGACTTCATGCGCCTTCGCCTGCCCACCGCCGCTCTCGCTTTCGTCTTGGTCGCCCTTCTGGCGCCGAGCCCGCGCGCGGCCGCCGCGACGGTGGGAGAGGCGCGCGCGGCGGTCCAATCCGAGCGGAGCAAGCTCAGCCAGCTCCGCGCGCAGCAGATGGCGCGGCGCGCCGAGCTCAACCAACTGTCGGCGCGCATCGCCCAGATGAAGGAAGCCCGCGGCAAGGCGCTCCTCGCCAGCCCCGAGCTCGACGCCGCGCTCAAGCGCTCGCAGGAGCTGTCGGCGGAGCTCACCGGGTTGGCGCAGGCGGTCGCGACGGCCGAGCAGTCGGCGGTGGCGGCGGAGCAGTCTCTGCACGCTTCGCTCACCGAGGAGATTCAGCGCGCGCGCGCGTCGTTCGATTCGACCAACGACCGCGCGGCCCGGCAGAAGCTCTTCGCGGCGCTCAAGGCGCTGCGCACCGAGCGGGACCGGCTGCGCGCCAGCCTCCCCGCATCGTCGCTGCCGCCGCTCAAGGCCGAGCCGGCGTCCGAAGAGCCGGAGGACCTGCTCGAGCAGGCCGACCTGCTGCGCGACCGCGAGGACAAGCTGCGCCGCGAGCTCAAGGCGCTCGAAGGCCGCATCGCCGAGGCCCGCGAAGAGCGCGACCTGGACCGGCGCATGAACGAGTTCCTCGCGGACGAGGCGATGTTCGACGAGCAAGACCGCCGCATCCGCCTGACGCGGCGGCAGAGCGGGTTCGCGGAGGCCGCCAACAGCGCCGCCAACGACAGGGCCGAGGCGGCGCAGCCCGCGCCGTCCGGGATCAGCGTCGGCGCCTCCGACTCGGCCGACCCGTCCTCTTTGAGCCCTTCCGCCAACGCCCCGATGGGCAGCCCCTCCAGGGCGCCCGAGGCCTCGCCGCAGTCTCCGCCTCCGCCGCACGCGCCCCCTCCTCCCGCGACGCCCCCGTCGGTCGCGCTCACGGTGCGCCCGGCGCAGGCCTCCGACGGCCGCCCGGTGGTCGGCGTGCCGCAGCGCACCCCGGCGCTCGAGTCGGACGACTTGGAAGGGCTGATGCAGGAGCAGCTTCGGCTGCGCAAGCTGGCCGATGAGCTGAAGGCCCGCGCGGATTCGCTCGAGCACAAAGCCAAAACCCTGCCGGCCGACTGACGCGTGGGCTCGACCGCTTCCGCCTCAGAGAATCAGCGCTTCGACCTCGAGCCCCACCACCGCCTCGACCTGGGTGTCGCGGTCGGGCTGGCGCCCGCTGCCGCTCACCGTCAACGTCGTCTTGGGCGCGGTGACGAAGTCGGTCACGTCGGGGTTCTCGAGGTCGAGCGAGAGCGACGAGGCGCCGAACGGCCCGCGCTTGGACGCCACGCGCTGCTCCTTCTGGGGGATGCGCGCGACGACCTCGATGGTGTCCAAGAACGAGAAGGTCTGCCCGCTGGGGCTCAGGACGGTGAACACGACGCGCTCGACGCGCACGCTCCTCACGTCGTCCTTCGTGACGCCCTGGTTCCGGAAGTCCTGGTTCTGGTCGAAGTCGATGTCGCTCAGCCCGCTCACCGGCGGGAGGACGCCGAGCAGCGCCCCGAACGGGCTGCCGGGAATCGTCGCCTCGCCTTTCACCTCGGTGCGAAAGCGAAGGGTCGGCGGGGCGCAGGCGCCCGCGAGGAGAAGCAGGAGAATCGAGATGGCGCGCATGGCGCGATGTTACTTCGCGCGCTGCCGCCGCTCCTCGCCGCCGCCGTCGCATTGTTCACCGGAGTGACTTGGGCGGACGCGAAGGGCGCGGCGCGGGCCTCGGTGGGGGCCGCCTACGACACCAACGCCGAGCGCGTGGCCACCGACAAGCGCTCGGACGAGGCGCCGACCCCCGACGCCAACCTGTCGCTCCTCGGCTCGTTGGAGGGGCTGTGGGCGAAGGAGCGGGGGCTGCTCACCGGGGCGTACGACGTGGCGGCCCGGCGCTTCTTCCGCGTGCGCAGCGAGGACGCCGTCTTTCAAGCCGCGTCGCTGAGCGGCGGCTTCGCCCTCACGCCTTCGCTGAGGTTGGGCGTCGACGCGCGCCTCAAGGACCGGCGCGGCGGCAGGCCTTACACCGACCTCTCCGCGCGGCCGTACGTCGACTTCATCCGGGCGCCGACGCTCGAGGTGCGCGTGTCGGCGGGGCCGCACCGCTTCCTCAACTGGGAGCCCGGCTTCTTCCGCTACAGCTTCACGGGCACGGAGGGCGGCGCGCTGGTGCGCTATCGCTTCAACCGGCGCCACGCGGTGCACGCGGCGGGGGAGCTGGGCGAGCTTCGCTACCACGCGCTCGCGCGCGACGCGACGGGCGAGGTGACCGGCGCGCAGGGTCGGCGGCAAGACGCCGTGCTCAGCGCCTCCGCGGGCTACCAGTACCGCGGCCGGGTGCTCGCCTCGGTCCACTACAGCTACCTCGAGCAGACCTCGAACAGCTTCGGCGAGAGCTACCACCGCCACCGGGTGGCGGGCGCGCTCGGCCTGCGGCTCCCTTGGAAGCTCACCTGGCTGTCGCAGGGGGCGGTGCAGCAAGGCGGCGGCCGCCGGTTCTACTCGGCCGAGCTGCCGATGCTGGAGGACGAGGAGGACCGCAACTTCGTCTCCACCCGCCTGGTGCGGCCGCTGACCGAGCACATCGACCTAGAGCTCAAGGGCGCGCTGTACCTGGACGAGCTGACCCAGGACCAGTTCGTCTACGCCCGGCAGGTCGGCGGCATTGGGGTCACCTGCCGGCTGTGAGTGGCGCCGCGGTGGAAGACTGCGTAAAGAAGGCGCCATGAGCGAGCTGCCGCAGGACCCGCAACAGCAACCGGGCGGAGATCCGAACCTGGAGTTCGGACCTCGCGCCCCGTCGATGCCGCAGTACTTCTTGGGTTACGCCATCGTCTTCGGCGGCGTCATTGCGTTCGCGCTGCTGCTCGTCTTGTTGATGAAGGTCCTGCGCTAAATCACTTCATCATCATCGAGCCGGTCGACAGCACCGAGATGTTGAGCGGCGGCGGGCGCGTCAGGAACGAGCCGAAGATGTTGTCGTAGTAGACCTCGACCGAGTAGCTCTCGCCGGCCGCCGCCGCGAGCGAGAAGCCGGCCGACACGGTGCTGCTCACCACGTCGGTGCGCGAGCTGCCCAACGACACGCTCGAAGTGAAGGTGCCGGCCTTGGTCTGCCCGACGCCGATGACCGACAGCCAGCCCGGGTGGCAGTTCTTCACCGTGGTGGTGGTCTCGAGCCTGCTCTGCTTGTCGGTCTGGGTGACGGTGTGGCTCACCGAGTTGTTGAAGCTGCTGCCGGACAGAAGGAGCGTGGTGTTCTTGGTGAAGCGGCTGGTGGGCAGCGCGGCGCCGCCGCCCAGCGCGGTGAGGCCCAGGTGCATGGCCTTGCTCCCGCCGAGCGACGCGGACGGGTCGAGCTTGATCAACGACTCGAGGGTGGGCGCGTCGAGCCCCGACACCGGCGCGGGCTGTCCGGCCTGCACCGCCGCCAGGTCGTTCTTCAAGGTGTCGATGGTGAGCATCGCGAGCGGGCCGTGGTCGATGAGCGTCAGCGTCACCTCCCCGTCCTCCATGCCCCAGAGCACGCGCGCGTCTTTGTAGAAGACGATCAGATCGCCGCGGCCGGGCCCGAGCTTGGCGTTGGTGGTGATGTTCTGCGCGCTGACCTGGGTGAGGCCGAGCGTCGAGTCGCTGTTGACGGTGGTGCCGGTGGTGGTGGTCGTATCGACGTTGCCGAGCAGCGTCTTGCTGACGGAGAGCGCGGTCTTCACCGCCGCGGCCGGCTTCCAGTGCTTGGAGAGGCGGTCGAGGATGTCGCGCATCACGATGCCGGTGGCCCACTTCGGCGCCTGGCTGCTGCTGGCGCCGCGGGAGATGGTGGTGATGGTGGTCATCTCCTGGCGGAACCCGATGGTGGCCGAGTTGGTGCGCGCGGCGTTCATCGGCGGCTCGTAGACGATGGAGATGGGCAGCGCCGCGACGGTGAACGCGCCCGCGCCGATGACGGACGCGCGGGAGAGGAACAGCTTGTCGCTGCGGCTCCACGCGCCGGCCTGCAGCGTCCAGTCCACCTGCCGCGCGCGGCCGACGTTGATCGCCACCCGGCCGTCGTAGCTGGTGGCGGTCTGGCCGTTCGCGGTGACGGTGAGCGCGCTGCCCGGGGCGCCGCGAAAGACCAAGATGGCGTCGAGCCCGTCGATGGCTTGGCTCGGCGTCATTGGCCGGGGTTTCTTGGTGAAGGGGTCGATGGAGTAGGTCGTCGACAGGCCGTTGAACGCGCCGTTCGACTGGAGCTGGCCGACCTCGACCTCGACGGAGGGCGGCGGCACGGGCAAGAGCCCCTCGACCTCGCGCAGCTTGGCGTAGAGGTCGTTGACCACCACCGACTGCTTCACCGACTCGATGCCTTCGCCGGTCACCGGGTCGAACCCGTCCGCCATCTCGGGGCCACAGGCGGTGAGCAGAACGGCAAACGACAAGACGACACGGGAGAGCGTTTTCATGGCTTGGCTTTCTTGGGTGTGAGGAGCACTTCGCGGCTCGAGGCCTTGTGCAGCCGGGGTGCCAAGCGCTTCGCTCGAGGGACGGTGGGGCGAATCGCGCCGATTTGGCGCGACGTCGCGCTGAATTGGCGTGCCGGTCCTGCGCGGGGGTTGGGTGATGCGGCGGAACGGCCGTCGCCGTCGCCGTTCACGACAACGACAACGTCGACGTCGACGACAACGTCAACGACGTGGACGTGGACGTGGACGTGGACGTAGACGTAGACGTAGACGTAGACGTGGACGTGGACGTGGACGTGGACGTGGACGGCGACGTGAACGGCCTTTTACCCGCGCGTCCCCCCCACCCTTGCGCCCACCCTCCCCCACGCCCTAAGAGCCGGCGCCTCATGCCGCGCCCGGACGAGCCCGCAAGGCCACTCGAGACCACCGCGGTCTCGGCGACGCAAGCCACGCCTCTCCCCACCTCCGACGCCGGGAGCGACGCGCTGCCCCTGCGCGACCGGCAGCGGTACAAGTTCATCGAGCAGCACGCGAGCGGCGGGCTGGGGCGCATCTGGCGCGTCAGAGACCGCGAGCTCGGCCGCGAGCTCGCGCTCAAAGAGCTCCTCACGCCCAGCCCGGACCTGACCCGCCGCTTCACGCGCGAGGCGCTCACCACCGCGCGGCTCGAGCACCCCAGCATCGTCCCGGTGCACGACGCGGGGCGCACCGAAGACGGCGAGCACTTCTACACGATGAAGCTGGTGGCGGGGACGACGCTCACCCAGCTCGTCGCTCCGTCGACCACGCTCGCCCAGCGGCTCGCGCTCTTGCCGCGCGTGCTCGCGGTCGCCGAAGCCGTCGCCTACGCGCACAGCAAGGGCGTGCTCCACCGCGACTTGAAGCCCGACAACGTGCTGGTCGGCGACTTCGGCGAGACGGTCGTCATCGACTGGGGCCTCGCGAAGCCGCTCAACGAACAGCAGCGCGAGGCGTCCCCCGAGCCCGCCTCATCGGACGAAGGCGCGGAGCTGACCCGCGTCGGCGCGGTGATGGGCACCCCCGCGTTCATGCCGCCGGAGCAGGCGAACGCGGGCGGCGTCGACGAGCGGGCCGACGTCTACGCGCTCGGCGCGATTCTTTACTTCGTCTTGACCTGCGTCCCGCCCTTCAAAGGAAAGACGACCCAAGAGGTCCTCACCGCGGTGCGCGCCGGTCCGCCCACGCCCGTGCGCACCCGCTGCCCCGAAGTGCCCGAGGACCTGGCCTCGGTCGTCGCCCGCGCGATGGCGCGCGAGAAAGACCAGCGCTACCCGAGCGCCCGCGCGTTCGCGGATGACTTGAGCCGCTTCCTCACCCGCCAGCTCGTCACCAGCCACCGCTACTCCGCCTGGGAGCGGCTGGGGCGAATGCTGCAAAAGCACCGCGCGGTGGTCGTCTCGGCGGTCGTCGCCGTGCTGTTGCTCGGCGTGGGTGCGGTGGTCGCCGGCCTGCGCGAGTCGCTGCTGCGGCGCGACGCCGAGCGGAGCACCCTCGCGCTGCTCGAAGAGCAAGGCCGCTCCGAGCTCCAGTCGGGCCACCCGCTCCGCGCGTCGGTGTACCTGGCCGAGGCGCTCCGGCGCAGCCCCAAGAGCCTCGCGCTGCGCCACCTGCTTACCCAGGCCATGCGGCCCGTCGCCTCGAAGCGGCTCGACCTGGTCGGACATCACAAAGACGTCGTCTCCGCGAAGTACAGCCCCGACGGGAAGCACCTCGTCACCGGCAGCACCGACAAGACGGTTCGGCTGTGGGACGCGCGCAGCGGCGCGCTCGTGCACGTGCTCGGCCCCCACGACGGCGGCCTCGACTGGGTGGCCTTCAGCCCCGACGGCCAGCGCGTCGCCACCGGCGCGCTGGACAAGAAGGTGCGCGTCTTTCGCGTCGACTCGGGCGAGGCGGTGCTCTCCTTCGAGGACCCCAACCCCTACCGGGTCGCCTTCACGCCCGACGGCCAGCGGTTCATCGTCGCCGGCCAGAACGACGAGGCGCGCGTCCGCGACGCGAGCACCGGCGCGCTCATCGCCACCCTCTCGCAGCACACCGACCGCATCGCCGCCATCACCTTCAGCCCCGACGCCAGCGAGCTGTACCTGGGCTCGTGGGACAAGACGGTGTCGGTGTGGCGCCTGTCCGACCATCGCCGCACGGCGTTGATGGGGCCGTTCGAGGCCGAGGTCTCGGACATCTCGCTCAGCGAGGACGGCGCGTGGGCGGCCATCGCCGAGAGCGACGCCAACATTCACCTCTACCAACGCGACGGCTGGAAGAAGAGCCACTCCGTGCGGACGCCGGAGGGCGCGCGCTGGCCGAACGTGGAGCTCACCCAGGGCGGCCAGGTGCTGCTGGTGCGCACGCACGACGCGCGGCTGCGCGCGTACCACACCAGCAGCGGGCAGCTGCTCACCGTCGTCGACGTGTGGCCAGAAGGGAAGCTGTTCGGCAGCGCGCTCAGCCCGTCACACGACGAGCTCGCGGTGATCGGCCTGCACGGCAACGTCGCCATCTGGTCGCTCGCCGGCGTGTTCGACTTTCAGGTGCTGCCGCTCGGCGTCGCGTACCGGCAGTCGGTGTTTCCGTCGCTCTACGCGCCCGAGCACGACCTCATCGCCACCCCGACCCAGAGCGGGCAGCTGTTTCTGTGGAACGCGCGGGCGGGCACCCAGCGCGCCGCCTTCGAGGTCGGGCCGACGCCGTTCGCGCTCGCGTGGGGACCGAACGCGCGCACGCTCTTTCTCACCAACTTCAAGCGGCCGGTGCGCCTCGCGGCGCTCATCGACCTGGCCACCGGCACGCGGCTGGGCGAGATTCCCCATCCGAGCCTGGTGCCCGACGTCGCCGGCACGCGCGACGGCAACCGCTTCGCCACCGCGGGCTACGACGGGAAGGTCCGCGTCGTCGCGGGCGAGGGCCTCGACGTCATCGCCGAGCACGCGCTGGACCCCGAGCGCATCTCGTCGCTCGCGTGGCACCCGGACGGCACCGAGCTCGCCGCGTCCAACGAGTACGGCAAGCTCTCCTTCGTCGATGCGGCGAGCGGCCGCGTGAAGCGCACGTTCGACGCGCACAGCACCTGGGTGCAGGACATGGAGTACTTCGCCGACGGCACGCACCTGGTGACCGCGGGAAGGCAGGACCACCAGGTCCGCGTGTGGGACCTGGCGACGGGCCGGCGCGTCTACAACTTCGCGCATCACCAGAACAACGTGATGGACGTCTCGGTGAGCGACGATGGGCGGCTGCTCGCGAGCGCCGCGCTGGATCACCGCGCGCACCTCTATGACTTGAAGACAGGGCAGCTGCTGCGCTCGTTCACCGGCCCGGGCTACACCGCGCAGCTCTCGCGTGACGGCAAGCGGCTGCTCACGACCGGGTACAACGGATACGCGGTGGTGTGGAACGTCGAGCCGGACGTGCGCCCGGTCGAGCAGCTCGTCGCCGAGGTCGCCGCCCGCTCGCCTTGGAAGTTGGTCGACGCGCAGCTCGAGCAGAAAGGGAATTGAGCTGGGGGGCTCCAGGCGCACCCGCCTTAGCTCACGCCACGCACCGACCCTCGCCGCGCGCCCAGGTCGAACTGCTTGAACCGCGTGACGAACGTCCGCAGCGGCATGCCGATCGCCGCCGCGGCGCGCGTCTGGTTCCACTCGCACGCATCGAGCGCCTCCAACATTCGCCGCTCCTCCAGCTCGCGCACCTCGTCGGCGAGCGGACGGAAAGCGCGTGCCAGCGGCGTGCTGCTCGGGGCGGCCGGCGTCGACGGCGGCGCGGCGGTGGGCGCGTCGAGCCGCGCGGAGACCTGCCACGCCTCGACCGCGCCCTCGCTCACCGTGGCGGCGAGGTACGCCATGACGTTCTTCAGCTCGCGCACGTTGCCGGGCCACCGGTGCGCGGCGAGCCGCACCAGCGCGCCGGGCGTGAGCACCAGCGCGGACCGCCCGCTCTCTTGGCACGCCTGGTCGAGGAAGCGGCGCGCCAAAAGCGGCAGCTCCCGCGGCCGGTCGCGCAGCGGCGGGACCCACACCGTCGCGCCGGACAGTCGAAAGAAGAGGTCTTCCCGGAAACGCCCGGCCTTCACCTCGGCGCTCAGGTCGCGGTGCGTCGCCGCCACCACCCGCACGTCGACCTCGCGCTCGTGCGTGTCGCCCACCCGCGTGAGCCGCTTGGTCTCGAGCACCCGCAAGAGCTTGGCCTGCAGGGCCGCGCTCATCTCGCCGACCTCGTCGAGGAAGAGCGTCCCGCCTTCGGCCTGCTCGAACACGCCCGGCTTGGCGCTCACCGCGCCGGTGAACGCGCCTTTCTCGTGCCCGAACAGCTCGGACTCGAGCAATGACTCGGTGAAGGCGGCGCAGTTGACCGCCACGAACCGCGCGCTCCGGCGCGGCGATTGGTGATGCAGCGCGGTCGCCACCAGCTCCTTGCCCGCCCCTGTCTCGCCGTGCACCAAGACGGTGAGCGGGCTTTGCGCGAGCCGCTCCACCAGCTCGTACAGGCGGCTCATGCTCGCGTCGGCGACCCACACGCGCACCGCCCCGAAGTGCAGCTCGCGCACCGTCGTCGCGGCGAGCGCCACCGCGGCGGGCGCAGCGCTCAGCGCCGCGGCGCGGGCGCCGGCGAACAGCGTCTCGGCGTCGAGCGCGTCGTCGGGAAAGACCGCCACCCCCGCGCGCGCGCCAAGCGCTTCGACCCACTCGGCCACGAGCGGCTCGGCCTCCTCGCGCGGGGTCTCCGGGCACAGGACCGACAGCTGCGCCTTCGCCAACGTCGCGAGGTCCGCTCGACGGAGCAGCGGCGCCAGCTGCGCCTGCAGCGCGGCGGCCTCGGGCTCCTGGTCGAGCTGCACGAGCACCGCGCTCAAGGGACGGCCATACCGGCGGGCCCGCTCGAGCTCGACGTCGGCGCGGGCGCGAAAAGACGCCGCGTCCAAGAGCCCCGACGACGCGAGCGCGCCGCGCGCCATGTGAAAGACGAGCGCGGCGGAGCCGATGGTCACCACGTCGCCCGAAGACAACAGGTAAGGCGTCTTGAGCAGCTCGTCGTTGACGCGCGTCCCGTTCTGGCTGCCCAGGTCGTGCAGGTGCGCGCGGCCGTCCTTCAGCGTGAGCCGAGCGTGGTGCCGCGAGACGCGCTGATCTTCGAGGCGAACCGCGCACGTCTCCGCCCGGCCGATGAGATGGTCTCCCGCCGACAGCGGCACCATGCGGGTGGACGCCTCCTCGAACACGAGCAGATACGCGCCGCGCTCGAGCGCGGGAGGCAAGGTCGCGCCCGGGACATCGGCACCCAGGGTGGAGTCAGGCGGCTGTGGGTCGTGGGACATCGCGTTGGCGTTCGCCGCTGCTTACCGCTCCAGCGAAACGAGCACCAGCGGCCCGAGCTGACGTCTGTCTCATGTCTCGGCGGAAGCCGCGACACGACTGTCACGCGGGCATGCGCGTCGCGCGCCGCGGGTCGAGCGCACCTCGCATTTTCGCGTGCTTGTCAGATGTGAGTCTGGTTCGATTTGTGCTTCGTCCCGCACCCTCTCGGATTCTTGGAGCAACGCGCCATGAAACGTTTGGTCTTTCTGGGTCTGGTGGTCCTCACGGCTGGCTGTAGCAACTGTGACCCCGAGACGAATGACAACGACGCGGGCGAGGTGACCGACGGCGCCGTCGCTGATTCGATTCCGCTGGATCAGTTCTGCGCGAACGTCCGCTCGGGCCTCATCAACAACATCAGGACGCCGCTGGAGGCGTGCGGGACGAAGCTGAGCGACGCTGAGTTCGAGCGCTTCCCCTTGCTCGCCACCACGACCATCGGCGACGTGCTCCCCCTGGTCTCGTGCGATTCGACGACGGATGGCGGGTTGGGCATCGCCACCGATGTGCTGGCCGCCTCGGTGCAGGCGGGCCGCATGTCGTACGACGCCGAGAAGGCCGGCAAGTGCCGTGCGGAGGGGCGGCGGCTGCGGGCCGCGGGGGGCTTGGCGGATGCGGGCCTCGAGTGCGTGGACATCTTCGTCGGCAATGTCGCGCTCGGCGGCGCCTGCTCTCTGAGCGAAGAGTGCGCGGCCGACGCCTACTGCAAGCCGTCGAGCAACGCGAGCTGCTCGGGCACCTGCGTGGCGCGCCTCGCCGTCGACACGCCCTGTCGCCCGACGTCCGACCTGTGCGCGGACGGAGCCCGGTGCATGGACGTGGCCGGCCAGTTCAAATGCGTGGCGCCCGCGGGCCTCAACGAGAGCTGCGTGAGCCGGGACTGCGCCTCGGGGTTGGCGTGTATTCAGGACGTCTGCGTCTCGCCGGGCGACGTGGGCGCCACCTGCGTGGACCTGCTCGACAGCGGGGACTGCCGGGACGGCCTCGCCTGCGTGCGTGGAAGCGCGGGCACCGCGACCTGCGTCCAGCGGGCGAACCTGGGCGAGAGCTGCGGCGCGACCGCCGACGATGGAGGCGTGCCCTGCGTGGAGAGCCCGTGCGTCGGCTGCAACTTGAACACCCAGCTCTGCGCTGCGCAGACCGAGGCGAACTTCGGCTGCGCGGAAGACGGCGACTGCGACCCGCTCTCGTTCTGCAACGACTCGAAGGTCTGCGAGAAGCGCCACGACGTGAGCCAGGCCTGCGTGGTGCGGAGCAGCTTCTTGGACCAGCGCGGGAGCTGCCTCTTTGGCGACACGTGGTGCAAGCCCGACGCGCCCAGCGCGAGCACCGGCGTCTGCACGCTCATCCCGAAGCTCGGCGATCCATGCGAGACCAGCTCCGGACAGCCTTCGTGCAAGAGCGGCTTCTGCAAGACGTCGGGGGGCAGCAGCGGAACCTGCACCGCGTATCCCAGCGTCAACGAAGCCTGCGGCGCGGCGGTCGGCACCTACGAGTGTCAAGGCGACGCCTTCTGCAACGACAGCACCTGTGAAGCGCCGCGCGCGAATGGTCTGCCCTGCAACGCGGACGACCACTGCGCCTCGGGTCGCTGCGACGACACGCTTCGGACGCCCGCCTGCGCGGCGCGCAAGGGAGCGGGCGAAGCGTGCACCGACAATGACGAGTGCGACCCGGACCTGGTGTGCGACCCGGCCGAGCGCGTGTGCAGCGGGAACTGCACGGCCAACTTCGGCAACGGAAGCCCTGGCCTGAGCGGAGGCAGCATCACGGTGGGCGGCTGTGGCGGCTGCCCCAACGGCATGAAGGACCTGTCGCTCTGGCTGTTCTTCGCGCTGGTGCTCCTGCCACGGCTGCGCAGGCGCCGCTGATCAGAGCTCGGCGATGCGGGACGCGATGTCGTCTTGCAGGCTCGCGTCCTTCTTGCCGTGCGGCGTCTCGAGCGCCCGCTCGTAGGCCTCGCGCGCCTTCGCCGCGTCGCCCGCACCGGCGTGCGCGTCGCCCAGCGCGACCCAAGCGGCCGCGTAGCCGACGTCGAGCCGCACGGCTTCGGACAGCGCCTGGACCGCGTTGGCGTAGCGGCTGCTCTCGACGTAGTACTTGCCGAGCGAGAAGTGGCCCATCGGCGAGTCGGGGAACTCTTTCACCAGGTCGAGGAATTGCTGCTCGCGTTCGGCGGTCATTTTTGTCGGGCACCCTACCATGCTAGAGGCGCCCCCCACCGATGGACCCCATGCGCCCCATCGCCGAGCGAGCCAAGCGCGCCAGCCGCGCGCTCGCCACCGCTTCGACCCGGCAGAAGAACCTCGCGCTCGCTCAGATGGCCCGCGCGCTCGAGAAGGGCCGCGCCGCCATCCTCAAGGCCAACGCGCTCGACCTCGACGCCGCCCGGCGCCAGAGGCAGCCCGCCGCGTTCATCGACCGGCTCGAGCTGAGCGCCGCCCGCATCGAGGCGATGGCCGACGCGGTGAGCCAAGTCGCGCGGCTGCCTGATCCGATCGGCGAGGTGACCGAGACGTGGAAGCGCCCCAACGGGCTCGTGGTCGAGAAGGTGCGGCTGCCGCTCGGCGTGGTGCTGATGATCTACGAGTCGCGGCCGAACGTGACCTCCGACGCGGCGGCGCTGTGCCTGAAGAGCGGCAACGCCGCCATTCTGCGCGGCGGCAAAGAAGCGCTCCACTCGAACCAGGCCATCGCCCGCGCGCTCGCCCACGGGCTCCAGGCGGCGAAGCTCCCGAATGACGCCGTTCAGCTGGTCCCCACCGCCGCGCGCGACGCGCTGCTCGAGCTGCTTCAGCTCGACGGCCTCATCGACCTGTGCATCCCGCGCGGGGGCGAAGGGCTCATCCGCTTCGTCGCCGAGCACGCGCGCGTCCCGGTGGTCAAGCACTACAAAGGCGTCTGCCACGTCTACGTGCACCAGAGCGCGGACCTGGGCATGGCCGAGCGCATCGTGCTCAACGCCAAGACGCAGCGCCCCGGCGTGTGCAACGCGGCCGAGTGCCTGCTGGTCGACGCCCAGGTGGCGCCGCGCTTTCTCCCTTCCGTCGGGCGCCAGCTGGTCGCCGCGGGCGTGGAGCTGCGCGGCTGCCCGAAGACGGCCAAGCTCCTGCGCGCCGCGAAGCTGCCGGTGGTGGCCGCGCGCGCGGACGACTGGGGCAAGGAGTTCCTGGAGCTCATCCTGGCCATCAGGGTGGTGCGCGGGCTCGACGAGGCGCTCGCCCACATCGCGCAGTACGGCTCCGAGCACACCGAGGCGATCGTCGCGCGCCAGGCCGCCGCGGCGGCCCGGTTCGAGCGCGAGGTCACCGCGTCGGCGGTGATGATCAACGCCTCCACCCGCTTCAACGACGGCGGCGAGCTCGGCCTCGGCGCGGAGATCGGCATCTCCACCAGCCGGCTGCACGCCTTCGGGCCAATGGGCTTGCGCGAGCTGACCTCTCAGAAGTACGTGGTGCACGGCAAAGGACAAGTGCGTTCGTAAATGAGCCCAGCGAAACCCAAGAAGCGTCCCGCCCCGCGCGGCAAGAAGCCCTCCCGTCCCACCCAGCCGGCCCACCGACGGCCCAGCGCGAAAGGCGGCAAGGCGCGCCCCGCGCGCAAAAAGGCCCGCGTCGCCCAAGCGCCGAGGAAGGTCGCCGAGAACCCGCGCGCGCTCGCGTTGGCGCGGAAGATGGCGGCGCTCGCGCTGGACAAGAAGGCGTCCGACGTCGTCATCCTCGACGTGCGCGGAATGACCAGCTACGCCGACTACTTCGTGGTCGCCTCGGGCGACTCCGAGCGGCAGGTCACCGCGATCGCCGACCACATCGAGCAGGTGCTGCGCGAGACCGAGAACGCGCGCCCCATCGGCACCGAAGGCCAGCAGACCGGCCACTGGGTGCTGCTCGACTACGGCGAGGTCGTCGCGCATTTGTTCTTCAACGACGTGCGCGCGTTCTACGACTTGGAAGGCCTGTGGGCCGACGCGCCCAAAGAGCAGGTGCGGGAGATCGCCGGAGCCACCGCCTGAAGGTCCGCGTCGCGTCGGTCGGGAAGGACAAGAGCGGCTTGTTCGAGCCCGGCGTCCAGCGCTACGCCGAGCGGCTCGCGCACTACGCGAAGTTCTCCCTCGTCGAGCTGCCGCCCAAGCCCAAGCGCGAGGACGAAGCGAAGGCGCTGCTCGCGTTGGCCGGTCCGAAGGACGTGCTCGTCGCGCTCGATGAGCGCGGCAAGCCGCTGAGCTCGGTCGAGCTGTCGCGCTGGGTGGGAACGCAGCAGCTCGCCGCGAAGGACCTGCTCTTCGCCATCGGCGGCGACGAAGGCCTCGACCCCGCGGTGACCCGGGCCGCCGGCCTCACGCTGTCGCTCTCGGCGATGACCTTGCCGCACCGGCTCGCGCGCCTGGTGCTGGTGGAGCAGCTCTACCGCGCGTTCACGCTGCTCAAGGGCGAGCCGTACCACAAGTGATGCGATGGGGGACTGTCCCCGGTCCCATCCCGCGTGTTACAGCCGCCGTCTCCTTCTCGACACTCTGCTGGAGGCGCTTCGTCGTGGTCGCTTCGCTCCTTCTCCTCACCGCCACCCTGGGCTCGGCGCCGAGCGCCGCCGACAGGCAGCACGTGCGGCTCCTCGCCCAAGCCGAGTCGCCTTCCAAGGTGCGCTTGTTGGCGCAGGCGGACGCGACCCGCGAGGCGGAGCTGGAAGGAAAGCTCACCGAGCTCAACGGCCGCATCCGCAACATGAGCACCGACGTGCCGGTGGCCTCACTCATCTTGGGCTACGCAGGCTACGTGCTGGCGCCGTTCATCCTCATCGGGCTGCCGGTGATGGCGATCGGGCTCATCGGCTCCGCGGCCGGCGGCGCCGCCTTGGCCCCTGTCTTCTTGGTCGGCGTCGCCCTGACCGCGGTGGGCGCCATCGGCGTCGGCTTGCTCATCTACGGCATCGTCACGGGCGTCAATCGCCAGGCCGCGCTCAAGGAAGAGCGGCAGAAGCTCATCAACGAGCGCGACGGGTACCAGCGCGAGCTCGACGCGCTGAAGCGCCAGCGGGGCGCCCAGGTGCGCGCGCAGCCGGTGCTGCCGCCGTCCCAGCCCGCGCTGGTCACCATCGCTCGGTTCTAACGGGCGTTTTCGACCGCCGAGCGCCCCGTCGGTGGCTGCGCTATGTACGAGCCAGCCATGACCACGCGCCCACAGCACCGTATTCTCCTCGTCGTTCTCGACGGGTGGGGCATCCGCAAGGAACGGGAGTCGAATGCCATCCTGCTCGCCGGAACGCCGCACCTGGATCAGCTGACGCGCGACTTTCCGCACAGCGAGCTGTCGACGTCGGGCCTCGCGGTCGGGTTGCCCGAAGGGCAGATGGGCAACTCCGAGGTCGGCCACACCAACATCGGCGCGGGGCGGATCGTCTACCAGGACCTGGTGCGGATCAACCGCGCCATCGCATCGGGCGAGTTCTTCTCCAACGCGGTGCTGCGCGACGCGATGGACCGCGCCAAGGCGAACGGCAGCGCGCTGCACCTGCTCGGGCTCGTCTCGCCCGGCGGGGTGCACTCGTCGCTCGAGCACTTGTACGCGCTGCTCGCGCTGGCCACGCAGCGCGGCGTGGCGAAGGTGTTCGTCCATGCCTTCCTGGACGGGCGCGACACGCCGCCGCAGAGCGCGCTCGGGTACGTCGAGGCGCTCGAGAAGCGGCTGGCCGAGCGCCACGAAGGACAGATCGCGACGGTGTCGGGCCGTTACTACGCGATGGATCGCGACAAGCGCTGGGATCGCGTGCAGCGCGCCTTCGACGCGATGGTGCGCGGCAAGGGGCACCAGGCGCCGAGCGCGGCCGCCGCGGTGCGCGCCTCGTACGACCAGAAGGTCACCGACGAGTTCGTCGAGCCCACCGTCATCACGAAGGACGGCAAGCCCGTCGGCACGATGCGCGATGGAGACGTCGCCATCTTCTTCAACTTCCGCGCCGACCGCGCGCGGGAGCTGACGCAGGCGCTCGCCTATCCCGACTTCAAGGAAATCGACCGCGGGCCGCTCCGGCTCGACCGCTTCGTGACGCTGACGCAGTACGACGCCCGGTTCGAGGGCCTTCCCACCGCGTTCGCGCCCGAGCAGCCGCGGGAGATCTTCCCCGAGGTCCTCTCGGAGCACGGGCTCAAGCAGTTCCGCACCGCGGAGACGGAGAAGTACGCGCACGTGACGTTCTTCTTCAACGGTGGGCGCGAGGTCGTCTACCCCGGCGAGGAGCGGTACCTGGTGCCCTCGCCGCGCGACGTGAAGACGTACGACTTGAAGCCCGAGATGAGCGCGCGCGAGGTGACCGCCGAGCTGTGCAAGCGCATCGAGAGCCAGCAGTACGACTTCCTGCTCGTCAACATCGCCAACCCCGACATGGTCGGCCACACCGGCGTGATGCGCGCGGCGCTCGAGGCGGTGAAGGTGGTCGACGAGTGCTTGGGCAAGCTCGCCGCGTCGTGCGCCAAGGCGAACTACGCGATGGTGATCACGGCGGATCACGGAAACATCGAGATGATGGTGGACCCGCAGAGCGGCGAGCCGCACACCGCGCACACCTTGAACCCGGTGCCGTTCCTGCTCATTCACCCTGACTTCAAGGGCGCCAAGCTGAAGAACGGCGTGCTCGCCGACATCGCGCCGACCTTGCTCAAGGTGATGGGACTGCCACAGCCGGCGGAGATGAACCGCCAGAGCTTGTTGTAGCTCCGAGCCTTGCCTTGAGGCGGGAATCGAGCGGGCTGCCTTTCGCACGGACTCGATGCTTCGTGCTCGGGCCAAGACACCACCGCTCGGTGGCGCGCCCTGCCCATTTCGAACTGTGGGGTAACCTGTCCCCCTCAGGAGGGGGATGGATTTCCCCACTCATCTGAACGCGTCCATTCGCCGGCTCGGATTCGAGGTGCTCCCCGAGACGAGCCGCGCCGAACGTGAACCGCCTGGACCCTGTCCTCCCTGCCGCCTCTGCCCACCTTCACCCTGGTGCCGAGGTTGCAGCTCGCGCCCTCCATGCGCCTGTCATACCTCCTCGACGTCTTCTTCCCGCCGACGTGCCTCGCCTGCGGGACGGTGCGCGAGACGAACGAACCGTTCTGTG
>CAZEDU010000016.1:0-11792 GCA_964511185.1 uncultured Myxococcaceae bacterium | reverse complement strand
GTGGCGACTGCTCGCTCGCCGTCGACCGCACGCCCTCGCTCCACTGCCCCCGGTGCGCCGAGCCCGGCGACTTCCTCTTGCACCTCTGCCCGCGCTGCCTGACGCGCCCGCCGCCGTTCCGACGCGCCGACGCGCCCTTCATCCACGGCGGACCCATCGCGCGGGCAATCCACCGCTTCAAATACGAAGACCACCCCGAGCTGGCGCGGGACCTGGCGGACCTGCTCGCGAGCGAGTCCCGCGAGCGCCTGCGCACCGCGCCGACCTTCATCGCCGCCATCCCCCTCCATCCACGCCGCCGGCGCGAGCGCCTCTACGACCAAGCCGAGCTCCTCGCGCGCGAGCTGGCGAAGCGGCTCGGACGCCCATACCTCCCCCGCGCCCTGAATCGCGTCACCGACACCCGCCGGCAGGTGGGCCTCTCCGACAGGCAGCGCGAAGCGAACACCTGGAACGCCTTTCGCGCAGGTCGCCGCCTGGACGGCCTCGCCCTCCTCCTGGTCGACGACGTACTCACCACCGGCGCCACCGCCCGCGCCGCGAGCCGAGCCTGTCTCGAGGCGGGGGCGCGCTCGGTCGAGGTGCTCACGCTCGCGCGCGCTTGAAGCCGCTCGGCTGCGCTTCAGGGAAGGGAGTCAGCAAGCGCGGTGTTCTTTGGCTAACCTCAGCCGCCGTGCCCGCTCCCTCCCGCATGACCGCGCCTCAAGCCGCCCTCCTCCTCGCCGCGCTGCTGCCGCTCGCCGCTCACGCGCGCCGAATCGACAGCCCCACCACCGCCCGCGCGGAGAAGAACGCCCGCGAGGCGCTCTCCAACGCCCGCTCGCCGCGCTCGGCCGCTTCGCTCATCCGCCTCCACGCGCTGCGCGACGAGGTCGACGACCTGAACCTGCTCGCCGACCCCTACGCGCGCTTCCTGCGCATCCCGGGCGCCCAGCCGCAGGCGCGCGCGGTGGCGCGCATGTTCTACGCCGACGTCACCCGCGCGCGCGGCCAACACACCAAGGCGCGCGCGATGCTCGCCCCGCTGGGCTTCATCGACCAGTTCTATGTCGTCGGCGCGTTCGACAACGAAGGCAAGACCGGCTGCGACACGCCGTGGGGCCCCGAGGGCGCGCAGCTCTCGCTCGACGCCAAGTACCCCACCAAGCAGCACGAGGTGGGCTGGCGAAAGCTGCCGGCCGCCGCGCCCAACGGCTTCGTCGACCTGGGCGCGGTCGTCCGCCCCAACACCGAAGCGGTCGCCTACGCGCTCACCTTCCTCGAGATGCCGTCGGAGGGACCGGTCACCTTCGCGCTCGGCACCTCCGGCGCTTTCCGGCTGTACGTCGACGGGCAGCTCGCCGCGTCCGAGGACCGCTACAACCAGCCACGGCCCGACCAAGCGCGCGTCTCGGTGCGGCTCCCGGCGGGCGTGCACCGGGTGCTCCTCAAGGTCTGCCAGGACGCCGGCGCGCTCGGCTTCTACCTGCGTCAAGAGAGCGGCCGCGGGCGCGTGCTGCTGCCCAATGAAGTCCCCGCCTTGCCGAAGAAGGTGCACCTGGCG
This sequence comes from uncultured Myxococcaceae bacterium, assembly GCA_964511185.1. GTDB lineage: Bacteria > Myxococcota > Myxococcia > Myxococcales > Myxococcaceae > CAZEDU01. The sequence continues at coordinate 10,249 of CAZEDU010000016.1, read as the reverse complement.
GCGCAGCGGCTGCCGACCTTGACCTCGGCGTTGGAGAAAGAGGTGCGCGCCAAGCCGGACGACGCGGCGCTGCGCAGCGACTACTCGAGCGTGCTCGCCTACTTCCGCGCGTTCGACGCCCCCAGCCGCCTGGACGTCGCCGAGATGGAGCGCGCGGTCGAGCGGAAGAAGAACGACGCGGAGCTGCAGATGCTCGCGGCGGTGCGCCAGGACGACCACAACCTGCAGCGCAAGCACCTGGAGGCCGCCCTGCGGCTCACGCCCGACGAGCCGTACGCGCGGCTGATGCTCGCCCAGCTCGAGCTGGAGCTCGAGCACCCGGCCAAGGCGCTGGCGCTGCTCACCCCGCTGGTCGACGCGCACCCGCAGTACGCCGCGGCGATTGTGGCGAAGGCGCGCGCGCTCGAGGCGCTGGGCGAGTGGCCCAAGTCCGTGGAGCTGATCGAAGCGAGCTTCCGCGCCATGCCGTTCATCCCCTCGCTCGCGCGAGAGGCCGCCCGCGTGTCGCGCCGCTTCGACCGACTGCAAGAGACCCTCGAGCGCACGCGCACCGCGCTCGCGCTGCGCGCCGACGACACCTCGAGCCGACGGGTGCTGGCGAGCCTGCTCGCCGACTTGGGCCGCATCGACGAGGCCGCGGCGCAGCTCGAGCAGACCCTCGCGCTCGACCCGTTCGACCTCTCTTCGCGCCTGAAGCTCGCCGAGCTCTTCGCCGCCAACGGGAAGCAGGAAGAGGCGCTGAAGGCCTTCGCCGACGCCCGGGAGCTGTCGGCCGACGACCCCGAGGTGCACGAGCGGGAGGGCCGCGCGCTCCTGCAGCTGGGCGACCGCCAGACGGCGCTCGCCTCCTTCGCGCGGTCTCTGGCGCTTCGCCCTCAGAATCCGACGCTCAAGGAAGTGGTGCGCTCGCTGGAGGGCGAGTCGAGCCCCATCGGCACGCAGTACGTGCTCGACTGGAAGCCGCTCGTCCCCGAGGCCGACGCCTTCGCCGGAGAAGACGCGGTGTACTTGGTCGACTACGCGTACTCGCGCGTTCAGCCGTCCGGCCAGTCGTCGCGCTTTCACCAGATGGCGGTGAAGGTCTACACGCAGCGCGGGGTGGACGCGTTCCGCAGCTACCCCATCACCTACGCGCCGACGCGCCAAGAGGTCCGCATCCTGAAGGCGCGGCTCACCAAGCCGGACGGCTCCATCGTCGACAGCTACGCGGAGGGCGAGCGCAACATCAACGAGCCGTGGACCGGCATGTACTACGACGCGCGCGCGAAGGTGCTCTCGTTCCCCGCGCTCGCGGCGGGCGACGTGCTCGAGCTGCAGTACCGGCTCGACGACACCGCGAAGGACAACCTGCTCTCCGACTACTGGGGCGACGTCGACTACGTGCAGGCCGCGCACCCCAAGGTCCGCTACCAGTACCTGGTCGACATGCCGGCGCAGCGGAAGCTGTACTGGAACAGCAAGCGGCTGCCGGAGAACGTCACCGCCCGCACCGAGCCAGAGCAGAACGGGCGCGTGCTGTACCGCTTCACCAGCGCGAAGGTGCCGAAGGTGGTGCCCGAGCCGAGCATGCCGGGCTGGGCGGAGGTCGCCACCACGCTGCACGTTTCGACCTACCGCGACTGGGAGCAGGTCAACCGCTACTACTGGGGCCTGATTCGAGATCAGCTCACGCCGAACGAGGAGCTCAAGCGCACCGTCGACCAGGCGCTGGCCGGCGTCGACCGCAAGGACGAGCTCGCGGTGGTGCGCGCCATCTACAACTTCGTCGTCACCCACACGCGCTACGTCGCGCTCGAGTTCGGCATCCACGGCTACAAGCCGTACCGCGTCGACCGCGTGCTCGCGCGCCGGTTCGGCGACTGCAAGGACAAGGCGTCGTTGATTCACGCGATGCTGAAGGTGGCCGGCGTCGACTCGCGCCTGGTGCTCCTGCGCATGCGGCACCTGGGCAACATCGGCGAGGAGCCCGCGTCGCTCGCGGCGTTCAACCACGCCATCGCGTACGTGCCGAAGTTCCAGCTCTGGCTCGATGGGACGGCCGAGTTCCACTCGACCACCGAGCTGCCGTCGGCCGACCGGCTGGCGAACGTGTTGGTCATCGAGCCCGACGGGCCGACCGCGTTCGCGACGACGCCGGAGGCGAAGCCGGAAGAGAACCTCACCGTCCTGCACCTGGACGTCGCGCTGCAGGCGGATGGCAAGGCGACGGTGACCGGCAAGAGCAGCGTGCGGGGGCAGAGCGCGCCCGACTATCGGCGCACCTACCAGGCGCAGGCGACGCGCAAGCAGACGTTCGAGCAGGGCTGGGCGCAGCTGTTCCCCGGGCTCACGGTGAAGAAGGTGGAGATGAGCGAGCTCACGCGGCTCGACCAGGACGTGACGCTCGACTTCGAGCTGCAGGTGCCGCGCTACGCCGAGGTGCTGCCGAACGGGCTCCGGTTCTTCCCGCTCGGCGGCGGCCGCGCGTACACCCAGGCGTTCGCGCCGCTGGCGACGCGCAAGCATGACCTGGTGCTGTCGGGCGTGTGGAAGAACGTGTTCGAGGTCGCGTACACGTTGCCGCCGGGCTTCCTCGCGGCGGAGCTGCCCGCCGAGGTGAAAGAGGAGTCGCCGTTCGGGAGCTTCCGCGTCGCCTACTCGATGCAGGGCGAGAAGCTGATCGCGCAAGCGGAGCTGACGCTCGCGGTGGCGCGGGTGAAGGCGGCGGAGTATCCGGCGTTTCGCGCGTGGCTCGGCAAGGCGGATCAGCTCTTCTCGCGGAAGCTGGTGGTGCAGCGGGCCGCGGGGGAGAAGAGCGCGGCGCTCGAGCGCTGAAAAGCCGTCGCCGACGCCGTTCACGTCAACGTCGACGACCACGTCAACGTCAACGTCAACGATGACGTCGTGAACGTTGTCGTTGACGTGAACGCTGTCGTGAGCGTGGACGGCGACGGCGACGGCCTGAACCGCTTATTCGCAACCGGAACCTCTAGCCGACCTTCGCCACGCCGCCGCCGAACGCCTTTTGCACCTCGGGGTGCACCTTCACGAGCGCGAGCGCGCGGCGGAGCAGCGTGATGCCGGGCTCCATGCGGTGCCAGGTGGACGCGCCGCTGGGGTGCGGCAGGCAGATCACGTCGGCCTCGACGCCGTGGTACGAGAGCCGCCGGGCCTTGCCCACCACCTCCGCGAGCGGCGACTTCTCGCCCAGCACCTGCTCGATGGCCAGGGTGCCGACCGGCAGAACCAGCTTCGGCTGGAGGATGGCGACCTCGCGCTCCAGGAAGCCGCGGCAAGCGGAGATCTCCAGCGGATCCGGCCGACGGTCGCCGCCGCCGGGCGCCTTGCCCGGAAAGCAGCGCGCCACGGCCGCCATGTAGACGGTGCGGCGGAACGTCTCCTCGTCCGCGCCGAGCGTCTCCTCGAACCACCGGAAGAGCGTCTTGCCCGCCGTCCAGGCGAACGGCCGCCCGAAGCTCCCCTCGCGGGGCCCGGGCGCTTGGCCGACCAGGAAAATTTTGCTCGGCACCGGCGGCCCGTGCACCACGGGGCCAATCATCCGCGGGCACGCCCGGCATGCATCGAGCTCTCCGTGCAGCACCTTCAGCTTTTGAACGACGACGCTCACACCCTTCTCATATCGAGCCTGAGGCGACGATTGAACCGTCGGGACCGCTCGCCTGCCGAGCAGCGCGCCGGCATCGGCCTTTGCGACAGGGGGCTTGCGTCCCCACGCTGGGAGCTGTCCATGCGTGCGCTCCGCTCTCGTTCAGTTCCGCTCCTGGTGGTCCTCCTCTCCACGGCGGTGTGCGGCCAGAGCCAAACCGACCGCGCGTCCCCGGCTCCCGCCCCCAAACCCGGCGCCTCCGCCGTGCCCGCCGCGCGCGACGTCGTCGCGCTGCCGTCCATCGCGCCTCTGGTGCGCCGGGTGCGCGGCGCGGTGGTGAACGTCGAGGTCGTCGCCACCAGCGACGCGGCGACCGGCGGCAGCGGCGGTCCGGACGAGCTGTTCGAGCGCTTCTTCGGCGGCCCCGAAGGCTTCGGCGGCTTGGGCATTCCCCAGCCGGATCCACGCCAAGGCATCGGGTCGGGGTTCCTCATCGACCCCACCGGGTGGATCGTCACCAACAACCACGTCGTCGAGGGCGCCACCGCCATCCGCATCACGCTTGACGACGGCCGCACCTTCGGCGCCGAGGTGAAGGGGCGAGACCCGCTCACCGACGTCGCGCTCCTGCAGCTCAAAGGCAACCCGAAGAACTTGCCCTCGGTGCCGTTCGGCGACTCCGACGCGCTGCAGATCGGCGACTGGCTCACCGCCATCGGCAACCCGTTCGGCCTCTCGTCGAGCGTCAGCACCGGCATCCTGTCGGCCCGGGCGCGCGACATCCAGATGGGCCCCTACGACGACTTCCTGCAGACCGACGCCGCCATCAACCCCGGCAACTCCGGCGGTCCGCTCTTCAACCTGAAGGGCGAGGTGGTGGGCATGAACACCGCCATCGTCGGCGGCGGCGCCGGCATCGGCTTCGCGCTGCCGTCGAACATGATTCGCGCGCTGCTGCCGCAGCTGCGGGAGAAGGGCGTCGTCACCCGCGCGTGGCTCGGCGCGTACGTGCAGGACCTGACGCCGCAGCTGGCCAAGGCGCTCCGGGTGCCGGCCACCCAGGGCGCCATCGTGACGCAGCTCGAGCCCAACTCGCCGGCCCAGCGCGCCGGGCTTAAGCCCGACGACGTCATCACCCAACTCGACGGCGAGCCCATCCCTTCGGCCTCGGCGCTGACCCGAAACGTCGCGCTCAAGCGGCCCGGCAACGACGCCCAAATCACACTCTACCGCGGCGGCCAGGAGCGAAAGGAGCGCGTGCGGCTCGGCACCCGTCCCGACCTGGAAGGCCTCGCGCAGACGCCCGCGCCCGAGAAAGACCAGGCGCCCGAGCAGCGGCTGGGGCTCACCGTCACCGACCTGCCGCGCGAGATTGCGCAGCAGACCGACATTCGCTTCGGCGCGCTCATCACCGAGGTGCGCCCAGGGTCGCCTGCCGGGCAGGCCGACCTGCAGCCGGGCATGGTGGTCGTCGAGCTCGGCGGCGCGCGCATCGACAACGCCCGCGCCCTGGCGCGCGCGCTGGAGAAAGGCCGCTCGGGCGCCACCCTGCTCCTGCGCTTGAGGGTGCCCGGCTCGGACGCGCGCATCCTCCGTGCCCTCACCCTTCCCTAAAGTCCGCCGCGGCATTGTCCCTGTGGCGGTTGTCCACTAGCCTTCGCGCGTTTGGCTCCCGCGACTCCGCCCATCGAGAAGACGGCCATCAGCCGTCCCAAGCCCCCCGACCTGATTCCGGGCTACCGGCTCGAGCGGCTCGTGGGCCGCGGCGGCATGGGCGAGGTCCACCGGGCGACGCAGCTCTCCTTGGGGCGCACGGTGGCGGTCAAGGTGCTCGCCACCGAGCTCGCGAAGGACGACGCCTTCGTGGCGCGCTTCGAGAAGGAAGGCGCCGCGCTCGCCGCGCTGTCGCACCCCAACATCGTCTCCATCGTCGACAAGGGCAACGCCGACGGCACCTATTACCTGGTGATGGAGTTCGTCGACGGGCCGTCGCTGCGCGAGGTGATGCGCTCGCCGCAGCTGCAGCCGGCCGGGGCGCTGAAGATCGGCCTCGAGATCTGCCGCGCCATCGACTACGCGCACGGCCGCGGCGTCTTCCACCGCGACTTGAAGCCCGAGAACATCCTGTTCGACGAGCAGGCGGGCGGCATCGCCAAGGTGACCGACTTCGGCCTGGCCGGCTTCTTCGACGAGAGCGCGATCGCCAGCCGCTACAACGTCACCCAGACGCACATGTCGATGGGGACGCTCTCGTACATGGCGCCCGAGCAGCGCGTGGACGCCAAGAACGCCGACCACCGCGCCGACATCTACTCGCTGGGCGTCATCCTCTACGAGCTGCTCACCGGAGAGCTCCCGGTCGGCAACTTCGACCCGCCGTCCCAGAAGAAGCCGGGGCTCGACAAGCACCTCGACGTCATCGTCGCCCGGTGCCTCAAGCCCGCGCCGGAGGACCGCTACCAGAAGGTCGCGGAGATCATCGAGGCGCTCGAGCCGCTCGTCCCCGTCACCTACTCGTCGTTCCACACCCAGTCGACGCCCGCGGACCGCTTCCGCGCGCTCGCCTTCAAGCTCGGCCGCAAGGTGGTGCGCGCCGCCTCCATCGCCGTGGTGCTCGCCGCGCTGCTGGTGCTGGGCCTGAGCTACCTGCGCGGCGCGCGGCAAGTCGAGCGGCAGCCGGCGGGGCTCGACCTCACCACCGACTTCGCCGCCAAGTGGCCGCTCACCGCGCCGGGCCGCATCGAGCCGCCGCAGCTCAACCGCGCGCTCACCTTGGGCGAAGGACCCGACCAGGTGCCCGTCGTCGCGCTCGGCTGGAGGCCGCTGCTCGAGGGCAGCGAGATTCGCTTCGGCCGCGCCGAGGGCGATCCCAGCGTGGGCCGCGCGGTGCTCGACGTGGACTTCGAAGGAGAGGGCGTGTCGGTCTCCGCCGAGGTGGCCACCACCGCGCCGAGCCGCAGCTGGGTCACGCCGCTTCGGCGGCTGTTGCTCGGAGCGCCCGCGCCGACCAAGGGCGCGCTGCTCCTCGTGGGGGAGACCGGCCGGTACGCCGCGCTCATCCTCTCGGCGGACAGCACCTCGCCCACGCTGGAGTGGGCGTTGGGCGAAAAGCGCGGCACGCTGATCAGCCCCACCCGGCTCAAGCCCGGCCACAACCGGCTCTCGCTCGTCATTCACCACACCACAGGTCAGCTCGCGGCCTACGTCGGCGAAGGCGAGGACCGCCGGATGGTGGGCGACAGCGTCGAGCTGGGCAGCGACTGGCAGAAGCTCTTCGGCACCTTCCCCAAGGGCGCGGTGGGCTGCCTCGACGGGCGCTGCGAGTTCCGCGCGATTTCGTACGCGGCGCTCAACCGGCCCCCGCCGCCCCCGCCGCTCGACGTCAGCCCGCCCGAGCCGGCGGTCGGGAAGAACGACAAGGGCTCGGCCGTTCGTCCCGCCACCGTGAAACGCCCCGAGAAGCCGAAGCCCAACGCGCCCGTCTCGAAGCAGACCACCAAGCGCAAGCAGTGACCTGACTTCCCCGCGTATGCCCCACATCCTCCGCGTCGCCCCGCTGGTGTTGCTGCTCGCCGCTGGCTGCGCCAAGCGGCACCCGCTCGCCTCGCTCGAGCGCGCCTCGCACGAAGCCGCCGGTGGAGACGCCCCCGCGCGCGCGGTGGCGCTGGCCGGCTTCCACGCCTTCCTGGTCGAGTCCGACTTCCTCAAAGCGCAAAGCCTGTTCGACCGCGCGGTCGACAAAGACCCGAACGAGCCCTACGCGCTCTACGGGCAGCTCGTCGCTTCGCTCCGCGTCGCGCGGCCCGACCGCGCGCTGCGCGCCGCGCTCGACACCTGCGAGCGCGCGCCCCGGCACCCGCTCTGCGCCGGCGCCGCCCGGTACGCCTACGAGCTGGCCGGCACCGCCCCTTCGCTCGACGCCCTCATCGCGCGGAAGGCGCCGCGCGCGCTCGAGCAAGGCGCGTTCGGGGACGCGGCGCAGCTGCTCCGCGCGGCGCTGGCGAGCCTCTCGGCGGAAGGGCGAGACCGCGCCGAGGAGAGCCGCTGGCTCGACGCGCTGGGCGCGCCGCGACGCTGGGCGCTGTGGGGCCCGCTCTTCGCGCACCGGCTGCTCGACATCGACGCGGTGACCCCCGCCGAGCGCACCGGCGACCTGAGCGGGCAGGTGCAGGGCGCTTACGGCGCGGTGACGTCGCGCGAGCTGCCCGCCGCCGTCGGCCGCATCGCGCTCCCCGGCGAGAGCGGGCCGGGCGACGGCTACCTGCTGGCGGTCGACTTCGACACGGCGGAAGAGACCGACTGGGTGGTGCGCACGGTCACCTCGGCGACGTACAAGCTCTACGTCGACGGCGGGCTGGTGCTCGACCGGCGTCCCTTCGAGAAGAGCGAGCCCACGGTGGGCGCGCGCGGCGTGCGGCTCCCCGCCGGCAAGCACCGTCTGCTGGTGCGGCTCGCGCGCTCGGACCGCTCCGGCGCGCTCTCGGTCTCGCTGCTGCGCGCCGACGGCCGTCCCTCGATGCTCGCCTTTCGTCCCGCCCGCGGGCCGGCGCCGAGCGGGTCCGGCGCGAAGACGTTCGAGCCGCGCGGCGTGTACCCTTCGGCCACCGCGTTCGCGCAGGCGCTCGAGGACGAGGCGGGCGCGGGGCTCGCCGCGTACCTGTCGGCCTTCGACGGCATGTCGCGCGACCGCGACGGCGCCAAGGCGCTGGTGCAGTCGCTCGAGCCGGTGCTCGCCACCCCGGCGTTCACCTGGCTGCGCTCGGAGGTGGTGCTGGGGGACCGGTCGATTCCCAACCGGGTGGCGCGTGGGCGCGCGACGCGCGACCTGGAGGCGACGCTCGAGAAGGACCCGGGCAACGTGCAGGCGCGCCTCACCGTCGCCTCGCTCGCGCTCGACGATGGGCGGCACGTCGAGGCGTCCGAGACGCTGGGCGCGGCGCCAACGCCGAAGGACAAGAAGCTCGGCTACCCGCTGTGGATGAAGAAGGCGCAGGTGGCGCTGGGCTTGGGCGTCGACGCGCAGGCGGATCAGCACGCGCGGCAGGCGCTCTCGGAGCAGCCGCAGCTCTGCGAGGCGCTGAGCCTTCGCTACGACCTGGCGCGGCGCCGGGACGCCATCGCCACGCAAGACGAGCTGCTCGAGGCGCTGGCGGCCTGCCCGGGCCAGTCCCTCCGCCGGGCCGAGCACTTCAAGTCGCGCGGTCAGCTCGAAGAGGCGGCGCGGCTGTACCGAGAGCAGCTCGAGCGCGACGAAGACAACTGGAGCATCGCCCTGCAGCTCTCGCAGCTGCTCGTCTCGCTCCGCAGGCTCGACGAAGCGGCGGGGGTGCTCGAGAAGCTGCGCGCGCGGTGGCCGCGGAGCGCGCTGGTCCCCAAGCGGCTAGGAGAAGTGCTGGAGCTGGCCGGCAAGAAGGACGCGGCGCTGAAGGTGCGCGAAGAGGCGCTCTTGCTCGACGGCGGCGACCTGCAGCTTCGACGTCAGGTCGAGCGGGAGAAGACGGGCAAGGAGCTGCTGCAAGACCACGCCATCGACGGCAAGGCGGCCATCGCCGCATACGAGACGAGCAAGGCGACCGAGGCCGCCGCGAGCGCGTACGTGCTCGACGCGGCGGCGGTGCGCGTGTACCCCGACGGCTCCTCGGTCGACCGCGTGCACATCGTGCAGAAGGCGCTCGCGCAGGGCGGCATCTCGACGGTGGCGGAGGTGAACCTGCCGCCCAACGCGCAGGTGCTCACCTTGCGGACGGTGAAGCCCGACGGCACGGTGCTCGAGCCGGAGAAAATCGAGCACAAAGAGACCATCAGCCTGCCGGGCGTCCAGGTGGGCGACTACGTGCAGTACGAGTACCTGCAAGCCAACGCCGCGCGGGGGCCTGTGCAGCCCGGCTTCACCGCCTCGGCGTTCTATTTCCAGATCGCCCGCCAGCCGAACGCGTGGTCGGTCTACACCGTCGTCGCGCCGCCCGGCGCGGGGATGAGCGTCGACGCCCACAACCTGCCGCCGCTCTCGGTCACCCGGACGGCGGAGGGCGAGGTGTTTCACCACGCCGAGAAGAACGTCGAGCCGTTCATCCCCGAGCCCAACGCGCCGCCGTCCGGCAACGAGTACCTGCCGTTCGTGGTGGTCGGCGCCGGCACCACCGGCAACGACGGCGTGCTGGCCACCTACGCCGACACCTTCCTCGACCGCGGGCAACGCACCTTCGAGGTCGACGCGTTCGCGCGACAAGCGGTGGGCGACAACAAAGGCGAAGACGCGGCCCGCGCGCTGTACGCCGCCGTGCACAAGAAGCTGCAAGGCCGCGACGCGGGGTTGGCGATGTCGGCGGCGCACTCGGTGGCGCAGGACCGCGGCAGCCGCCTGTGGCTGCTCAAGGCGAGCCTCGAGGCGGTGGGGCTGCGCACGCGCATCGCGGCGGTGCGCACCTTCAACGTCGACCCGGCGCCCTACCAGTTCCCGAACGAGTCGCTGTTGCCGTACCTGTGCCTGCGCGCCGAGGTCGGCGAGGGACGGTACGTGTGGCTCGACACGCTGGTGCGCTTCGCGCCGTTCGGCGAGCTGCCGGAGACGGCGGCGGGGCGCGAGGCATACCTGTTTCCGGAGCCGGGGCGGCCCACCGAGAAGACCACCACGCCGCGCGGGCCGGTGAAGCAGGGCAAGCA
>CAZEDU010000015.1:49511-58360 GCA_964511185.1 uncultured Myxococcaceae bacterium | reverse complement strand
CGAACCGGCTCGAGTACGACCAGGGCTTCTTCGTCAAGCAAGGCGACGGCGCCGCCGACTTCAAGCCCATCGCTCACCTGTACAAGTCGCAGGTCTACGCGCTGGCCGCGCACCTGGGCGTCCCCGCGGAGATCCGCCAGCGCCCGCCGACCACCGACACCTATTCGCTCGCGCAGACGCAGGAGGAGTTCTACTTCGCGCTGCCGTACGACCGGATGGACCTGTGCCTCTACGCGCACAACCACAAGGTGCCGGCCACTGCGGTGGCTCCGGTGGTCGGGCTCACCGTCGAGCAGGTCGAGCGGGTGTTCCGCGACATCGAGTCGAAGCGGCGCGGCACCAAGTACCTGCACCAGCCGCCGCTGCTCGTGCACTCCGTCGACGAGGTGTGACCCTTGTGTGGAATCGCCGGCGTGCTGGCGCTGAAGGACGGGCGCGCGCCCACGCTCGAGGCGCTGCGTCGCATGGCGGGTGCGATGCGCCACCGCGGCCCCGACGAGTTCGGCGTCTATCGCGACGGCCACGCAGGGCTCGCCCACGCGCGGCTGTCGATCATCGACTTGGCCAGCGGCCAGCAGCCGCTCGCGAACGAAGACGAGACGCTCTGGATCTCGTTCAACGGTGAGATCTTCAACTACCTCGAGCTGAAGCAAGAGCTCGAGGCGCTCGGCCACCGCTTCCGCACCAGGAGCGACACCGAGGTCATCGTCCATGCCTACGAGGCCTGGGGCGACGACGCTTTCTCGCGCTTCAACGGCCAGTGGGCGATCGCGCTCTGGAGCAGCCGCGAGCGGAAGCTGGTGCTCTCGCGCGATCGGCTCGGCGTGCGGCCGCTCTACCTCTGCGGGCACGGCGGGCGGCTGTACTTCGCGAGCGAGGTGAAGGCCATCTTCGCCGCGGACGCGTCGATTCCGCGCGCGTTCGATCCGCATGGCCTGGATCAGACCTTCACCTTCTGGTCCGCGGTCGCGCCGCGCACGCCGTACCTGGGCATCGAAGAGCTCGCGCCCGGCCACGTGCGCACGTACCAAGGCGGCAAGGTCGTCGACCGCGCGTTCTGGTCTCCCTCGTATCCGGAAGGTGAGGTGGGCGCCTTTCCAGGCGCGCTCGAAGACGCGGCGCGCGCGGTGGAGGCGGCGCTCCTCGAGGCGACGCGGCTTCGCATGTTGCGCGCGGACGTCCCGGTCGGCAGCTACCTGTCGGGCGGTCTGGACAGCGCCTTCATCGCCGCGCTCGGGCGCGAGGTGAAGGGCGAGAAGTTTCGAACCTTCTCGGTGCGCTTCGAAGACGCCGAGTACGACGAGACGCCGTTCCAGCGCGCGATGGCGGAGCGGCTCGGAACCGAGCACCTGGACATCGTGGTGCGGCGCGACGACATCGCGCGGGTCTTCCCGCGCGTGGTGCTGCACGCCGAGCGGCCGATGCTGCGCACCGCGCCCGCGCCGCTGTTTCTGCTCTCGGGGCTGGTGCAGGACGCGGGCATCAAGGTGGTGCTCACCGGCGAGGGCGCCGACGAGATGTTCGGCGGCTACGACCTGTTTCGCGAGGCGAAGGTGCGCCGCTTCTGGGCCCGTCAACCGCAGTCGAAGCTGCGCCCGCGGCTGCTCGAGCGGCTCTATCCGTACCTGGCGCGCTCGCCGGCGAGCCAGCGCGCGGTGATGCAGCAGTTCTTCGGCCGGAACCTGGACCGCGCCGCGTCACCTGGCTTCTCGCACGCGCCGCGGTGGCAGAGCGCCGCCGCGCTCCAGCGGCTCTTCGCGGCGCCGCTCCGCGCGTCGCTGCAGGGGCACGACGCCGCCGCGTCGCTGCTCGCCGAGCTGCCCGAGGCGTTCGGCCGCTGGGCGCCGCTCGCGCAGGATCAATACCTCGAGCTGCGCACCCTGCTGTCGAGCTACCTCTTGTCGACCCAGGGCGACCGCATGCTGATGGCGCACTCGGTGGAGGGCCGCTTTCCCTTCCTCGACGCGAACGTCATCGCGCTCGCCCATTCGCTGCCCGCGTCGTTCAAGCTGCGCGGGCTGGACGAGAAGCACGTGCTCAAGCGCGCGGCGAAGGGCAGGGTGCCGCCCGAGGTGCTCGCGCGGAAGAAGCAGCCCTACCGAGCGCCCGACGCGCTGTCGTTCGTCGGCCCCGGCCGGCCGGAGTGGGTGGAGGAGGTGCTGAGCGAGCGCGCCCTGGCAGACGCTCAGGTGTTCGAGGTGGGAGCGGTTCGGCAGCTGTGGGGAAAGTGCCGCACGCGGGCGGAGGAGGGACAGTTCTCGAACGCCGACAACATGGCGTTGGTGGGCATTTTGTCGGTGCAGCTTCTTCACGCGCAGCTGATTCGCCAGGTGCCCGAGCCCGCGGAGGTCGCGCTGAAAACTCAGCGCGAGGGTCCTGGAGCCCGGTGATACGATTCAGGAGCAAATGGACACTCAGCGGCGCGTTCGTCAGTTCATCACCAACAACTTCTACGTCGCGGACCCCAACACCTTGGCAGACGACGCTTCGCTGCTCGACGCCGGCATCGTCGACTCCACCGGCGTGCTCGAGGTGGTCACCTTCCTCGAGAGCGAGTTCGGCGTGAAGGTGCAGGACGCGGAGATCGTCCCCGAGAACGTCGACTCCATCGCGCGCATCGCCGAGTTCATTCGAAGAAAGAAGGCGTAGAGGGCGGTCGTGGCTACTTCAGCAGGCCGCCCAGCATGCTCCCGAGGCCACCGGCCTGCGCCGCCGGCTTGGCCGCCTGCCCAGCGATGAGCTCGGACAGCTTCGGCAGCACCAGCGACACGACGGTGTTGGCGATGGCGGGGCTGAGGCCCGTCTTCGCCGCGACGAACTGCGAAATCGGGCCAGCGAACGAGGCGAGGTTCATGCCGCCCGCCTGGCCGCCCAGAAGGTTGCCCGCCAGACCGGCCAAGCCGCCGCCCGAGCCCTGCTGCAGCTGCTGCATCGCGCCGTCAGCGGTCGCGGTCACGGCCGACTTCGCCTGGTTGGCGTCGAGGCCCTGGCCCTGCAGCTGCTTGAGGATGTCCGCGCCTGCACCTGACTGCAGAAACTGACCGACGAGCTGATCCATCACGATGATGCTCCTGTGGCAGTGCGACGAGTGGACGGCCACGTGTAGCTCGGCGATGGCGTGAAGACAAACGATGAAGGGAGCGGCGCGGGTGCACACCGGCTCTACAAGCGCCACGGCCCGCGCCGCGTCGGCTGCTCCAGCCCCGCCTTCAACGCCCGAATGAACTCGCTGCGCGGCCACGGCGTGGCGCCGAACCGCGCCAGGTGCTCGGTCTCCTGCTGACAATCGACCAGCGTAAAGCCCCACGCGCGCAGCTCCTCCACCAGCGTGACGAACGCGACCTTCGAGGCGTCGGGCGCTCGAGCGAACATGCTCTCGCCGAAGAACACCGCGCCCAGCGAGACGCCGTACAGCCCGCCCCGAAGCTCGCCGTCCTTCCAGCTCTCCGCCGAGTGCGCGTAGCCCAGGCGGTGCAGCTCGACGTAGGCGTCGCGCATCTCAGAGGTGATCCACGTCCCTTCCTGGCCCGGCCGGGGGACGGCCGCGCACGCGTCGATCACCTGCTCGAACGCGGCGTCGAACCGCACCTCGTACACGCCGCGCTTGAGCTGCTTGCTCAAGCTCTTCGGCACGTGCAGCGCGTCCGGCGTGAGCGCGAACCGCGGGTGAGGGCTGTGCCACAGGATCGGCAGCCCCTCGCTGTACCAAGGGAAGATGCCGTGCGCGTACGCCGAGAGCAGCCGGCGCGGCGTTAGGTCTCCGCCCACCGCGAGGAGCCCGCTCCGGTCGGCGTGGCTGACGGGCGGCCAGAGCTCCGGGTCTGGGCCGAGGCGGTAGAGCGGCAACGGGGAAAAGCGCTCAGCGCGGCGGGTTCAGCTTGATCTCGTTCTTGATCTCGTACGGCTCGCCGAGCAGGTCCCCTTTGAGCTCACCCTTGAGCTCGTAGGGGATGCGCAGCGACTTGATCATCTTCACGATGTCGGGGCCGTAGCTGTCCTTCGTCAGCACGACCTGCAGGTCGAACACGCCCGTCGAGCTGGCGTCGACCTTCTCGCCGCTGCCGAGCGTGCCGTCGCCCATCGGCTTGCCGGCGATCAGCACCTGGTAGGTGAGGCCCGACATCTTCACCGGGAACGGGTTGGGGTTCACCACGCCGAGCCGGAAGTAGATCTGCGCCTCCTCCGCCGAGAAGCGGCCGGCGTCCAGGTCGTGCAGCTTCACCGTCGGCATCCTCGGCACGCGCACGTCCCGAGACCGCGCGAAGTCGATCGCGTCGACCTTCCCCCCGCGCCGCACCAGCAGCTTGCCGCGCAGCGCGACGAGCAGCGCGCCGCCCGTCTCGCTCAGCGCCTGGAGCTCTTCCTTCGAGGCGACGTACTGGCCGGTCTCTTCGACGGTGATGCTCGCCGGCGCGTCCGGGGTGAGCGGCACGTTCAAGGGCGCCTCGCCCGACTTGACGACCTTCCCCTCCACCACCAGCTCGTACTGCGCCTTCTCCACCGTCGCCTCGACGGGGCTCTGCAGCTGGCCCACGAAGCGCACGCGGAAGTTGGTGAGGTTCTGCTCGGCGACCTGCAGCTCCTGCGCGGTCAGCGCCGCTTGCTTCTCGGGGCCGGGCTCGGGCGTCGACTTGCAGGCGAGGGCGAAGAGCGCGAGCGCGAAGGCGGTGATCAGACGCATGTTTACGGACCTCCCAGTCCACAGTTGGGCGTGGTGCCCGGAGCGACGTCTCGGACCTTCTGCAGCCGGTACTCCTCGGTCTGCGTCGCGGTGAGGCTCAGGTACGTGGTGAAGAGCACGAACCCGGTGTCCTTCACGAAGATTCGCCGTGGGTCGTTGCCGTGCGCGGGCGCCTCGTTGAAGACCAGCTGCAGACCGGTTTCATACTTCTGAAGCGGGGTGGTCAGCTCGTCCGCGCTGGCCTGGTTGTAGACCACCCGATAGTTGGTCGGCTCGGTGCGGTCGTTGCCGCTGCCGATGACGCGGGCCTGCGCGGTGGTCGACTGCGAGCCGCCCGCCGCCGCGTCGGCCTTGAGCCAGAGCACGCCCGAGAGCGCGCCGTCGTTGTCCTGGTAGGCCACCGACTGCGGCGGCTGGAAGTTGCGCCGCACCAGGTACAGCTCGCCGTTCTTGAGGGTGAACGAGTCGGTCATCACCGGCTGGCCGAGGATGTTGTACTCGACCGGGATCACCTGGACGCCGCTCTCCAGCTCGACCACCGGCCGCACCCAGGCGCCGAGGTCCGCGGGGTCCGCCGCGTTTCGGGTGCTCGAGTACTCGAAGCAGCGATTCACCACCAGGCCGAACGCGTTCTGCGCCGCGCAGTCGAGCCCGCATGAGGTGTCCGGGCCCGCATCGGGCGTTTGGTTCGCCGGCGGGTCGCAAGCCAACAGGACGAGAGCGGCGAGGGGCCAGAGGATCTTCATGCCTTGGGCATCTAGTGCAAACGGCGCCCCGCGCCCAAGCCCTTTTCCGGCTAGTCTTCGCCTCCTAGCCGTGGTCCAGCGACGCCCCAACTTCAACCGGGCAGTGCGAGCGCTCCTCAAGGACGTGTGCAGCGCGATGCCCGAGTTCGCGCACGTCAAGCCCTCGCGGCTGCTGGTGGTCGCCGGCGAGGCGCGCAGGGCCTCGCGCGGCACGGTGAAGCCGCTCGCGTTCGAGGGCGGCAAGACCCGGGACCGGCTCGGCCGCCGCAAGCCGATGGTCAAGGTGAACGACAAGCGCATGCTCTACTGCATCACCTTGCGCCCGCTGTTCTTCCGCTCGGGCACCGCCGAGGCGCGCATCGGCACGCTCCTGCACGAGCTGTTTCACATCTCCAAGAAGTTCGACGGCACGCTCTCGCGCGAGCGGCGCCACGCGATGATGGGCGGCAAGGCGTTCGCGGATCAGCTGAACCCGATCATCCGCCGGTACCTGAAGCGCTGCCCGCCCGAGCTGTGGGCCCCCTTCGCCTACGACGGCGAGGTGTTGGTGCAGCACTGGCTCGAGCGGCCGCCCGCTTGGTTCGAGGCCGGGCAGAAGACGCGCCGCGTGTACACGGAGGACCAGCTCTTCTACGGCGTCGTGCGCATGGTGACCAAGCGCACCCGGCCGGCGAAGAGGCCCAAGGCGCGCATCAAGCTTCACTAGTTTCCTTCACAGGTTTTATGGACGGGTGGCGGAGCAGCGATGAAAGACCGCGAGATGAGCGCGGGTGTGCCGCGGGTGGTGATTGTCGGGGGCGGCTTCGGCGGGCTGTACGCCGCCAAGGCGCTCTGCCGCGGGCCGGTGGGCGTGACGCTGGTCGACCGGCAGAACTACCACCTGTTCCAGCCGCTCCTGTACCAGGTGGCCACCGCGGGGTTGTCGCCGGGCGAGATCGCCATGCCGATCCGCTCGGTTCTGCGCAAGTGCCCGAACGTCGAGGTGCTGATGGCGGAGGTCGCCGCGGTCGAGCTGGACCAGTCGCGCCTGATGACGAGCGACGGGCCGCTGCCGTACGACCACCTCATCCTCGCCACCGGCGCGCGGCACGCGTACTTCGGGCACGACGAATGGGAGCCGATCGCGCCGGGCCTCAAGTCGCTCGATGACGCGCTCGAGATGCGCCGCCGCGTGCTGTTGGCGTTCGAGGCGGCGGAGAAGGAGACCGACCCGCAGGCGCGCGCGGCGCTGCTCACCTTCGTGGTGGTGGGCGCGGGACCGACCGGCGTCGAGCTGGCCGGGGCCATCTCCGAGCTGGCGCGGCACACGTTGATCAAAGACTTCCGCAATGTCGACCCCACCAAGGCGCGCGTGCTTTTGGTCGAGGCGGGGCCGCGCGTGCTCTCGGCCTTCCCCGAGGCGCTGAGCCAGCGCGCCCGCCAGTCGCTCGAGCGGCTCGGGGTGGAGGTGCTGACCGACGCCGCGGTCGCCCACCTCGACGCGCGCGGCGTCACCCTGCGCAGCGGAGCCCACCTCGCGTCGCGCACGGTGCTGTGGGCGGCGGGCGTCTCGGCCTCACCGCTCGCGCGCTCGTTGGGCGTCACGCTCGACCGGGTGGGACGTGTGCCGGTGGAGGCGGACCTGTCGGTGCCCGGTCACCCGAACGTGTTCGTCATCGGTGATTTGGCGTCCTTCCCGCACCAGACCGGCAAGCCGCTGCCCGGCTTGGCGCCGGTGGCGATTCAGCAAGGGACGCACGCGGCGCAGAACGTGCTGCGGCGTGTGCGCGGCGAGGCCACCGTGCCGTTTCGGTACAAAGACCGCGGCACGATGGCGACCATCGGGCGCGCGGCGGGCGTGGCCGAGCGCGGCACGCTGCAGCTGTCCGGCTTCCTGGGCTGGCTCGCGTGGCTCTTCATCCACCTGCTGTTCCTCGTCGGCTTCCGCAACCGGTTGGCCGTGTTGCTGCAGTGGACCTGGTCGTACCTCACCTACCAACGCGGGGCGCGGCTGATCACCGGGCTGGGCGGTCGGGTCCCGGCGGTGTCTCGGCCGGTGACGCTCGAGCTCCAGGACCGCCGCGAGCCGGTGGAGCGCGCGCCCCCGCCCTCCTGACCGGCGGAGCGCCATCGGAAGGGCGCCTGGGGCGTCAAAGCGCTGGCGGTGGAGGGAAGCCGAAGTAAACTGGACTGCCCCCCAGACAAAGACCGGCACCTCATTTGGCGACCGATCCCTCTAGCTCCTCTCGACCGCGCGTCGCGATCTTCGACGCCGATGCCCCCGGCGCGCTGGCGTTCAGCCGGTCTTTGGGGCGCGCGAACGTGCCGATGCGGCTGTACTCGTCGCGCCGTTGGCCGGTGGCGCGCTTCTCGCGGTACTGCACTTCGTTCGAGCGCTGCCCCGACGCGGAGGACGCGCGGGTGTTTCTGCCGTGGCTCGAGCGGGAGCTGAAGAGCGGCCGGATCGAGCTGGTGGCGCCGACGTCGGACATGACCGCGTACTACGCGGCCGAGCTGGCCGACGCCTTTCGGCCGGAGCTGAGGCGGGGGCTGCCCGACCGCGAGGCGGTGCTCACCACGCTGTTCAAGGACCGCTTCGACGCGGCGTGCGCTCAGGCGGGCTTCCGGACGCCGAAGACGTACTACCCGAAGACGCTGGAAGAGGCGCACGCGCTCGCGGACACCCTTCAGTATCCGGTCATCTTCAAGCCGAAGACCCACGTGGCGGCGGGGCTGGTGCGCGGCGCGGTGGTGAACGACGCGGCCGAGTTTCGGCGCCACTACCGCGCGTACCAGATGCCGGCGGAGAAGTCGCCGATTCAGGAGCGCTACCCCGACCTCGCGCTGCCGCTGATTCAGGAGTACGTGCCGCGCACGCTCGAGAACCTGTACAGCATCAGCGGGCTGTTGGGCGAAGGCGGTGAGCCGCTGGCCTTGGCCGCGAGCCGGAAGATCGCCCAGTGGCCGCCGGCGCTCGGCATCGGCATCGAGTTCGAGGCGTGCGAGAACGACGGGCTGCTCGAGACGGGGCTCAAGCTCACCCAGGCGGTGCTCGGGCGCGGCATGTTCGAGCTGGAGTTGATCTGGGACGCGCGCGTGGAGGACTGGGTGGCGATCGACTTGAACCCGCGCGCGCACGGGTTCATCAGCTTCGACGTGGCGCGGAACAACGACCTGCCGCTGCTGTGGTACCGCATGGCGACCGGCCAGCCGCTGCCGAAGATGGCGCCGGCGCGCAACGAGGTCCGCTGGATTCACTCGGTGCCGTACCACCTGAGCAAGTGGGTGGAGCTGATGAAGGGCCCCGAGCGCGGCAAGCGGCTCATCGACTACGTCGGCGACCTGCGCCAGCAGAGCGTGGACATCATCAACGATCCGGACGACCCGGCGCCGACCGCCGCGTTCCTCGCGCTGATGCTGCGCCACCCCGGCGGCCTGGTGCG
>CAZEDU010000015.1:0-49411 GCA_964511185.1 uncultured Myxococcaceae bacterium | reverse complement strand
CGGATCAGCCGCGCCTTGCCGTTCTCGACCAGCGCGATCGCCGGCTGCGGAAAAGAGAACGACGTCGAGAACGGCACCAAGTACGCGCCCGCATCCATGATCGCCAGCGAGTCGCCCACCTTCAGCTCGGGTAGCTCGGCCGCGGGGTAGGTGAGGTCGCCCGGGCTGCAGATGGGGCCCGCCAGCGCGTACGTGCGCGCCGCGGCCTCGCCGTACCGGTTTACCGGGAACAGCTGGTGGTACTCGTGCCTCACCGCCTCGGCCAGGTTGATGCCGGCGTCGAGGATGGCGTGCACCGGCTCGCGGCTCTGGTTGAGCGCCATCACCCGCGTGAGCAAGAGCTGAGTGTTGCCGGTGAGCGCTCGGCCGGGCTCGAACACCAGCTTCGGCGGCGGGCGGCCCACCCGCTCGAAGTGTCCGCGCACCGTTCGCGTGACGAGCCGCACGTAATCCTGGATGGTGAGCGACGATTCCCAGGCGGGCGCGGGCGGCGGCACCCGCAAGCTCTCGGCCATGCGCTGCTGCGCGGCGGTGAAGCCGGTCACGGTGGGAATCGCGAGGCTCCCACCCACGTCCAGCACCTGCGGCTGCCAGCCCAGGCGCCGGTCCAGCTCGTCGAGGAAGGCGAGGATCTGTCCCAAGAAGTGGCTCACCCGCTCCGCGGTGCGCAGCGTTCCTCCGGCGTGCGCGTGCAGCCCGACCAGCTCCAGGCTCCCGATGGTCTTGGCGCGCGTGAACGCCTCGAGCGCCTTGCCGCCTTGGATGGGAACGCCGAACTGTCCCGCCCAACCGCCGGCGGGCGAGACGCGCAGCCCGACGCGCGGTCGCTTCTGGAGCTTCTGGGCGAGGCGGACGGTGGGCTCGAGCTCGTCGGCGGAGTTCAGGTTGATCAGGTGGATGCCGCGGCGGATCGCCTCCTCGACCGACGCCTCCGACTTGGCGGGCCCGTTGTAGATGATCTGCTCCGGAGGCACGCCCAGGTGCAGCGCGAGCCACAGCTCATAGGCGGAGATCACCTCGGCCCACACGCCGCGCTGGTGCAGCAGCCGCAGCACGCCGGCGACGGGGTTGGTCTTGTACGAGTAGCCGATGACGTAGGGAACCGGCCCGCCCTGCTCCGAGAGGAACGCGTCGAGGTTCTCCTGGAGCTTGGCGGCGTGCACCACGTGCAGCGGCGACCCGAGCTCCTCCAGCAGCGCATGGAGCGGGAGCCCTTCGAGGCACAAGCCGCGGCCGGCCTGGTGCTCGAGCTTCCACAGGGACGGTGGGAGCCCCGCGCCGGTCTTCGCCAACCTTCGCGCGACAGGCCGGAGCGCGCGCTTCAGCGCCGCCTTGGAGATTCGCTTCGCCATCAGGTCGCCTTCCGTGCGCGCAGCGCCGCGCGCAGAAAGTCCGCCGTCTCTTTCAGCGGAATCGCTCGAACGAGCAGGATGAGCACCACGTACGCGAACGCGTCGACGAGGAGCCGCGAGGGGCCGAGCGCGAGCAGGTAGCGATCGAGCGCGACGACCGCCGCGCACACCAGCGCGGTCTTGAACAGCATCACGAGGGTGCGGCGGTCAATCGCCTGCCGGCCGACGAGCCACAACAACAAGGTGGTGACGAGCAGCTCGGTGCCGACCTGCGCGAGCGCGCCGCCCACGCCGCCGCCGCCTTCGCCGAAGCGCAGGATGCTCGGCTTGATGAGGGTGGCGTTGAGGGTCGCGTTGAGCGCCAGGCCGCAGAGCGAGATGTAGAACACCGCCCACGGCTTGCGGTTGATGGCGAGCACCACCGCGGTGACCACCGCGACGTAGGTGAGGATGAAGAGCGGCGCGAGGATGCGCAGCGCCGCCGCCGCAGGGGCGTAGTCCGGCCCGAAGATGACGCGAATCCACACGTCGGCGCCCAAGCCCACCGCGAGCGTGGTGGGAACGGCCACCGCCAGGATCAGCTCGAGCGCGCGGCGGAGCAGCTGCGTGTACTCCTCTTGCGAGCGGGCGGCGGCGCGCGCGAGCAGCGGCATCAACACCGAGAAGATGACCGGCGAGATGTACATCGTCAGGTCGCCGATGCGGGCCGCCGCGCCGTAGTAGCCGACCTCGCGGTTGGCTTTCTCAGCGGTGAGCAGCGCGCTCGCCGTCCACTCGAGCGCGTTGACGTCGAGCTTGTTGTAAATCGTGAAGGCGACCTCGTTCAGGTAGAACGGCAGGCTCGCGACGATCGCGGCCCGGACCGCGTCGAGCCTCACCGAGAACGTGAGCGTCAGGTGCTTCTTGGCCAGCAAGAAGAGCGCGCCCGCCTTCACCAGCTCGGCGAAGAACAGCGCGGCGCCCAGCCCCCACAGCTCGATGCCGCTGGTGAGCGAGGCGATGACCAGGCCCGCCCAGAGCAGCTTGGAGACGATGTTCCAGACGACGAGCCCGTTGACGTCGCCCTTGCTCTGCAGCATCGCCGCGAAGCTCTGGCTGGAGAGCGTGCACAGCTGCGCGCAGCCGAACAGGTAGACCAGGTAGCGGGTCTGCTCGGGCGCGCCGGTGAGGTGCAGCACGAAGGCCATCGCCGAGAAGGCCAGGACCGCCATCGCCAGCCGCACCACCAGCACGCCGCCGAAGAACTCGCTGGCGTGCTCGGGGCGCACCGACACTTCGCGCCGGATGTAGGTGTCGACCCCCAACCCCAGGAAGACGAAGAACATCAGGGTGAAGGCTTCGGCGTAGGTGTAGGGGCCGTAGAGCTTGGGGCCCAGGATTGCGGGCACCACGAAGCGCATCGCCACGGCGATGCCGCCCGTCGCCAGCGCCGACAGGAACAGCTTCACGCCATTACGAACGGCCTGTAGCGCGTCACGCCGACCGGCAGAGGACGATGATGCGCTCGCGCTCAGCTCCGGCGAGTCACTCAAGGCAGAAGGGGACGCTAGCGCGGCTGCCCGGCTGTGCGCCATGTAGAGTGACGCACTACATGCGCGCGAGAATCGCCTTGGCCGCGGCGCGACCGGTGTCGATGGCGCCGTGGACGGTCCCGGCGTGGCCTGCGTGGTTCGTCGCCTCTCCGGCGAAGAAGAGCGTGTCGGCCACTGGCCGCGCGAGCGCCTCGAGCGCCCAGCTCTGTCCGACCGGAATGACGCAGTAGCCGCCGCGCTGGAAGGGGCGATGCGCCCAGTTCTCGACGTGCACCGCCTCGAGCAGCGGCTCGAGCGTCCCGCGCGGTCGCTGGAGCAGCGCGCTCAGGCTGGTGAGGGCGAGGTCGACGATCCGCTCCTCCGGGCGCGCGACCAGTGTCGCGGCTTTCGGGCCGGCGGCCCACCCGACCAGCACCGGCGCCTGGTGTGGCAGGGGGCGCCACCAGGTCGGCACGGGTTGCGAGGGGCCGTGCAGAAAGGCGAAGTCCCGACGCCGCAGCCCGGGCAGGTGGGCCCACGGGCTCTCGCGGAACCGCGCGATGACTTTCACGATGTCGCCCATCTCGAGCGCCGCGAGGGCCTTGCGTTTGTCGTCGAGCGGAGGCACGAACCGGACGGCTTCGCCGCGACTTCGACGCTGGAGAATCGAGACCGGCAGCGCGACGACCACCCGCCGGGCCGCCACCTCGGGGAGCCCGGCGCCGCGCTGGGTGCGCGAGCGGATCCGCGCCCCTCGGGGCGACCAGTGGACCTCGGTGACCACCGCGTTCAGCCACAGCGCGCCGGCCCGATGCAGCGCCGACGCGAGCGCGGTCACCCCCGTGTCGTAGCCCTCGACCGCGCGGGACAAGGTGTCTCCCCCGAGCGCGTCCGACGCCACCGCCATCTGTCCGATGGCGTGCGCGCTCGCACGGCGGGGGTCGGCGGCGTAGAAGCCCTCGACGAAGGCGCGCGCCAGGGCCTGGACCAGCGGCGCCACCCGCTGCGCGCGCAGGTAGCGGTCGATGCTCTGCTCGGGTGCCTCCAGGGCGCCGGGGAAGAGCGCCATCGCCCGCTCGAAGGCGCCGGCGCCGCGCGCGAGCCTGCCCGCCCGTTGCACCCAGTGGACCCCGTCGGCCGGCCGCACCGGGGCGTGGCGCTTCAGCAGCCGAAGCAGCTCGGGCGGCTTGCCGTGCACGAACTCGGCGCCCAGCTCGATGGGAAAGGGCCAGGCTGCCGCGCGCCAGGTGTGAACGCGCCCGCCGATGCGGTCTTGCGCCTCGAACACTCGAACCTTGAGGCCGGCGCGTTGAAGCGACTGCGCCGCCGCCAGACCGGCGACCCCTGCTCCGAGAATGGCGACGTCCACGGACGGGTGCACGGCAAACAAGATGCGCACGTCGGACATGTTGGGGAAGGCGCTTGGGACGTGCTCCCATCGCGCCTACGCTCTGCCGCCCAGATGACCGACAACAAGAAGCTGCTCATCGGGGTGGTGAGCGGGGCGACCTTGGGGCTCGCCGCGCACGCGCTGCTTCCGGGACACCCGGCGCTGAGCTGGACCGTGGACAACCTGCTCTGGCCGACGGGGCAGATTTTTCTACGGCTGCTCTTCGTGCTGGTGGCGCCGCTGCTCTTCTCCGCGCTGGTGTTGGGCGTGTGCGAGCTGGAGCTCAAGCAGCTCGGGCGGCTGGGCGTGAGGACGCTGGCGATGACCGTGGTGGTCTCGACCATCGCGGTGCTGGTGGGGCTGGTGCTGGTGAACGCGCTGCAGCCCGGCAAGGCGCTGTCGCTCGACGCGCTCGAGGCCATTCGCGCGCAGTCGCCTGCGGCCGAGGTCCCTAAGCCGCCCTCCAGCACCGCCGCGCAGCTCATCGTCTCGATGGTGCCCGACAACATCATCCGCGTGGTCGCGCAGGGCGACATGATCGGGCTCATCTTCTTCTCGCTGCTCTTCGGCATCGCGCTGGCGGGGCTGCAGTCCGACTCCGCGCGCACGCTGAAGGCCGCCATCGCCGGGCTGTACGAAGTGATGATGCGGCTCATCCACTTGGTGCTCCGGCTCGCGCCGTTGGGCGTCGGCGCCTTGCTGTTCGTGATGGGCGCGCGCTTGGGCCCCAAGCTCATCGTGCAGCTCGGCGTGTTCGTCGGCGTCGTGCTGCTCGGGCTGTCCTTGCACATGTTCGGCGTCTACTCGCTGGCCATCCGCTTCATCGGGAAGAGGAGCCCGCTGCAGTTCTTCAAGTCCGTGCGGCTGGCGATGGTGACCGCGTTCTCCACCGCGTCGTCGAGCGCGACGCTGCCGACCGCTTTGCAGGTGGGCGAGGAGGAGCTGAAGCTGCCGCGCCACGTGAGCCGCTTCGTGCTCACCGCCGGCGCGGCGATGAACCAGAACGGCACCGCGCTGTTCGAGGGCGTGACCGTGCTGTTCTTGGCGCAGCTCTACGACGTGCCGCTCACCCTGCTTCAGCAGGGCGTGGTGATGCTCATCTGCATCTTGGGCGGCATCGGCACCGCGGGCGTGCCGGCCGGTTCCATTCCCGTCATCGCGATGATCCTCGTGATGTTCGGGATTCCGGTCGAAGGCCTGGGGCTGATTCTGGGCGTCGACCGGTTCCTCGACATGTGCCGCACCACCGTGAACGTCACCGGCGACTTGGCCATCGCGGTGTGCGTGGCCAATGGGGAGCAAGAGGAGATCAGCGCTTGATCGGCGCTCGCAGCGCGCGATCGGTCTCGATGTAGAAGCCGTCGACCGCGATCAGATCGCCCGGGTGCTTGACCGGGTGACGGCGGAGCGCGCCGCCCATCTGCGAGCGGACCTGCTGGAAGAGCGACTTCTTCTGCGCCTTCGTCTTGCCGCACTGGATGGCGGCGACGCCGGTGCGGGTCAGCTTCAGAAGCTCGGGGAAGGTGAGCTTGCCGTCACGCTCGGCGCGCTGAAGAACCGGTCGGAACTTCGCGATGCAGTTGGCCATGGTGTCCTTGCCTGAAGAGTGCCCTTTGGTCGCTTCATTCTCGGCGCCGAAGCCACGAGAGTTGTCCGGAGCGCTTGCCCATCGCGCGCTTTTGCGCTTCGAAGCGGGGCCATGCCGAAGAACAAGCCAGTCATTCTGTCCTACTCGGGTTGTGGCACCTGCAAGAAGGCGCTCAAGTGGTTGGCAGGGCAGGGCATCGACGTGGAGGTGCGGCCCATCGTCGACAATCCGCCGACCACCGCCGAGCTCGCCGAGTGGATTCCGCGAAGCCAAAAGCCCATCAAGAAGTGGCTCAACACCAGCGGCCAGAGCTACCGCGCGCTCGGCAAGGCGAAGGTGGACGCCGCGGACGAAGCGACCTTGATTCGCTGGCTCGCGGCCGACGGCAAGCTCGTCAAGCGGCCGGTGCTGGTGTCGCGCTCGGCGGTGCTCGTCGGCTTCGATGAGGCTGGCTGGCGGGAGGCGCTCGGCGCTCGGTAGAGCCGCTCACTCCACGTAGGGGCTCGCGCGGGCGTCGAACGTCTTCTTCGCCAGCGCGCCCCGCTTGGCCTCCCACGCTTGGTGCGCGGCTTCGGCGGCGGCCTCCTCGACCTTCATCTCCACCTTGCGCTCGGCGGCCTTCGCGTCGCATGACTTCGCCTGCGCCTCGAACGCCTCGGGCGACAGCTTCTCGGAGCCCTCGACCTTCGCCTTGCGCGCGACGGTCAGGCGCGCGAGCTCGAAGCGCGCGCGGGCGCACTGAAGCTCGAGCGTCTTGAGCGCGAGCATCTCCACGTTCACGGCCTGGCGCGCGCGCATCAGGTCCACCCGCGCCTCGGCCTCGGCCACCGCCAGCTCGGCGACCTCCTTCGACTGGGCGTCTTCGGCGTTGTCGACCTCTTCCTTCGCCGCCGACAGCCGCGCCTTCGCCCGCCGAATGCCGTCGCGCGAGCGGCTCACCTCGCTCTGCGCCTCGTCGAGGTGGTCGACGGCCAGCGCCAGGTCGTTCTCGGCCTCGAGCAGCTCGATGCGGCTCTCGTAAGGGAGCTTCTCGAGCAGCGCGCTGGGGACCCGCTTGGCGCCGCAGGCGGTGAGGGCGAGCGCGCTGAGGAGGAGTGCTGCTCGATGCATCATGGCGGGACCTCCGCGCTGAACGTGCCGTACACGGTGCGGCCAGACGCGAGCTGGGTGCCGTTCTCGAACGTGAGCGACACCTCGCCGGAGACGCGCTCGTGCGGAGCCGGCAGCGCGTCGAGGCGCAGCTGCCCGCGCACGAGGGGAGGGAAGAGCCGCTGCGGCTCGTCGAGCACGTTGCGCGAGACGGCGCCGCGCTGGCCTCCGTCCGGCGTCAGGGCGGTCAGGTCGAGCACCTGGCCCGCCTGGAGCTCTCCTGGCTCGACCCGGGCCGCCACCTTGAGCACGGTGTTCTCGCCGTCGCCTTGCGCGCGCACGAAGCGCACGGCGACCTCGTCGTCGGCGGACACGACCTGCGCGGTGTCGTAGCGAAGGTCCATCACCGTGGAGAGGCTGCCTTCGAGCGTGTGCGCCGGCCCCTGGCCGCACGCGAGGCCGAGCATCAGACCCATGGTTAAGCCGGGGACAGTCCCCTTTGGGGACAGTCCCCTTTTTCGGTTGATCAGCGGCACTGCTTCCACTCCGGGTCGACGTCGGGGCCGCTCAGGGCGCTCAGGTCCTTGAGCACCGACACTTCGCGCTTGGCGCCCTCCACGTCGCCGAAGCGGCAGCGCAGCGCCGCGAGGTTCGCGCGCGCCTTGTCGAACGTCGGGTCGGCGTCGAGCGCGCGCCCGTACTCCGCGCGGGCCTGGCTCGCCTCTCCTTGCAGCAGCAGCGCGTAGCCGAGCGCGGAGTGCGCCGAGGCGCGGTTGTCCTCCAGCTCGGTGGCGCGCGAGAGCGCGAGCTGCGCGAGCGCGGCCTGACCGGCGCTCAGGTAGCCCAGGCCCAACGCCTCGAGCGCCGCCGCGTCGGCCGACGCCTCGGCGCGCCGCTGCAGCTCCTCGAACGCGCCGCCCAGCGGCCTGGCGTCGCCGGGCGCGGGCACCGGCAGCTTCGCGGTCTCGGACTTGGTGCGGCAGCCGACCACCGCCGCGTTGAACACGTCGAACTGATCCGCCCGCGACAGGCAGGCCTTGAACACCTCTTCGGAGCGCTCCTTCAAGGGCCCGACCTGCCCCTTGACCGCGTTCCGGAACTGCACGACCTCGGACGCGGACAGGCCCGGCGGCACCGGCGTGCCTTCGAGCGCGTCGGCCAGGTGCTGGTACGCGAGCGCCACGCGCCAGAGCGAGGCGACCGCCCAGTCGGCCGAGCCCATCTGCGAGGCCTGCCCGAACACCGCCTCGAGCTCCTGCAGCGCCGCGACCTTGTCCTCGAGCTTGTCGTTGGGGATGGCGCGGAACGACTTGTAGAGCATGTCGCCCAGGAACCAGAGCGCCTTGGCGGTGTCCTCGTTCTGCCCGCTCGGGCTGTTGGCGATCGGCGTCAGCACCGCGACGAGCTGGGCCGGCTTGTCGTTCGAGCTCGCCGCCACCTCCGCGAGCACCGCGGCCGCCGCGCTGTTCAGCTTGTCCAGCCTGAGCGCCTGCTCGGCGGTGCTCTTCGCCTTCTGGAACTCGCGCTGCTTGAGCCGCGCCTGCGCGATGAGCGCGAGCACCTCGGAGCGCTTGGCGCCGGCCGCGTCGGTGGTGGCTTCGAGGCTGCGAATCGCCTCGCGCGCGTCGCCCATCGCCAGCCGCAGCCGCGCCGCCGCCAGGTAGCCGTCGACCCCAATGGAGTCAGAGCCGAACTTCTGGCCGACCTGCTCGAACCAGCCCGCGGCCTCGCCGTAGCGGCCCACCTCGGCCGCGTGGCGCGCGAGCGTCAGCATCACGTCGGAGAGGAACGTCGACCTCGGGTATTCGCTGACGAACCGCGCGCCCAGCTCGCGCTCCTTCCGCAGCTCTCGCTTCTCGCGCGCCGCGGCGAACGCGCCGTACAGCGCCTTCTCGCCGATCTCGGTGCCCTTGTTCTCGTCGGCGACCTTGATGAGCCCCTCGACCACGTCGCCGGTCTCCTCCGAGCTCTTCAGCGCCAGCTCGCCGAGCGCCTCGCTCTTGCTCTCGGTGAGGATGCGCCGCACGTCCGCCTGGAACGCCGCGGGCAGGCGCGAGGCCAGGAAGACCTTCCCGATCTGCTCGATGCCCTTGAAGTCGTTGAGCTGCCGGAGCGAGTCGAGCGCCAGGTTCCCGGCCACCACCGCGTCCTTGTTCTCCGGGTGCGTGATGGCGAACGCCTGGAACAGCTCGGCGCTCTTCTTGAACTCGCCGTCTTCGTAGTAGGCGCGCGCGATGTTGAACTTCACCTCGATGGCGTGCTCGCTCTTGGGGTACTGGCTCAGGTACGCCGCGCCGAGCAGCTTCATCGCCTGGCGCGCGTCGGCGACCTCGAAGGCGGTCAGCCGCTCCACCTCGCCGCGCTTCAAAGACGAGTAGTGGGCGAGCAGGGCGCCGTAGAGCGCCGCCGCGTGGCCCTTGGCGTCCTTCGTCTTGCCCGATTTCAGGTAGACGGCGAGCTCCTCGAACTGCCGCGCCGCCTCGGGGAAGTCGCCGGCCGCGTAGAGCGCGTCGGCGCGGTTGCGCATGAGGGTGGGCGCGTGCTCCTTCGGGCGGAAGAGCGCCAGGTACGCGCGGTAGCCCTCGGCCGACTCGCGGTAGAGGCGCTTGTCGTCCTTCTTCTGGGCCGCCAGGTGCATCTGCGTCGCCAGGTCGCGCGCCATCTCCTCGGCCTCGGCGAGCCGCTTCTTGCGCTCGGCCTCGTCGAGGATGGGGTCGGTCTTCACCGTCACCGCCGAGCGCACCAGCACCGCGATGTCCTCGGGATGCGGCGGGACCTTGCCCTTGGAGGCCTTCAGCGAGTCGTACAGCTTGCCCGCCCGCTCGAAGTCGAGCTCGGGGTCCGGCTGGATCTCCATCAAGCGGCGCAGCGCGGGGATCGCGTACTCGAACTGCTGCTTGATGAAGTAGCGGTTGGACAGCTTGTCGAGCACCAGCGCGTAGGTGGCGCGCGACTCGGAGAGCTTCTCGAAGTACTGCAGCGCGCCCTTCGCGGGCCGCGACTCGGTGTAGCTGTAGACCAGGTCGAGCAGCGCCTCGCGCTTGATGTTGAGCGCCTTCTTCGGGTCGATGCCGGGCAGCGGCGCGCTCGCGGCGGCCGCCTCGAAGAAGCCCACCGCGTCGGAGTGGTTGGCCTGGTTGATGCGAATCCAGCCCATCTTGTAGCGGGCCAGGTCGTGCACCGGTGAGGCGGGCGCGTCGAGGATGGTCTTGTAGTGGCGCTCGGCCTGCGCCAGGTCGGCCTTGTCGAAGTGGTAGTCCCCCAAAATCTGCTCGGCGTCGAGCCGGAGCGGGCTCGAGGTGTACTTGCGCGACAGCTCGGCGAGCGTCTTGAGCATCTCGTCGAACTGCCCGAGCTCGCGCTGCTCGTGCGCCAGGTAGAAGGTGACCTTGTCGGCGTCCTTGAAGTCGGGGAACTCGCGCAGGATGCGGTGGTAGATCTGCACCGCCTTCTGCTTGAGCAGCTTCGTCTCGGGCGAGACGATCGGCCCCTTCTGGCCTTCGGCGCGCGTCTCGCTCTGTAGGAAGTAGACGTACCGGCTCTTCTCCACGTACAGCTCGGCGAGGCGGAACTGCAGATCCGGCAGGTACGGCGCGTTGCGGCTCTTGGCGATCAGCCGCTCGGTCTCGCCGATCGACCGGTCGACCTTGAAGATGTCGCGCCTGAGCTTGATGATCAGCTCCTCCTTCTCCTTCTGCTTGCTGACCATCGGGTTCTCGAGCTTCTTGTCCGACTTCAAGAAGCCCGGGAGCTGAGCGACCGCGAGCTGGGCGGCGAGCCCGAAGGCGAGGAGCGCGTTCATGGAGCGGTCTCCTCGATGCAGCGGGACTTGAGCGAGAAGCGGTAGTCGCGCAGCTCGTCGTTCCAGTACTCGCCGTCGAACTTGAAGCCGACCTGCGAGGCGGTCAGCGGCTCCTCCACCACCTGCGCCTGCAGCTTCGAGCCTCTCTTGATCCGCTCGTACAGCTTGAGGCCGACCTCGTACTCCATCAGCCGCACCTGCTCGGCCGCGCGCACCAGCTTGTCGGCCTCGGCGCGAATCGACTCGGAGAGCCGCGCCTCGAACACCCGCACCGCCTCGGCGTGCGACAGGTCGTAGAGCTTGGTGAGGTGCGAGAAGAGCCGGTCGCCGAAGCTGCCCGCGTAGCGCCCGAGCGTCTCG
Organism: uncultured Myxococcaceae bacterium; assembly: GCA_964511185.1. GTDB lineage: Bacteria > Myxococcota > Myxococcia > Myxococcales > Myxococcaceae > CAZEDU01. The sequence goes on along the minus strand of CAZEDU010000015.1, from coordinate 38,319 downwards.
CCTTCGTGCTGCAGCGAGAGCAGGAACGCCTGCGCGCGCGCGGTGGGGCCGGTGGAGGTGGCCGCGCGGCGGAGCCGCAGGTCCTGCCTTAAGTCCTCGCGCTCGGCGAGCGCCTCGAGCGAGTCGGCGAAGCGGCGGGTGAGCTCCTTCGCGGAGCGCTTGGCGGGCAGGTAGTGGCAGAGGTCTTTGTAGATGAACGCGCGGAGCAGGTACTTGTCGGGCAGGAACTCGTCGCGGAACTGCGGCGCGTCGAGCGTGGTGAGCAGGCCCATCGCCTTGTGCAGCTGGCCGAGCTGGTAGCGCGTCCACGCCTCTTCCAAGTAGAGCGTGGCGCGGCCGGGGTCGAGCGGCTTGAGCTTGACCTGGGAGTACGCCTGGAGCGCGCCTTCGAAGTCCTTCTGCTCGTACTTGAGCCGGGCCACCGCGAGCATCGACTCGTTGCGCGCCTCGAGCGACAGCTTCTCGTCCTTGGCCAGCTCGAGGAACTCGTTCACCATCTGCTTCGAGATGTCCCGGCGCGCGGTCTTGAGCTTCATCACCAGCATCGCGTAGCGGGCGCGCGACGCTTCGGCGGACTCGGGGTCCAGCTTCAGGAAGTGGCTCGACGCCCAGCGCTCGTTGCCGACCTTCAGGTCGGTGAGGCCTTGCTGGTAGTGCGCGAAGCCGGAGATCTCCTCGGGCAGAAAGCCCAGGTCGAGCGCGCCGAAGATCTCCTCGTCGATCATCTTCTCGTCGTGCGGCAGCTCGGTCAGCCCGCGCAGCGCCTCGAGCGCCTTGGGCAGCACCTGCGGGTTCGCCCGCTCGCGCGCGATGCGCGCCAGGTAGTAGGCGCCGGCGTGGCGCAGCTTCAGGTCGATGAGCGCGCGCGCGAGGAAGTACTGCGCCCACGGGTGGTTCTCGTCGGTCGACGGCGTCGACTCGACGTACGCGTACAGCTTGGGCGCCGCCTCTTTCGGCTTGCCCGCGAAGTAGGCCTGCAGCGCCTCGTCGAAGACCTTCGACTCGACCTTCGGCGCGGGCGGGGTGGGGGCGGGCGCGGCGGTGCCGCCGTCTTGAGCGGCGGCGGTCGAGGCGACGCACAGGGCGATGGCGATGTAGCGGATCACGTTCTTGCTACTCGGTCGCACCGAAGTTGAGCGCCGCCAACAGCTGCACCATCAGCACGTTGAAAGGCCGGGCCTGAATCACCACGTTGTCGGTGATGTCGAGCCGGTACGAGACCCACTTGTTCTGGAACAGCCGCGCGCCCAGCCCGAAGTTCGCCGCCGGCTTGAAGCCGCTGTTGAACTTGAACACCGTCGCGCCGCCGATGAGGTAGCCCTCGAAGTGCAGCACGGTGTTGTTGAGCACCGCGGCCTTTCCGTAGAACGGGCTCCACACCACGTCGGAGCCGACCATGTACTGCACCTCGTCGAACTCGGTGGGCAGCACGCCGAAGTCGCGCTCCAGCTGGTCCCTCAGGCCGGTGTTCAGGTTGTAGCTGTACGCGCCGCGCCCCACCTGCCACGCGAAGGTGTCGGTGAAGTGGTAGGTGTACGCGACCTGCGCGTAGAACCCTTTGTAGAACGCGTCGAGCGGCAACGCCCCCAGGCCGAGCGTCAGCTCGTGGTTCATGCGGAACAAGCGTTCCTGCACGGCGGTGACGGTGCCCGGGTTCTCCAGCTCCTCGGTCTGCGCCGCCGCCACGACAGGCAACAGCGCGACCAGCATCGAGGCCAGCCAAGTGGTTCGCACGGAGTGTCTTTCGAAAACGCCTAGTAGCCTACCGAGTTGAACATGAAGGGATAGGTCACGATGACCACGCCGCCCTTCGCCGGTGGGAAGCTCCACGTCTTCAGCTTTTGCAGAATGCAACCCTCAACCGCGGCGTTGCGCAAGGTCGACGTCTTCGTTTTCGCCGCGACCACCTTTCCGCCGGTCGAGATGGTCCACTCGAGCACCACTTTTCCAGCCAGACCGGGTTCCTTGAGCAGCGCGCGCTCGTAGCAGGCGTGAATCTCGTTGAGGTGCGCGTTGACCGTCTTGGCCACCGCCTCGCGGTCGATGGTGCCCTGCACGCCCACGCTGCGCGCCGTCGCCTTCGCCACCGTGCCGCCGACCTTGCCCTTGCCCACGCCGCCCGCCCCGAGCGCGCCGATGCTCGCGCCGCCGAAGCCCCGGAACTGCTCGGCGCCCTTGGTGCCGAAGCCGCCCTTGCCGCCGCCGCCCAGGCCGAAGGTGCCGGTGCCCGGGCCCATCGCCGCCGAGCCCGTGCCGATGAGGCCCGACAGCTTGTACTCCTTGGCGCCCTTCACGCCCGGGCCGCCGCCCAGCTTGTCGGTCGAGAAAAGCGACGACACGGCGGGGCCGGCGGAGAGCTTCTGAATCGCCTTGAGCGCCTTGTTCTGCGCCACCGCGGGCGGCGCGCTCTTCAGCGCCTTCTTCGCTTGCTTCGTCGCCGGCGTCTCGAGCGCCTCGGCGCGTTCCTTGAGCGCCTTGGCGATCTTCTTCGCTTCCTCTTTCTTCTTGGGCTCTGGCGCGAGCAGCCGCACCGCGACGGGCGCCACGTCCTTGGGGATGAAGTCGGCCTTCTGGTGCGGCTTGGGGCCCTTCACCAGGAAGTAGCCGAAGCCGGTGCCGAACAGCGCGAGCAGCGCGACGGTGAGCCAGCTCACGCGCGCGAACGGGTTGGCGAAGGGCCGCTTCTGCGGCGGCTGCACGTACGCCACCAAGGACATCTGGCCGTGCAAAAGGCGCACGCCGCGGCCGTTCTCGAGCAGCAGGTAGCGGCGCTGGCCGTCCGACTTGAGCTCGCCCTCCGACAAGGGCGCGAAGCCTCGGCCGGTCCAGCGCTCGGCCTTCGCCGACGGCGGCAGGTAGAGCCGGTAGGTGTTCTGCGCCTCGGCCTCCTCGGCGAGCACCCAGCCTTCGTCGGGCAGCGCGAAGCCCCAGAGCGGGAACGCCGCGCTCTCGTCGGCGGCCGCGCGCACCGGCTTCTTCGGTTGGATGCGCCCGAACGAGCGCGCCTCACGGCGGTCGGCGCCCCAGTACAGCTCGAGGAAGAGCCGGGGCCGGCCCTTGCGCGCTTCGAAGGACGGCACCACGGGCTGCCGGCGCGTGGTCGCCTCGGCGGGGCGCTGGGGCGGCCTGGCCGCCGCGGCCGCGATGGGCAGCGTGACCTGCTCTTCGGTCATCGTGCTCTCGGTGGAGACGATCTCTTCGAAGGGCAGCGGCGTCACCGCGCGCAGGTGCGGGGCGGGCCGCTGGGGCGGCGGCGCCATGGGCGTGGGCGTGGCCTGGGCCACGGGCGCGGCGGCGAGGCGGCGCGCCGAGAGCACCGTCGAGTTGGGAACCGCCGGCGCGACCGAGCGCGGCGGCGGGTTGGGCGAGGCCGGCTGGGTCACCGCCTGCGACGGGGGCGGGAGGGGCGGCGGGCGGGCAGGCCGCGTCGAGGGCTCGCCCGCGTTGCCGTCGAGGAGCGCGGCCACTTCGGGCGGCACCGCGTTGGCGTCGGGGCGCTGGGTGAGCACGCGCAGCTTGAGGGTGAAGGGGCCGACCGCGAGCTCGTCGACCGCGCGCACCTCGCACGCCTTCACGCGGTGGCCGTTGACGTAGACGCCGCTGCCCGCGCCCGCGTCTTGAATCGCGGTGCGGCCGTTCTGGAAGTAGAGCATCGCCTGGCGCGCGGCGACGGTCGCGTCGTCGAGGTGCAGGTCGGCCTGCGGCGAGGAGCCGATGGCGAAGGAGCCCGGCACGAAGACCTGCGTGCCCACGAGCAACCCATCGCGCAGAATGACGACCTGCAGGACCGCCGGTTGTGCGCTCAAGGTGCGCTCCTTCTTGCTTCAAGAGTCGAAGAAGTTCTCGACGATCTCGTCGCGGAAGCTCTCCCGCGTCTGGATCATCGAGCGCTGCTTCAGCTCCTTGCGGTCGTACAGGTAAACGGCGCCGGACTTGTTGGTCTGGCCTTGGATGAGTCGATCATCGAAGTCGATGCGCGTGGGGCCGCGGGTGGGCGCGGCGCCGGTGCTCGCCGGCGCGCTCTCGGCGACCGGCTCGGCCCTCAGCTTCACCGCGGGCGGCTTCTTGCTCGCCTTCTTCGCCGCGGCGGGCTTCTTCCTCGGCTTCGCCTCCGCCGCCGGCGCGAGCGCCAACGTGGCGAGTACGGCAACGGCGCCAAGAATCCAACGGGAGCGCGACATGACCGGAAAAATGAAAGCGAACGGCGTACCGACCCGTCAAGGCGCACATCCCCCTCGAAGTCGCCGAAACACAATGGTTTTTGCCCTGCGGTGAGGCAGGCCGGTGTGGCCTGGCCGCCTCGCTTTGGGGGGCGCACACCCCATCGACGCGCCGCGCTTTTTGAGGAACGCTCCAGGGCCAATCGTGCGCGCCCGCGGACTTGTCGCCCTCCTCGCCTTTCTCCTCGTGATGCTCGCGGGTTGGTGGCTCTTGCGGCCCCAGCGGTCCGCGGCGCCCGCGCCGGTCGTCCGCGCGCCAGAGCTCCAGGCCATCGGCCCGCGCACCTTGAGCAACCAGACCGCACAGGCGCTCGCGGTGTACGGAAAGAACTTCGCGCCCGGGCTCACTCTGCAGCTCGGCGCGCCTTGGGACCTAGAGGTGCCGCTCTTCGTGCTCGACGAAGGGCACGCGTATGCGCGCCTGCCCGAGTCGCTGCCGCTGCCGCCCGACCAGGCCGAGGTGGTGGTGCGCGCGTCGTTGGGGGGGAGCGCGCAGGCGCCGGTCCCGCTCACCTGGGTGAACGACGCCGCCTTCGTGGACCTGACCGAGATGGTCGCCACGCGCGCGGGGCCGCTGTTCCTCGTCTCGACGACGACCGACACCTTGTTCGTGCTCGACCCGCGGAGCGGCGGCGTGGGGCGGCTGCCGACCGCCGATGGTCCGAGCGCGCTCGCGGTCCATCGGGACGCGCGCGGCGCCGAGTGGGTGGCGGTGGCCCACCAGTTCAGCCCGCAGCTGCGGCTCTACTCCGCCGAGCGCCCCACCGCGCCGCCGCGCGAGCTCTACGCGCCCTCGCACGTCGCCGGTCTGCTGGTCGACCCGGCGCGCGGCGTCGTCTACCTGGCCGAGCACAAGCAGGACTCGGTGGTCGCGCTGTCGCTCGACGACGGCCGCGAGCTGTGGCGCACGCCCGTGCAGCCCAACCCGAAGCCGATGGCCTTGTGGGGCGAGACGTTGCTCGTCGGCTCGTTGCAGACCGGCGAGGTCGAGGCGCTCGCCACGCGGGATGGCGCGCCGGTCGCGCGCGCCGCGCCCGAGCCAGGCATCCCCATCCTCGGCGGCACCACCGAGCGGTTCGCAGAGTACGTGATGGGCGGCAAGGCCCCGCGCGCGCTCGTCGCGTCGCCCAAGCTGAAGAAGGTCTTCCTGTCGAGCATCGGCCCGAACATCGGCCCCAACCCCGAAAAGATGGAGGTCAGCCACAACGGCGGCGTGGCGGTGCTGAGCCCGTCGCCGCTGCGCTTCGAGCGGCACCTGGGGTTCGGCGCGGGCGTGAGCGAGGCGCTGTGGCTGGACGACGCGCGCGGGCTGTTGTTCGCGACCGACATGGCGCTGGGCGTGCTGCGCGTGCTCGACGCGAAGGCGCTCGCGCAGAGCGACGCGCGCGCGCGCCGCGCGGTGGTGCAGACCGTGCCGCTGGCGCCGCCGGCCGACTTCCCGACCGCGCGCCCGAAGGCCGACTACGGGGTGCAGGGGAGGGCGGGCGTCGAGCTGCACTCGGGGCCCAAGGCGCTCGCGCTCTCGCCCGACGGCCGCGCGCTGTACGTGCTCAACCGCTTCACCGGCGTGGTCGCCGAGCTCGACGTGGCGCGCGCGAAGGAGGGCAAGGCGTTCTGGCGGCGCGACCTGCGCGTGACGTCGACGCTCGAGCAGCGGGTGAGGCGGATGGGGCAGGTGCTCTACTTCGCCGACCTGGGGCGCACCGGCATGAGCTGCGACTCGTGCCACCTGGAAGGCCACACCGAAGGGGTGTTCTTCGAGAAGACGACGCCGCTGCGCATCTACCGCTCGAACACCGTGCGCGGCAGCCGCGAGACGCCGCCGTACTTCACGCCCGCCTCCACGCGCAGCCTGGCCGAGACGGCGGCGGTGGTCGGCGGCCGCAACCGCTTCCACAACGTGGACCCTTCGCCGGCCGAGGTCGAGGCGCTCGCCGCGTTCAGCGCGACCGTGACGCTCTTGCCCAACCCGTTCGTGGGGCCCGACGGCGCGCCGGTCGAGAGGCTGCAGCTGCCCGACGGCGCCGTCGGCCGCCCGCGCGACGGGCTCAAGCTGTTCGAGGGGAAGGCGGGCTGCACCGCCTGCCACCCCGCGCCGCACTTCACGACGGATCAAGACCCCGCCACGCGCGGCAGGTACCTCGACGTGGGCACGCCGCGCGGGCTGCCGCTGCGCGTGGAGATGCAGGACTTACAGTTCCACGGCTTCGCGCCGCCCTCGCTCAACGGCGCGTGGGACGTCTTCCCCATGCTCACCTCGGGCGCGGCGGGCCTGGAGGTCGCCGAAGAGCGGCTCAAGGTGGGTCAGCGCTTCCCGCTGCGCGACGTGCTCGAGCGGTATGGCGCGCAGCACGGCGGCGCCGCGGCGCTGACGCCGCAGGAGCGCAACGACCTCATCGCCTACGTGATGTCGCTCTGAATCAAAGCGCCAGGTTCTCCTGGAAGCGCTGGCGCAGCCGCTCGAGCCCATCGCGGCGGAGCGCGTGGAACACAGACCAGTCCTTGAACGCCAAGCCGCGCAAGAGCTCGTCGGCGAGCCGCCACGCCCGTTGGTCGATGTCGATGATCAGCTCCACCTGGAACTCGGTCAGCACCTCCCCGGCGAAGAGCTGCTGCAGCGCATACTCGTACTCGTCGGGACGCAGGCCATTCACGTCGAGGTTGTGGTGGCCATAGCTGTGCGCCATCGAGACGACCTCGTGCGCGTGCGAGTCGATGATCCGCGAGTGGTCGGGCCGGTAGACCAGGTGCACCGGCCCGCCGCGGCTGCGCGAGACGTACGCGCCCACCTCGCCGCGTGTCCGCTGCGGTCCCATCGCCACCCGCTCCTCCACCTCGATGCCCGCAGCCTTCAGCAGGCGCCGGAGATCGGCGTGCAGCGCTTCGATGCCTCGGTCTTGCTCACGCGCCTCGGTGTTCACGCTTCATCCCTCCACGCAAAAGTTGGACAGAGGTAAGCTGAACATGAGTTCAGTATTCGGTCAAATGTGAGGGGACTGTCCCCAACGGGGACTGTCCCCGTCCTTCATCAGCGCACTTTCTTGAAAGTCAGCACCACCGGCTGCGAATCGATGCCCGAGCGGACAGCCGGCTGCGGCACGCGCTGAACCGTCACCTGGTAGCCGAGGTCTTTCAGATACCGCTTCAAGAAGTCGCCGAACTCCGACGGGCTCAGCTCGCGCGGCGGCGTCGGCTGGTGGGAGCGGCCGCCGAGCTGAAGCTCGAGCAAGCCGGGCCGCACGCGCTGGTTGATGCGCAGCTGATTGGCTTGCAGCCCCAAGATGCGGTTGGGCCCGCCGTGAATGGCGCCGCCGGTCTTATCGACGAGCACCTTCACCCGGGCGCCGACCGGCTTACCCACCGAGGCCTTCGCCTTGCGGATGCGGTCGGCGAGCTTGCCCCCATAGGACGCACCGAGCTGCTTGGGAAAGAACGTGATCAGGACGGCGCGCGGGCCCACGGGGCGATGAACTCCTTGCGTCTTCAATCCAAGTTGTCGCGCCGCGCCGGCCGATTGTTGCCTGGGAGGGACAACTCTGTGCCACCTGGCACCGAGAATTCTTCGAGAGCCCTCAACTTTTTGGAGATTGCTTCCATGGCCGTGAAAGTGCGCACCGCTTACCGACTCGCCCCTGGCGTCTGGGCCGTTCGGGGCGTGCCTTTGCCCAAGTCCAACAAGTCCTTCATCAACAAGATCGCCCGCGCCGCCGCGCTGTCGCAGGCGCGGTTCGGCGTGCCGGCGTCGATCACCATCGCGCAGGCCATCCTCGAGAGCGGCTGGGGCAAGAGCACCCTGGCGAGCAAGTACAACAACTACTTCGGCATCAAGGGGCGCGGCCCGGCCGGTACGGTCCGCCTGTCGACCAGCGAGTACTACGGCGGGTGGACGCGCATCCGCGACGGCTTCCGCGTGTACAAGAACGTGCAGGGGTCGATCGACGACCACGCCAAGCTGCTCGCGTTCACCCCGAAGTACTACGCGCGCGCGATGCGGCAGAAGAACCGCCCGGACGACTTCGCGCGGGCGCTGCAGGGCGTCTACGCGACCGACCCCGGGTACGCCGGCAAGCTGATCAGCCTGATGCGCACGTACAACCTGTACCGCTACAACCAGTACGCGCGCACGCTCAGCGCGGCGCTCAAGGCGCGCAACAAAGCAGCGAAGGCGGGCAAGGCCTAAGCTGCCGTTCATGGCACTTCCCAACCTCTCCGACGTCAGCGCCTTCAAGACGGCGTGGGACAAGCTGTCGCCCGTGCCGGGCGGAAAGGCGCTCTACAGCCGAATGGTGAGCGCGTTCGTGCCGTACACCGGCAGCGTCTCGCCGCTCGTCGAAGAGATGGCGCCCGGCCGCGCGCGGGTGTCGATCCGCGACCGGCGGCGGCTGCGCAATCACCTGCAGTCGGTGCACGCGATCGCCCTGGCCAACGTCGCCGAGCTGGCGGGGAACCTGGCGCTCATCGCGGGCATGCCGAAGGGCTCGCGCTTCATCGTCAAGGGACTGTCCATCGACTACCTGAAGAAGGCGCGCGGGAAGATCACCGCGACCGCCACCGCGCCCATTCCGCCGAGCGCCGACAAGGCGGAGTACGACGTGGCCATCTCCCTGACCGACGCGGGCGGGAGCGAGGTGGCGAAGGCGGTCTTGAAGAGCGTGGTGGGCCCGGTGGGCTAAGGGAGGCGCCGCCGCCGGCGTCCATGTGGGCGTTCGAGAGGTTGACCGGCACCGCGCATCGACCCGACGATTCGCTTCGCCTCCATGCGCCTCTCCTTCCTCCCCGCGCTCGCGCTCTCGGTGCTTGGCTGCACGGACGCGGGCCTCTACGCCACCACGGGCGACGGCCCCACCGGTCCAGACCGCGCGGCCTTCTCCGGCACCGCCTGCGTTCCGCTCGCCGGCGGCGAGGCGTTCCCGGTGAAGGTCCTCTTCGCGCTGCAGGGCGGCGACGGCGTCGACCGCGACGTCGTCGGGCAGCTCACCGAAGCGCTCCAGTCGCTCGGCGTGCGCTTCTCGGTGCCGTACATCAAGTTCTCGCTCCTCGCGTTCCACTCGGTCGCCACCGGCCTGCAGGGCGGCTTCGTCGACTCGGCCGCGCTGCAGCCCGCCGTCGCCAAGTACGCCGCGTACCAGGAGACCGGCCCCATCTCGCTGCGCGCGCCGCTCAAGCTCGCCAAGAGCATCCTGTCGGGCGACATGCAGACCAGCTGCAAGGGCACGCTCGCGCGCACCCGCTACCTGGTGGTGCTGGTGATGACCTCCCGCGACACCGCGTGCGCCAACCCGGCCTACAACGCGGGCATCGACGCCAAGTGCAACGCCTTCATGCCCGACGAGGCGGCGTGCAGCGCGTGCGAGCTCACCCAGGTCACCTTCGAGCTCAAGGCGCTCGCCGAGCAGTTCGGCGCGGGCGAGGTGGTGGTGCAGCCGGTCTACGTGCGCCAGACGAGCGACGCGACCGCGGCGCTGCAAGCGTCCACCATCGCGCGCCAGGGCGGCACCGAGGCGGTGCAGACCGACCCGACCAACGTGAAGGTGGCGCTCAACAACCTGAACTACGCCTCCTTGCAGCGCGCGCTCGTCCTCAAGCGGCTCATCGCCTTCAACCGCAACACGGTCGCGCGGTCCGGGGAGCTGTTCGTCGACAGCGACGGCGACGGCGTGTCGGACGTCGACGAGGAGGCCGCCGGGCTCGACCCACTGGTCGCGGACAGCGACGGGGACGGGCTGATGGACGGCGTCGAGCGGCGCATGGGGCTCGACCCGCTGGTGCCCGACGTGATCAACGGCTGCAACCCGTTCCTCGACAGCGACGGCGACCGGCTCAACGACTGCGAGGAGAAGGTGCTGGGCACCGACGGGTGCGTGGGCGACACCGACGGCGACGGCGCGCCCGACCTGGTCGAGCTGCTCGTCGGCACCAACCCGCAAGTCGCCGAGGACCTGGCCGACGCCGACCGCGACGGCGTCGCCAACATCGAAGAGGTCGCCGCGCACACCGACCCGCGCTCGGCCGACCTGGCGTTCCGCGACGAGCGCGGCTACGGCTACGCCATCTCCGACGCCGAACCGACCGAGGACGGCCGCGCCTGCTACCACATCGAGGTCCGCAACGTGACGGTGATGGCCACCCGCGCGCGCCCCAACCCGCCCTTCGAGGACATCCGCGCGGGCACCAACGACATCTACCTGTACATGCAGGTGGGCCGCCCCAACGACCCGCGCGGCACCGGCATCGGCGCCCTGCGCATCGAGCAGATTCGCTTCACCCCGCCCGCCACCCGCGAGCCCAAGGGCACCATCGAAGTGAAGCCCGAAGAGTTCGTGCTGGGGACCTGAGGGAAGCGTCGAACACTGGAGTGTACGTGAGAAGTCCATTGATCAGCCGCGCGGGCGCTCTCGCGCGCGCCCGAGCTGCCCAAGTCCGCGAGAACGTCGCGTTCTGTTCGAGGCGGGCCATTGGCCGGCCAACTGCAATGCCACGAATCGCGTCCATCGGGCTCCTCCTGGCGTTGTGCGGTTGTGAAGGGCTGAGTCAGACTTTCCTCGCCGGACGCGAGGGCCCCGGGTCGGCCATCGACCCCGCGGACGTTGCCGGCCCTGGGTCGACGCCCAGCAACGGGCCGGGGCAGATCTCCCCCGTCGACGATGATCAGCCGCTCGGCCCGCTCGACCCCGGCAGCGCGCCGCTCCGCCGCCTCACCAACCAGCAGCTCGAGAACACCCTGCGCATGCTGGTGCCGGACGCGCTCGTCGCCGCGCCCGTCGACTACCAGGGCCTGCTCGCGCGCGAGTCGACCACCAACGACTACAACAACCAGGCCATCACCCAGGCCGTCGACCTCACCACCCTCGAGCGGCTGCGCCAGGTCGCGCTCGCCTTGAGCAGCCAGCTCCCGTCGGCCTCGAGCAGCGCGCTCGCCTCGCAGCTCTACGGCTGCCAGCCGACCGGGGCGAACGACTCCGGCTGCATGACGACGTTCGTCGAGCGCTTCGGCGAGCGCGCCCTGCGCCGCCCGCTGACCAGCACCGAGCGCGGCGAGCTGGTGGGCCTGGGCTCGCAGATCGCCACGCGCGATGGCAGCTTCGCCGCCGGCGCGCGCACGGTGGTCGAGGCGCTGGTGCAGTCGCCCTCGTTCCTCTACCGCTACGAAGAAGCCGGCGGCGCGGGCGAGCGGGCGGACCTGACCAAGCTCGACGACTACGCCATCGCCTCGCGGCTGTCGTTCCTCTTGGTCAACCGCGGGCCGGACGCGACGGCGCTCTTGAAGGCGAAGGCGGGCGAGCTGCAGACGGCGGACCAGGTGCTCGCCGAGGCGGACCGCCTCCTCGCGCTGCCCGAGTCCAAGCCGGCCATCCGCGAGTTCCACCGGCAGTGGCTCAAGCTCGAGAAGCTCGACCGGGTCTCCAAGAACGCCACGCTGTACCCCACCTTCAACCCCGCCTTGGTCGCGTCGATGAAGGAAGAGACGCGGCGCGTGCTCGAGGACTTCGCCTGGGGCAAGCGCAACTTCCTCGAGCTGTTCGACGCCGACCGCACCTACGTCGACGGGAACCTCGCCGCGCTCTACGGCGTCGCGCCGCCGTCTCCCACCTCGTCGTTCGTCTCCGTCGCGCTCCCCGCCCACCGCCGCGGGCTCATCGGCCACGCCGGCGTGCTCGCGGCCAACGCGCACTCCGAGAACTCGAGCCCCACCCAGCGCGGGCTCTTGGTGCGCAACCGCCTCTTCTGCACCGAAGTGGTGGTGCCCGAAGGCATCGACACCACGCCCAAGCCGCCCGACCCGAACCAGGGGCCGATGACCGAGCGCGAGATCGCCGAGATGCACAGCAGCGACCCGGCCTGCGCGGGCTGCCACAAGCTGTTCGACGGCGTGGGCTTCGGCCTCGAGAGCTTCGACTCGATCGGCGCGCACCGCACGCTCGACCACGGCAAGCCGGTCGACGACCGCGGGACGTTGGTCACCACGAAGGTGCAGTACGACTTCCGCGGCGTCTCGGAGCTGGGGCCGCTGCTCCGCGCCGCCCCCGAGGTGCGCCGCTGCCTGGTGCGCAACTGGCTGCAGTGGGCGTCCGGCCGTCCGCTCGAGGGCACCGACGACACGACGGTGTCCTTCGTCGAGCGGCACTTCAAATCGAACGGCCACGAGTTCCTCGCGCTGGTGCGCGGCTACGTGGCCAGCGATGCGTTCCGGTACCGCCGTTAAAGCTTCGGAGACTTCTTCATGGGCAAGCTCAAACTTCATCGGCGGGCGGTGTTGCGGGGCGTCGGGGCGGGCGTGGTGCTCCGGCTGTGCCCGCTCGAGGCGATGTTCGACTCGGCCGGCAACGCGTACGGCCAGACCGGCGGCGCGCCCAAGCGCTTCGTCCTGATGTTCCAGGGCAACGGCATCCCCGCCGCGGGCTACTCGGGCCAGGCGTGCCGCTGGGTGCCCAAGAGCGTGGGCGCGGGCATGGTGCTCAACGACGCGATGACGCCCATCACCGCCGCCATCAAGCCCTACACGCGCGTGATGACCGGCATCACCATCGGCGGCACCACCATCAACGGCGAGCCGCACGCCGAGGCGCTGAGCTGGTCGCTCTCGGGCCGGGGCACCCCCTCGCCGGGCTCCAAGCTGGGCGGCCCGACGCCCGACTTCATCGCCGCGAAGACGCTGCAGGGCTCCTCGCCGCACCGGCAGCTGATTCTGGGGCTGTGCGACGGCACCGGCGGCTCGGCGGGCCGCATGCGCATCACCGCCGACGACTCGGGCAACCTGCTCACGCCCGAGTTCTCGCCGCAGGCCATCTTCAACCGCATCTTCGCGAACTTCACGCCGCCGACCGGTGGCGGCTCGACCCCGCCGCCCGCCACGCCGACCCCGCCGGCGGTCGACCCCGAGCAGCAGCGGCAGAGGCTCATCGTCGACTACGTGAAGAAGGACGCCGACCGGCTGAAGGCGAAGCTGGGCACCGAGGACCGCCACCGCCTCGACGCGCACCTGACAGCGGTGCGGGACTTGGAGGTCGCGCTCTTCCCGCCCGTCTCGACGCCCGACCCCGGCACGCCCGCGCCGAACCCGCCCGCCACCAGCAGCGCCTGCGTCAAGCCGTCCGCGCCCGGCAGCGGCGGCGACGCGAACAACGACACGCGCGCGAAGTGGATGGCCGACCTCACCGCGCTCGCCTTCGCGTGCGACCTCACGCGCGTGGTGTCCCTCATGGGCACCGCGGCGAACTCGGAAGAGAACATGGGCTTCGTCGGCGTGCCGTACGCCTACCACGAGTCGATTTCGCACCTGACGCGCGGCCAGAGCATGACGACGTACTTCAACGAGATGCTCTCCATCACCCGGTGGCACCTCAAGTGGTTCGACTACCTGATGGCCAAGCTGCGCACGTTCCAGGACGTGGGCGGCACCGTCCTCGACAACACGCTGGGCGTCTTCACCAGCGAGTTCGGCCACTCGCACTACCACGCCCGCTTCGAGCTGCCGTACCTGCTGGTGGGCGGCTCGCAGTTCATCCGCGGCGACTTCCACTGGCGCTCGCCCACCGCCGACAAAATCGGCCTCAACGGCGACCGCAACAACAAGGTGTGGAACAGCGTGCTGCAGGCCCTGGGCTGCCCGGTCACCGCGCACGGCGGCGTCAGCGGCACCGTTCCCCTCAAGTAGTCCCTTCGCTGTGGAGCGGACCCCACAAGGCTGTGTGGGGGCGCGCCCCCGCCTCAGGGCATGGCTCCGATGTGCGCCTTCTGCAACGCCTCAAAAGACAAGACAATCGCCTCCCGGCGGGCCGCGGATCGCGGTTTGCTTTGTCTGTGGCCGCGGTCGCTGTCGAAAGGAGCTGCCATGAATTCGTACCTGAAGGGCCTCGCGCTGAGTGCGCTGGCTGTGACGATGCTGGGGAGCACGCCGGCGTTCGCCCAGCTGGACAACGGCACGAACCCGGAGTGCCTCGGCAGCGACTGTGGCCGGCCGAAGGAGCAGGGCGGCGGTTGTGGCTGCGGCTGCGGCTGCTCGGTCTGGGTCGCGTACACCGACGACGGCCGTACGCTCGCGTACACCGACGACGCGGATGGGGACGGCCGCGCCGACGACCGGGACAACTGCCCGTTCGCCGAGAACCGCGACCAGTCCGACGGTGACGGCGACGGCGTGGGCGACGTCTGCGACAACTGCGCGGGCACTTCGAACCTGCAGCAGCTCGACATCGACGGCGACGGCATCGGCGACGCGTGCGACGACGACCGCGATGGCGACGGCGTACCGAACGCGGTCGACAAGTGCCCGAACATTCCGGACAACCAGGTCGACTTGGACGGCGACGGCTTGGGCGACGCCTGCGACCCGGACGACGACAACGACGGCATCCCCGACGGTGAGGACACCTGCCCGCGCATCGCCAACCCGGGCAACACGCCGCCCGCCGACACCAGCGGCTGCAACATCGACACCGACGGCGACAACATCGGCGACGGGTACGACAACTGCCCCTTGGTCGCCAACTCGAACCAGCTCGACACCGACGGCGACGGCATCGGCGACGCCTGCGACAAGGACTTGGACAACGACGGCTGGGCCAACGACAAGGACAACTGCCGCGCGGTGGCGAACCCGCGGCAGCTCGATGACGACGGCGACGGCGTGGGCGACGCGTGCGACGCGCACTACTGCGTGGTGGTCGACCCGAACAACCCGACCGACTGCCTCGACCCGAACGGCCCGTTCAAGGTGCACGGCGGCGGCAGCGTGGCGCTCAAGAAGGGCGAGAAGGTCTACCTGCCGCTCTTCGCGAACCGCAACGGCGCGGCCATCGAGTACACGTGGACGGTCGGCCGTCGCCCGGCGGGCTCCAAGTCGGCCATCCAGAAGCCGAACGGCGCGGTCACCATGAGCCGCCACTGGCAGTACGCGTACCTGGAAGGCGACGAGCCGACCTTCACCGCGGACGTCGACGGCGAGTACGTGCTGCAGGTCGCCGCGCGCCTGGCGCTGCCCGACCGCGTCTACCCCGACAAGCGCGAGTCGACGAGCGAGCTCAAGCTGTCGGTGAATGACGGCACCAAACCCACCAGCTGTGCGGCGGCCCCGGCCGGGGTTCCGCTGATCGCCCTGGCCCTCGCGGTCCTTGGGCTCCGGCGCAAGCGCCGGTAGGCTTCACGCAAAAGCCCATGCGAACCGTTCGACGCGGCGGGTTCCTTACCCAAGGAGCCCGCCGACTCGCTGTCTCAGCGCTGCTCCTCTTCGGCTGCTCCGACGCGCTGATCGAGCCGAAGGCGAAAGAGGCGAGCAACCTCGATGACCGGCTCACGCTGCGCGGACGGGTGTGCACGCAGCCGCCCAACGCCAACGGGTTCCCCGTCAAGGTGGTGCTGATCATCGACGAGTCGGGCTCGATGTGCGTCTCCGACCCGCCGGGCTCGCAGGAGGGCTCGGGGTTCTGCGAGCAGACCGCGGTGCAGGCCATCGTGCCGCCCGGCGTCGCCGAGCCCGCCCGCGTGCGCGCGCTGCGCCGGCTGGTGCAGCAGTTCGGGCAGTCGCCCAACGTCCGCTTGTCCATCGTGCCGTTCGAGACCAACGTGAAGAACGTCTGGCCGCCGGCGGCGACGGGCCAGCGGTTCGCCCGGCCGGACGGCTCGCTCAACGCGTACATCGCCGGGCTGCAGTCACAGCTGGGCAAGGGGACCGACTACCAGGGCGCCATCGCCTACGCCTACTCGCTCATCGCCGCCATCGCCGCGGTCTCGCAGACCAACCCCGAGGAGCTGCCCCGCACGCGCTACGTGACGGTCTTCTTATCCGACGGCACGCCGTTCCCGCGCTGCTCGGCGAACGACAACCTCACCCAGTACGCGGACGCGAACAACCCCGAGCTGACCTGGGCCGACTCGTCGGGCTCGGGCGACTTCTGCAACATCATCGACCCGGACTCGCCGGACGAAATCACCGGCTTCGTGAAGGGCACCGACCGGAACCAGAACTACCAGATCTTCAGCTACGTCGATCAGATGATGGAGCTGAAGGCCCAGTACAACGTGGGCGACATCCGCTTCCACACGGTGCTGTTGTTCAACGAGGCGGCGGTGCGCGCCTGCGGCCCCATCTGCCAGGACCTCTACGGCACGTACCCGAACACGCCGCCCGCGCTGTACCCCCAGGCGGCGAAGGCGATCGCCACCTTCACGCTGCGCGGCATGGCCGAGCGCGGCAACGGGGTGTTCCAGGAGTTCACCGACAGCCAGATCAACAACCTGGGCCTGGGCGCGCTCGACTACTCCTCGCTCGCCTCGCGCAACGTGATGAAGACGTTGTTCGTGCACTCGCTGAGCAGCGTGCCGGGCCTGGAGGGACGCGAGGTGGACAGCGACGGCGACGGCCTGCCGGATTCGCTGGACAACCCGTTCACCGAGAAGACGAACAACTTCTTCGAAGACTCGGACGGCGACTGCTTCGACGACATGTTCGAGGTGCTGCGCGCCGACCAGGGCTTCAAGCCGTTCGAGAAGGACGGGCGCGGCTGCGACCCGGCGTCGCCGCTCACCCCGGGCTGCCGCTGCCGCGACACGGACGGAGACGGGCTCTCGCAGTACGCCGAGGAGTACTTGGGCACGCGCACCGGCCTGGTGGACAGCGACGGCGACGGCATCCCCGACGGCATCGAGGCGCGCTACGGGCTGGGCGTGCTGTCGCCGACCGCCGGCGGGCTCGACACCGACGGCGATGGCATGTCGGACCTGCTCGAGATTCGGCAGAACTCGAACCCCACGCAGCGCGACCGGTCGTTCGCCGAGCGGTACGGGTACCAGTACGAGACGGCCGCCGAGGTCCAGGCCGACGGCCGCGTCTGCTACGACTTCGCGGTCTCGAACGTCACCCTGGTGACGCCGCCGCCGCGCGCGGGGCAGCTGCGGGGCTACAACCTGTTCAAGCTCTACTTTGGCGAGGCGCCCGAGAGCGGCATCGCCACCGACTACGGCACCTGGCGCACCGCCTGCGCGTGGGCCCAGTACAACCCGCCGTCGGTGCGGGAGCCGCTCGGCCCGGAGCTGGAGCTCACCGACGACCACTTCCGCCGGCCGGATCAGCTGGTCGACACCACCGCGTACCAGACCCGCTGCGTGGGAGTGGCGCCGTGAAGGGGGGGCCGCGCTGGACGGCCGTGCTCTGCTGTCTCCTCGCCTGCAGCGACACGTACCTCTACGACCAGCGCCGCCTCGACGCGCTCCCGCTCGACAGGACGGTGTCGATCGAAGGCAGGTTCTGCACGCTCGGCGCCAACGAGGTGGTGCGGCCGATCAAGATTCTGCTCGCGATGGACGCCTCGCAGTCGATGAACGTCACCGACCCGGACGGCACCCGCGCCAAGGCGATCATCGAGCTGTTCGAGGCGCTGCCGAGCGACCCGAACGTGTTCGTCTCGGTGATGCTCTTCGCCGGCAGCACCACGGCGTTCCTCACCCGGGACAACACGGCGACGTTTGATCAGCTGATCTCGCTCACGCAGCAAGACCGGCTGCTCCTCATCGAGCGGCTGCTCAACTTCGTGAACACCTCGAACGACCCGAACCGGGACTCGACCGACTTCGTCAAGCCGCTCTCCGACATCTACGCGCTGATCAACCGCGACATCGCCAACTCGCGCCTGAACGCGCAAGGGCAGGACGCGCAGACCCGCTCGCGCTACTCCATCATCTTCCTGTCCGACGGCCACCCGACGAACAACCAGGACGACGAGCTGCTCTGCGGCGACGCGGTCCGGCGCGTGCGCCAGCTCAAGGACCTCGCCGACGACGTGCGCGTGAACATGGTGCACGTGTTCAACCCCACCCAGCCGCTCTCGTCGGTCTGCGACCTGACGGGCTACACGCCCCCCACCGGCAGCTCCTGCGCGTTCCCCACCATCCCTCCCGGCGCGTGCCCGCTCCTGCTCGTCAACCAGGACGCCGAGCGGCTCGAGCGCATGGCCGCGCTCGGCGGCGGCGACTTCCGGGACTTCCGCAACAACGAGCCGATCAACTTCTTGAGCTTCGACTTCGGCCAGGTGCGCCGCGCGTTCGTGCTCAAGGACGTGGTGGCGACGAACTTCTCGGCGCCGGCGGGCTCGCCGCTCGAGCAGGCGGACAGCGACGGCGACCGGCTGTCCGACGAGTACGAGCTGGCGAACGGCCTGGACCCGCTCTCCAAGGACACCGACTCCGACGGCTTCTCCGACGGGGTGGAGGTCTACTTCGCGGGGCGCGGCGGCGCGTTCAACCCCCGGCAGATCGCGCTGCCCGACGGCGGCGGGCTCGATCCGGGCTGCCCGCCTTCGCTCCGCGGCGTCGACAGCGACTGCGATGGCCTGCTCGATTGCGACGAGCAGCTCATCGGCACCAACGCCACGCTGATGGACAGCGACCACGACGGCATCCCCGACGGGGTGGAGTGGCAGCTCGCCACCCAGGGCTCGAGCCAGGACCTGGATGAGGATCCGGACCGGGACGGCTTGAACAACCGCGCGGAGCTGCGCATGCATCAAGACCCGCTCGCGGTGGACAACGAGAAGCTGTCGACCACGGCCTACCGCTACCGGCTCGAGGCGGACGGCCCGGTCGATGGGGACGGGCGCCAGTGCTACCAGCTGTCGATCACCAACATCGCGCTCGCGCCCACGCTGGCGGACACGCGCGACGGCGGCACCGGCCGCGGCGCTGGCTACAACGACCTCTTCGTCTCGGTGGCGATGGTGCCGGCCGATGACCCGAACGGTCGGACCCTCGTGCGCAGCTTCAGGACTCAGGCGGTGAGGTTCCCGGTGGGGGGCATCAAGTCGCCGGTGGACGGGCGAATCGTGCTGGAGCCTCAACAACTGGTGGATAGGTGCGGACCATGAATTGTCTTGGTGGGAAGGCCGCGGCGCTCGCGCTCTTGGTGTTGGGCTGCATGTTGGGCTGTAAGGAAGAGCCGAAGTGCGCCGAAGGGGAGGTCTGCGACGAGCAGATCGAGCTGCCAGACCTCTGCAACAGCCGCGATGAGGCGCTCAATGATCCGCAGTGCGCGCTGACGCTGGGCGAGGCGCGCACTGCGTATTTGAGCTTCGCGGGAGATCAGGACTGGTACTCCGCCGCCATGCCGTCGAACCTCGACGCGCGCAGCCTGGTGCGCGTGACCGGCGGCTACGGCGCGCCGAACACCGCGGTGAACTTGAGCTTGAACCTCTTGCGCGAGGACGGCCAGCTCAGCCTCGCGCGCCGCATCGACAGCCACGGCCAGGGCGCGCCGAAGCCCGTCGACATGGTGGTGCCTTTCACCCAGTCTGGCGCGCGGCTGCTCCTCCTGGTGAGCGACGAGAAGACCGCCTTCGACGTGAAGAGCCAGTACCAGGTCAAGGTCGAGGTGCTGCAGAACCCGGACGCCAACGAGCCGAACGACACGACCGCCACGGCCATCCCGCTCGCGGCGCAAGGCGCGGTGCTCTCGGGCCAGCAGTCGGGTTACCTCGCCACCGACGACGACGTGGACCGCTTCAGCTTCGACGTGCCGGGCGGCCGGAAGATTGTCCACCTGCGCGTGACCGCCCCGAAGCTCTCGCCGCCGCCGCCGTTCCGCCTCGCGTACACGCTGTTCGATCCGACCGGGAAGCCCATCTCGGAAGGCAACGTGGCCAACGAGTTCCTCGAGGTCGACCTGGCGACCGCGCGGCTCTCCACCGCGGCGGGCAAGTACTCGGTCGCGATCTTCGGCTACAAGAGCCCGAACACCAGCACCAGCCTGCCCGGGGACCTGCGGCTCCAGTACACGGTCGCGGTGCAGGTGTTCGACGACGTCGACGCCACCGAGCCGAACGACAGCGTCGCCACCCCGCGCGTCCTCAGCTTCGGCAGCCCGGGCACCACCCAGGGCGCCACCGGCCGCTTGAGCTACGTGCCGGACACGGACTGGTTCCAGATCAACCTGCCGTCGCAGTCGGCGCCCACCGCGCTCCACTACCGCGTCACGCCGGGGGCGGGGGGCGGCCGCTTCCCGCCGCTGGCGCCGATTCCCGACCGGCAGGTGCGCGTGTTCCGGCCCGTCACGCAGGGCGCGACGCTGGCCGACCAGCGGCTCGCGTGCAAATCGACCGACGCGGGCGTCTGCCCGAAAGGCTACGAGGGGAGCTCCATCGCGCAGGGGCTCGTCGAGAGCCTGTGCGACGCGTTCGACCCGCCGCTGTGCCTCTACGCCGAGCGCAACGAGCACCCGTCGTTCTCGAACCTGCGGAACCTGGAAGGCGTGGTGCCGGTGCCGGCGAACGAGAACGTGCAGCTCTTCATCGCCGTGCAAGACGACGGCAACAACTACGCGGACGATCGCGAATACACCCTGACGGTGCGCTGGCTGAGCGACTCGGACGAAGCGGCGCGCGCGGCGCTGCCCAACGAGACCGACTCCAACGCGATTCCATACTCGGCGAGCTTCCCGGCGCCGTCGGGCGGCGTCTCGGTGAGCGGCACGCTGCTGCATGGGTATGGCCGCGTGCTCGACCACAACGTGAACCAAGGGCAGGGCGTGCGGGGGCCGCAGGACTACGACGCGGTGCCCACCGACCAGGACCGGTTCGAGTTCACCTTCGGCAGCGTCACCCCGCCCGAGGACAGGACCTGGACCTTGCAGTGGGAGCTGCAGAAGCTGCCCGACGGCGGCATCCCCGCCGAGCTCGCGCTCGACTTGGAGTTCTGCGACGGCGACTCGCCCGACGCGGGCGCTGGCTGCGTCTCCGTCTCGCGCGGCCTGACGCTCGCCTACTCGAAGGATCCGCTCGCGCCGTGGTGGAGCAGCGCGCAGAGCGACCGCTCGGTGATGTGGACCCGCGACACCTCGGGTGGCTCGGTCACCGTCACCGCCGAGCCTGCCGGCTGTTTCTGCTTCGAGCCGCGCTTCGTGCGCGGGCAGCGGTTCTTCGTGAAGGTCGGCGCTGTCGACCGCGACAGCTACGAGCCGCTGCAGTACACGCTGCGCACCGCGTACACCGACTACCCGAAGTCATTCACGCTCGACGGCGGCGCGCGCAGCTGCCCGGCGCCGGTGCCGGACGGTGGCGGCTTCGCGGCCGGGTGCCGGTTCACGCGATGAGCGCGCTCGCCTCAGGCGCCGCCGTCACCGAGCGGCTGAATGCCTCGACCGGTGATGGGGATCTCCTTGAACGGCGCGTTCTCGGCGTTCGAGAGGATGACCAGCGTGGCCTTGTAGTCCTTGGCCTGCGTCGGCGCGAAGACGATGCGCAGGAAGGTGCTCTTCTTGCCTTTGATCTCCAAGGTCTCGGGACCTTCGAGCGTGAAGGCGGCGTCGCCCACCAGCTGCGGCTGCTGCAGCACCAAGAGGTTCAGGCCGCCGTTCTCGATCTGCAGCGACTCTTGCGGCTTGGTGCCGACGTAGGTCGCGTCGCCGAACTCGGCGCCGAACCCAATCGACTCGCGATTGACGATGAGCTGCGGCTTTTCCGGCAGCGGCTCGGCTTCACACGCCAAGAGCGCTACGACGACGGGAGCAACGATCAGCGGGCGAAGGAACATGGTGGGCAACCTCCTCGAACCCATTCATCATAACCCGATGGGCACCCGAATCCCGCTCGCGCTCGCCGCGCTGCTGCTCACCGCTTCTTGCGGTGGCAGACGGGAGGAGTTCATCTCCGGCCGCGTGCTCGAAGTGTGCGACGCGCAGTGGCCGGTGTGCGATCAGATCGCCGGCTGCCTGCTCGGCGACAAGAGCTACACCGACGGCAGGTTCCCCGGCAGCGGCCGCGTGGCGATCCAGGTGTTCGAGCCGTCGACCGTCACCGTGTCGCTCTTCTTGGAGGAGCTCTCCGCCGCCGGTGAAGAGACGGTGATCAGCTTCTTCGAAGACCGCTGCCGCTCCCGCGTGCGCGAGAGCATCACCGGCAAGACGCTGGGCCAGGAGTTCGAGCGCAAGGGCATCGTCTCGCGCTCGGCC
Source organism: uncultured Myxococcaceae bacterium (assembly GCA_964511185.1). Lineage (GTDB taxonomy): Bacteria > Myxococcota > Myxococcia > Myxococcales > Myxococcaceae > CAZEDU01. The sequence goes on along the minus strand of CAZEDU010000015.1, from coordinate 16,167 downwards.
GACCTGGTCGGCGTGGGAGACCACCTCATCGAGTTCGAGTCCGACGCGCAGGCGCGGTACCTGATCAAGGTCGAGGTGGTGCCGAAGCGCTTCGCGCCTTGATTCACCTCTCGAGGGCCTCGATCAAACCGAGCGCGTGAAACTTCCGGAACACGGAATCGAGGCTGTAGAGAACGCAACCGGAGGTTCTTGCTTCGGCGCCAATCAAAAGGTCGATGGTCCCGATGGTCAGCCCAGAGCCTCTGAGCTGGCCGAGCATGGACTCAGCGACTTTGAAGAGCCCCGGCTGCATCTCGAGCGTGGGAATACCCCCCAAGACGAAGTCGAGCTGTCGTCGTTCAGCCTTGCGCACCCCTTGAAGAAGCTCGAGCCTGACGAAGCGCGAGAGGCGAATGGCGTTGGCAAGGAGCAGCTCCTCGAATCGAGGGACCGGACGACCTCTGAAGAAGTCGATGAAGACGCTGGTGTCGACCAGTACTCCCGGCGCGCTGCTGGATCGCGGCATGCTCTTAAATCCGTCGGCGCTGGCGGGTTCGCGCGGTGTCCGACCTGATTTGGAGCTTTCCTTTCATGCTCAGGAGCTGTCGCCGCTTTCGTTCCGCGATGAGCTGACGCAGCCCTTCGATGAGGGCTTGAGTCTGGTTGAGGCCGGTCAAGTCGGTGGCCTGCTCCAGGAGATCCACCGGAATGTTGGTGGCAACTTTCTTGGTGCGGGACATATGGATAAATTAGGTACAACTTTCCATATCGTCAAGGCTGAGGCAGTGCCGAAGCGCTTCGCGGCTCAGTGACGGCTCAGCTCAGCAGCTTGCCCGCACTCAACCGCTCGAGGAACGTTCGCAACGGCAGCACCTCGACTTCGTCATCGTTGAGGATGTGCTCGCCCAAGTAGACGGCGATTGCGCGGGTCTGCGAGAGGTTGCGGGCGAGCTCTTTTAAACCGCGGACCTCGTTCGAGCGCCAACGAGCGCTGGCCTTGACGTCGATGGCGACCCGGCGATTACCACGAGACCAAACGAAGTCGACCTCGGTACCGCTCGGCGTCCGCCAGTAGAAGAGCTCTCCACCACAGCCCGAGTCGTTGATGTACGCGCGCAGCTCGTGGAGCACATACGTCTCGAGCAGGGGCCCGCGCTCGCTGCTCTCGAGCGGCTCGCGGAGGCGGCGAGCCAGGGATCTCGCGACGCCGCTGTCGAAGAAGTAGAACTTGGAGTGAGCGACTTCCTTCACGCGCGCGCGGGGACGGAAGGCTGGAACCCACGTGCCGATTAAAGTATCGACGAGGACGTCGAAGTAGCCCTGGACGGTGGGTCGGGCGATCCCCGCGTCCCGCGCGATGGCCGAGATGCTGGTGACCTGACCATTCATGAGCGCGGCCACCTCGAGGAAGCGAGCAAATGCCGCGAGATTCTTGACCAGGGCTTCGGCTCGAATCTCCTCCGCCAGATAGACTTCACCATAGGCCTCGAGCAGGTCCACGCGGCCCTGGTGGCTGCGCTCGCTTCGAACCGAGGGCAACATCCCGAAGCGCAACACGTCGAGCACGTCGAGCTCGAAGCCGACCTCTTGTGCCACGAGCGGAAAGAAGCGGCGTGTGACGGCGCGGCCTGCCAACAGGTTCGCCTGCCCGCGCTTGAGCTTGCGGGCACTGGAGCCCGTCAACGCGAAACGCAACCCCAAGTTGCGACGGGAAAGCAACTCATGCACGGAATTGAGGAGGCCCGGAGCGCGCTGCACCTCGTCGACCACCACCCAGGACCCGGCAGGAAGAGCGGCGGCCTCGAGAAGGAAAAGCTCTGGATCTCGAGTGAGGCGAATCATTTCGCCGTCGAGCAAGAGGTTGTACCAGCGCGCCGAAGCGAAGTGCTCTCGCAGCCAGGTCGTCTTGCCGGTGGCGCGCGGCCCGAACAGAAAGAAAGAGCGGTCGGGAGGTCTCAGGCGCCGTGTATACACCGACATCATTTTGACGGTAAAAATGATGGCTGTCTATTCAGCCGCGCCGGAGCTGCGCGATGAGCGGCTTCGCCACGCGAAACGAATTCGCCGCGATGGTGAGCGTGGTCGGCACGCCGCCGCTGGTGGGCATGAAGCTGCCGTCCACCACGTAGAGGTTCTTCACCTCGTGCGCGCGGCAGTTCTTGTCGAGCACCGACGCCGCAGGGTCGTTGCCGAACCGGCAGGTGCCGTGCTGCAAAATCGTCGTCTCGCCCGCGGCGCCGACGCGCTCCAGCGCCTCGGGCTCCAGCGCCCGGAGCACCTCTTCCCCGCGCTCGACCAGGTACTGCGTCATCTTCAAGTCCACAGGGTGGCGCTGAATGGTGATGGCGGCGACCGGGATGCCGTACTTGTCCTTCACGCTCGGCTCGACGGTGACGTAGGTGCCGTCGGTGGGGAGGAACTCTCCGTACGTCTCGAACTGCAGAATCTTCGAGTCGCGGTACGCGCGCAGCCGGTCCTTGAGCGCCTTGCCGAAGACGCCGCGCCGCCCGCTGCCGGCGATGCCGACCGCCGCGAAGATGGGGTTGGGGTGTGTCCACATGAAGCCCAGCGTTCCACCTTTGCGAAAGCCGTGGCGGTCGTCGGGCATCAGGTAAAAGTCCTGCAGGCTGCGCTGCACGAAGGGCGCGGGGTCGTTGAGCCAAGGCCAGCGCTTCGCGCGCTGCGAGATTCGAAAGGTCGCGCGCGACTCGCCGAACGAGCTGAACGAGAGGTTGCGCCCCACCTGCCCGCTGCCGTTCGCCAGGCCGCGCGGAAAGCGCGACGAGGTGGAGTTGAGCAGGAGCCTGGCGCTCTCGACCGCGGTGCACGAGAGCACGATGACCTTGGCGGGCTGCTCCTGCGCGACGCCGTCGGGGTCCAGGTAGACGACGCTCTTGGCCAGGCCTTTCTTGTCGACCGTCACCTCGCGCGCCATGCAGCGCGGCCGCAAGTCCAGGTTGCCGGTGGCGAGCGCCGCGGGAATCACCGACGCGTTGGTGCCGGACTTCGCGCCGTGCTCACAGCCGTACGAGCCGCACAGCGTGCAGTAGGTGCAGCCGGTGCGGCCTCTGTACGCGCGCGAGATGATGCCGCGCGCGGTGGGCAAGGGATGCAGCGAGAGCGCCTTGCACACCTTGTCGATCTCTCGCGCAATCGGGTGCTCCTCGAGCGGCGGGAGCGGGAAGTTCTTCGAGCGCGGCTCGGCGAACGGGTGGGGCACCGCGTTGCCGCTCACGCCCAGCTCCTCCTCGGCCTGGTCGTAGAACGGCGCTAAGTCGGCGTACGCAATGGGCCAGTCGGCGAGGTTCGCGCCGGCGACTTTGCCGAGCTCGCTGCGCAGGCGAAAGTCCACCGGCTTGAGCCGGTAGAAGTACGCGCTCATGTGCACCGTGCCGCCGCCCACGCAGTTGGCGGTCCACGCGGCGTTGGTGCGCTCGTACGGCGCGTTCGGCCCGGGGCGGACCAGGTGCGGCTCGTCCCACGGCAGCGGCATGAAGAAGTTGCGGCGGCTGTTGAGAATCTCGTCGTGGATGAAGTCTTCCTGCTTGTAGTGGGCGCCCTTCTCGAGCACGACCACCTTGAAGCCCGCGCGCGTCAGCTCGAGCGCCAGCGGACCCCCGCCTGCGCCGCTGCCCACGATGCACACATCGACTGGTTCCAGCGCCATGGCCGCGCAGTATGCCGAAGCTTCAGTGGCCGCGCTTGTGCTGCAGGTGATGCCCGCCGTGGTACCCAGGCGGCGGCTCGGCGGCCTGATGCCCCACGACGTTGAACCCGACCAGCGCCCAGCCGGCCTTGTCCTTGTTCCCGCCGTAGGAGGGGTCTCCGAGCAACCCCTCCAGCGTCAACACCACGAGCAGCTCGTAGAAGTGCGCCTCGCCGGTGCCGTCGCCCGCGTCCTTGAACGCCGCGAGCAGCGCGTCCTGCTGCGCCGCCGTCGCCTGCGCGAAGCCGACCTTCAGCGTCTGCCGCGCGCGGCGGTCGAGCGCGTTCACCCCGGTGAGGAAGTCTTCCTTCATCTGCGCGAGCTGTGGGCTCTGCAGCATCCGGTCGATGTACTTGGGCACGCCGAGCTCAGCGGCGCCGGGGTCCTCGTCCTTGGGGACGATGCGCTCACACGCCGCCTGCACCACGGAGAACTCCTCCGAGGTGAACGTGAGGTGCGCGGTGGTGAGAGGCTTGCGCACCCGGGCGTTCGACGAGGGGCTCTCCTGTGCCTCGCCTTGCCCCTTCTTGCAGGCGCTGCCGAGCAGAACGACCCCGCCCCCGAAGAAACCGAGGCGGTGAATGAAAACGCGTCGCGAGAGAGGGCGCTGGGCCATGGCGGTCGAACCGAGAGTCTACGCGAAAGAGCCCGCGCGACGCCGTATGATGAGGCCTTCTGTTCGAACGGGCCGCTTCACTCCACAAGGACGCACTCCCCATGCGATGGAATCTGCCCTCGTCGCTGGCGCTCCTCGCGCTGATCAGCGCCTGCACGTCTTCTCCGGCGGGCGACGACGCCGGGACGAAGAAAACGCCGCCCAACCCGCCGCTCGAGGTGGTGTTCGACGTCGTCACGCTCGACCCGAAGACCTCAGAGCCCATGCCGCTGTCGCTTTCGATTCACGACGACCGGGTCGGCGTCGCGTACTTCGTGAGCACGGATGCGGGCGTCCCCTCGGTCGACGGCGGGACGTCGGTCATGAACTACGACCTGCGCTACATCGAGTGGGCGGCCGGCCAGACCAAGCCCTTCGAGCGCGTCGACACCGTGCAGCGCGTCTCGGGCGTGTCGCTCGACTTCCGCGCCAACGGCGAGCCGGCGGTGGCGTACTTGGGCGGCGGGAGCGACCAGTCCGTCTTCTGGCTGCAGAGCGACGCGGTCCTCTCGCGCCGCAGCGGGAGCAGCTGGACCTCCGAGGTCGTCACGCAGACGGGAGATCAAGCGAACTGCGGCTCGCCGGTCTCGGACCGCGGCTTCCTGGTGGGCTTGAACCCCGCGCTCGTCATCGAGGGCAACACCACGTTCCTCGCCTACCGCGACGGCCACGACGGCCAGTACCCGCAGCAGGACTGGGCGGGGTCGGACCTCGAGGTGGCGGTGAGCACCGGCGGCGGTTGGACGCGCGGCTGCGCGGCGGCGGGCGGTGATCAGAAGGACGCGTACGGCGGCCACATCAGCATGACGTTCGCCGAAGGGCAGCCGGTGCTCGTGCACGACCGCGTCTACGGCAGCGCCGACAACTCGGGGCAGGACGTGCTGTTCCAGCGCCGCAAGCCGGACGGCTCCTGGACGACGCCGCAGAGCGTGCACCCGGTCGGCAACGGCCAGTCGGGCCCTTCGCTCGCGTACGACCCGGTCGCCAAGTACGGCGTCGCGGTGGTGGAGCGCTCGGAGAACAAGCTGCTCTACATCTCCTCGGAAGACGGCGCGCAGTGGAGCGCGCCCGACCCGGTCTTCCAAATTGGCACCGGCGGCTGGTACCCGTCGCTCGCGTTCGACCCGGTGAACCACGAGCCGGCGATCGCCTTCTACATCTGCGCCGCCAACGCGGGCGTGGCGGAAGGAAACTGCCCGGCCGACCAGGACGAGCTTCGCGTCGCGCAGCTCATCGGCGGCACCTGGCGCGAAGGGCTGGTCGACGCCGAGGGCGGCTACCTGCCGAAGGTCGGCTTTTTGTCGAGCGGCAAGCGGGTCGTGGCGTATCGGGATCCGCGGAGCGGCAGCTTGAAGCTCGCGGTGGAGCAATGAGGCGGCCGGCGATTCTCGTCGCCGCCGCGCTCGCCTTCGTCGCGTGCGCGGGCGAGAACAGCCTGTCGGGCAGCGTGGGCGCGCTCTTCGACCTGGACGTCTCGCGCGTCGAGGTGCTCCGCAACGAAGAGGCGCTGCAGGTCACCTACTTTCGAAACCGCGCCGCCGAGGTCGACGTGGTGGTGCGCGTGACGGTGGCGCTCCAGGACGTCGAGCTCCAGCCCGGCGCCCGAATTCGCCTCGAGGGGGAGTACGAGCCCGGCCACCTGCGCACCACGGTGGCGCACGCGCCGGGAGGCGAGGCGGTGCGCATCTTCCCACCGGTGAGGAAGGGCGACCTGGTGCTCGCCTCGGGCGGCAACCCCGGCGAGGCGACGCGCGGCGACTTCTCGATGTCGTTCGAAGACGAAGGCGGCGACATCGGGCAGGGTCGAACGCTGGTCGGGAACTTCGCCGGCCTCGCGCGCGACGCCGGCTTCTGACGCCGGCGGCGGTGCGCCAACTGTCATCGGTCGCTGTGTCGATGGCTGAACGGTCCGGTCGGCCCGCGCTGGCGTGCCCGTCCGAATCGCCCGACGCTGGCCTTTCCATTTTTTCCGGAGGTCCCAAGTGCCCACACCCATCAAGAACACCAACCCCGTCTCCGTCGGCGCTGGCGAGCACCGGGAGATGTTCCTGCCCGCGTTGCCGCTCGTGCCGATCGTCGTCAGCGCGGGCATGTCGGCGCTCGCGGGCGCGCTGGCGACCAACGAGCTGAAGAACCCGGGAGAGACCGAGCGGTTCGTCAAGGGCGCGCTCGGGTTGATCCTCGGGCGGGAGCGCGAAATCGAAGACAACATCGTGCGCGAATCCGACCACAACGGCCGCAACATCGGTCGGTCCGCCAAAGAGGTGGCGAGGGCCGTGCGCAAGGCCGCGGCGAGCATCAAGCGCTACAACGCGCTCGGGGCGACCGCGCGCAACTTGAACAAGCGCGTCGACCAGGGCCTCGCCCAGTGGCGCGCGCTCGACCGGCAACGCGAGCGCGCGCTGGTCCGCTACCACCGGCTCAAGGGCCGCGAGCAGGCGGCGCAGCGGCGAGGGGACACCGCCGGCGCCGAACGCGCGCGCCAGCTCGCCGAGGCCGAGGTGAAGAATATCAAGAAGCTGATGACGCAGCAGAACCTGCTCTCCGACCGACTCAAGATCATGCAGGAGCAGCTCGCCCAGACGCTGCGCCGGCTCGACCGGGTGTGGCAGATGTTCCGCCTGCCGCCCTCGAACTAAGGCCAAGCCGTGTGCTCGTCGTTCGGCACAGCCGAATGGTTCACGTCAACGATTCGCGGTCTACAGCGCGCTTCAAGCGGAAATCTCCCTCGAGCAAATGCTCAAAGCGGCTGCGAGCGTTCGAAGTCGTTCCGTCAGCTCCCTCGCTCTCCGGTTTTCGGACGGGAGCGAGTGGTGTCGGGCCAGCTCGTCGTCCCATCTCGTGCCACCGGGTAGCCTCTCGAACCGCGCTCTCGGGGAACAGGGAGGGAACAAGCAGGTCCCTACGCGTGGGAGACACGCGCTCGCTGTTGTTCAATGGCTGTTAAGAATTGCTCGAGTTGTTCCGGCGCGCCGAACGCATCGCGCGGTATCACATGGGCGCTGACAGAGCTGAGGTAGATAAATAGGTAGCGATCATTGGAGGCGACGCGCTCCACACTTTGCCACTTGGTCTGCAACTCTCCGGCGGAGCTCTGCTCGGAAAGACCTTGGTCGGTCAAAACCAGCGTCCGTGGACCAATGATGGACCGATTCGTGCCCTCGCTAAATTGGCGGCGAACCATCGAACGCAACGCACGTGGGAATAAGAGGAGTGTCAGCGTAACCACCATCAGCACGGGCACCGTTGTCACGAAGACGGAGATACCTCGTAGGCCATCATCTTGGCGGTACATCACAAACAGCGCCAAAGCTGTCAGGACGCAGATTGCACCCACGAAAAGTTGAAGCAACCGGCGGATCGAAGGTGAATGACGAGCGTGGTACTCGTTGAAGGCAACGAGATCTTCCAGCTTCGTCTCATAGGAAACCTTAATCGGCAGGCTCACCAGTAGTTCCCTCGAAGAATGGGTCGTCATCACACCACCACTTGGCTTCACCCTTGAGGGGAGCAGGGAGGGAAAAAAACCTCGGAAGGTGCCGGAGAGGCCTTCTTCCGGGGGAAAATGATGTGACCCTGCCGGGATTCGACCCGTTGCCGGATGACGTTAGGACCTCCCCACGCCGAACATCTCGGCCAGCTCGCGGGTCGTCAGTTTCTTCTTCTAGGCTTGAATGATGCGCCGACGGAGGTCTTCTGAGAGCGCCATTCTCAGCTTCAGATCAGACCTTTCCGTGAAGAGCGCTTCAGGCTAGCGCTCCTCGTCGCTCGCGTGGCTCTGCACCAACCCGTACTTGTGGAGCAGCGAGTAGAGGTGCTTGCGGTCCAGGCCCGCGTCGCGCGCGGCCTTGGCGATGTTGTTCTTCGCCTTCGAGAGCAGCCGCGTCAGGTACTCGCGCTCGAAGGCGCGGATCAGGCTGTCTTTGCAGTCCTTGAACGGCCCGCCGTAGTCGACCGGCAGGTAGTCGCCCTGCGGCGCCTGGCTGGTGCTGAACTCGCGCAAGAGCGAGTCGGCGGCCAGCTCCGGGATGTCCGCCATGTGCCGCGCGCGCTCGAGCGCGTTGCGCAGCTCGCGCACGTTGCCGGGCCAGGTGTGGCTCAAGAACTGGTCGCGCACCGTCTCCGGGAGCCGCTCCCAGAGCGGCTGGCCCGCGAACGCGTCGACGAGCAGCGGGATGTCTTCCTTGCGGTCGCGCAGCGACGGCAGCGAGACGGTGAACACCGAGAGGCGGAAGTAGAGGTCCTCGCGGAAGCGGCTCGCCTGCGTCTCGGCCCACAGGTCCTTCTTCGACGCGACCACCACCCGCGCGTCGAACTTGATCGGCGCGGACGACGCGCCCAGCCGCCGGAACTCGCGGTCCTCCAGCGCGCGCAGCAGCTTGGGCTGCAGGTCGAGCGCGAGGTCGTCGATCTCATCGAGGAACAAGGTGCCGCCGTTGGCCCGCTCCAGGCAGCCGACCCGCTGATTCACCGCGCCGGTGAACGCCCCCTTCTCGTGGCCGAACAGCTCGCTCTCGATGAGCGAGTCCGACACCGACGCGCAGTCGAAGACCACCAGCGGCCCGCCCGCGCGCGTGGAGAGCTGGTGAATGGCCTTCGCGGCCGCGCCTTTGCCGGTGCCGGTCTCGCCGACGAGCAGGAGCGTCGAGTCGGCCGGCGCGATGCGCTGCAACAGCGCGAAGATCTGCCGCATCGGCACGCTCTTGCCGACCAGATCGCCCAGCCGGTCCTCGGTCGCCGGGGCGATCTCCACCGGCGCCACCTGCGGCTGGAACCGCAGCTGCACGTCGCCGACCTCGAGCAGCGCCCCCGGCTTCAAGAAGGCCTCGCGCACCTGCGCGCCGTCGATGAAGGTGCCGTTGGTCGACCCCAGGTCCTGCACCAGGAAGCGCTCGCCTTGCCGGCGCACCACCAGGTGGTTGCGGCTGACGGTGGGGTGGTCGAGCACCACGTCGTTGTCGGGCGCCTTGCCGATCTTCAGCGCCGCCTGCGTGACCGGGTACGACCGGCCGGCCGCGTCGGTGTTGACGAGCACCAGGTGGAACTCCTGCGACGCGAGCCGGTCAACCTTGGCGCGCGCTCCCAACACCGTCTGCATGGGGATGGGCGCGCCTGGAGGAGAAGCCATGCCGTCGATTGTACTTGGCTTCACGGCCCGGTGTAGATGCCGACCGCCCCGGACCCGAACGCGACGAGAATTCTGCGCTGTCCGTTGACCCGGTCGCTTTGAATGTCGGGCACGTCCCCGCTCACCACCGGGATGCCGAACACCCGCACGTCGTAGTGCATCACGCCCTGGGCGGTGAGCCGCGACAGCCCGCCCCAGATGTGCCCGACCCAGACCGACTGGTCGAGCGGATCCACCTCGAGCGCGGTCACCTTGCGGTCGAGCAACCCGCCCGTCGCGTCGCTCACGCCGGCCGGCGTCACCCGGGCGAGCCCGTTGGGGATGGAGCCGACCCACACCGCGCCGTCCGAGGTGACGGCCAGGTCCTGAACGAAGTCGTCGGTGCGCTCGTGCGGCCGGGGGTCCACCGCCTGCGCGTCGGGCCACACGTCCACCGTCGGGTCCAGGCTCGCCCAGAACTGCCGCCCCTCGCTCGCGAACTTCAGCCGCGCCACCCGGTGGCCCCCGCCCATCCACACGTCGCCCGCACCGTCGAGCGCCAGCCCGTAGAAGTCGCCGGAGAGCAGCGTGTACGAGCCGGACGCGGTGTAGCCGTTGATGGCGCAGTGCTGGTGCTCGAACACCTTGCCCGCCGTGGCGTGGAACATCGCGATGCCGTGGTTGCCGCCGAACCACACGTCTTGCGTGCGCGCGTCGTAGACGATGCGGAACACGTCGCGGATTTTGTCGCGGCCCATCGGGTAGTGCGGGTCCTCGCCCGGCGGCGTGGACAGGTCGAAGTGCGTCACGCTCAAGCCGGCGCCGTCCCACACCACCTTGTCGGCGTCGCCCGACGTGAGCATGTAGGGCGGGTCGAAGTCGTCGGCGCCGCCGTGCAGCCCCTTGTACCCGACGAAGGCGCTGCTGCCCGGCCCGCCCGCCACCGAGAGGACGGGGAAGCCGTGCACGCCCGCCGCGTCGGTGTACTGCGCCAGCCCGTCGACGTGGGTGAAGCGGCGGAAGGCCGTGGCCCCGGGCGTGAGCAAGAACAACCCGTCCTCACCGCCGGCCACCCAGAGGTTCCCCGCCTCGTCGGAGCTCACCCCGTGCGCGCGGCGCGGCCCGCCGTGCTGCGGCCCGAAGAACTGCCAGCCCTGCGGTGACGGCAACACCAGCGTGCCCGCATCGTACGGGCCTGCGCCGGGCGCTCCGCCATCCGCGCCGCCGTCGGAGCTCCCTCCCGCCACGCCGCCGTCGCCTCCGCCCTGCGCCGAGGCGTCGGGCGCCACTTCCACCGTGGGGCCGCGGTGGACGGGCTCCAAGTCTGCTGGCTGTGTCTTGCACCCGACCACGAAACAAACGAGCACCCACGCCCCACGCATGCCCGCCCCCTCTTCCCGTTTGGCGGGCCAGGAGAGCAACGCGGGTGCCAGGGGAGGGGGCGCTGAGAGGTGCGGCAACGGAGTGGGCAAGCGCTTACCCTGTGGTGAGAACTTCCTTTCCTCGCTCGGGTCAGACGCTTTCACATCGACTACGCTCGGCTTTCAGCGCGACCCAAGTCCGAATGACCCTCGCCCTGGTAGGACAAGAGCCAGACGTTTCGTTCTACGTCCGGCAGGTGACGCGGCAGCTCGGCCCGCCCGTTCCGGAAGCGCCGCCGCCGCCGGTGTTGGTCTTGGGCTGCGCGAACGGCCGCATCGCCTTCGAGGTCTGCGCGCTCGGCTACCAGGTGGTGGGGGTCGACCCTTCGCCGCAGATGATCGCCGCCGCGGAGGAGCGGCGGTCGGCCGAAGGGCTGGCGCCCGGCAAGCTCGAGCTCATCCGCGCCGACCTGCGCGCGCTCCGCTCGGCCCGCCAGCACGCGGTCGTCCTGGCGCCTCAGAACGCGGTCGCGCTCATGTCGTCGCTGGAGGACCTGGACGCGCTGTTCGCGACCGCGCGCCACCACCTGCAGCGGGGCGGGGCGTTGGTGTTCGACACGCAGAACCCGGCGTCGGGTTTGAGGCGGCGGCCGGTCGACGTGCCGCTGGACGAAGGTCCGCCCAGCGCGCTCGAGCCCACCCGGCCGGTGTTCACCCCGCATCTGCGCGAGCGTCGGCGCGCGGCCACCGAGCGCTCGCGGCAAGCCATTCGCCGGCTGCGCCTTCGCCAGTACGAGCCCGACGAGCTCGACCAGTCGCTCGCCCGCACCGGCTTGGTGGCGCTCGAGCGCTTCGGGGACTTCCGCGGCAAGCCGTTCGACCCGACGGACCCGATTCAGGTCGTGGTGGCGGGGTGGAGGTGACGCTCAGCCGAGCCGGTAGCCTTCGGGGGGCCGCCCCGAGCTGTCGGGCCCTTCGGCTTCCATGCCGTACGCCAGCTCGAGCAGGTCGAGCAGCTGCGCCTTCGAGTCGACGTCGCCGGGCGCCGACACGATGACCTCCACCGGCAGGCGCATCTCGGGGGGAACGGGCTCGGGGTCAATCGGCTTGCCGTCGGGGCCCAGCTCTTCCACCAGAAGGTCGCCGTCGCGGTGAATCGTGTAACGCCTGTGCATGGCTTGGAATGTTAGCTGTGAAGCTTGCCTTCTTAGAAGGTCGAGTAAGCTGAGAGGCCTGTCATGGGGCAAGGACTGTCCGTCTACGGCCGCAAGCTGATCTCCTCGCGCGCGGAGCTGATCAAGGCCCTCGACACGCCGCTCTTGGTCTGGGAGGCGCCGGCCATGCCCTCCGCCACCAAGGACCTGGTGCTCACCACCGCCGCCGGCGCGCCGATGAGGCGCCCCCGCACCACCGAGCCGCTCGTCTTCGAGGTGCGCAAGCGCGACATCAAGCACAACGCCTTCGCCATGGGCGTCACCGTGGGCCGCACCGAGAACAACGACATCGTCATCGACGACCAAAGCGTCTCGCGCTTCCACGCGTACTTCCAGAAGGACCTCCGCTCGGGCACCTGGAAGCTGGTCGACGCCGAGAGCAAGAACGGCACCTGCGTGGGCCCCACCGTCCTGCCGCCCAACGTCGGCGAGCTGCTGCAACGCGACGCGCGCATCAAGTTCGGGGACGTCGACGTGCTCTTCTTCCAGCCGGAGACGTTCTTGAGCTACCTGACCGGCAAGATGAACGGCTGAGCGTTCAGTCGCCGCCGCGCGTGAAGCGGTAGCCCAGCCCGCGCACGGTGAGGAAGTAGCGAGGCGCGTCGGGGTCGGGCTCGAGCTTTTGCCTCAGCTGGCTCAAGAAGTTGTCCACCGTGCGCGCGGTGCCTTCGTAGTCGTAGCCCCACGCGCCCGAGAGCAGCTCGTCGCGGTTGAAGGTGCGGCCGGGGTGGGTGACGAAGAGCTGCAGCAGCTTGAACTCCTGCGCGGTCAGCTCCACCGGCTTGGCCGCCCGGGCGACCGTCTTCGCCTGCAGGTCGACCTCGACGTCGCCGAACGCCACCACCTCGCCCGCGCGGAAGCGGCGCCGCAGCACCGCCTTGATGCGGGCGAGCAGCTCGTTCACCCCGAAGGGCTTGGTGACGTAGTCGTCCGCCCCCAGGTTGAAGCCCAGGACCTTGTCGACCTCCATGCCCTTGGCCGACAGCACCACCACCGGCACCTCGCGCCCGCGCTGGCGCAGCTCCTTGAGCACCTCGTAGCCGTTCATCTGCGGCAACATCAGGTCGAGCACCACCAGGTCGGGCGACTCGTCGATCGCGCGCTGGAGGCCGGCCTTGCCGTCCTGCGCCTGCAGCACCCGGTAGCCCTCGTAGGTCAGGTTCATCGACAGGCCGGTGAGGATGGACAGGTCGTCCTCGATCACCAGAATCGTCTGCTGCTTCGCTTCGCCGCTCTCGCTCATGCGTCGTGGGGGCCGACCGGACGCTCGCGCGCCGGCGGAAGGTGAAGGGTGAAGACGCTGCCTTGCCCGACCGTGCTCGCCACGGTGATTCGACCTCCGTGCGCCTCGACGATGCGCTTGGCGATGGAAAGCCCCAAGCCCGAGCCCTCCGAGGAGCGGGTGAGAAGGTTATCGACCCGATAAAAGCGGTCGAAGATGCGCCGGCGTTCCTTCGGCGCGATGCCGACGCCGTTGTCCTCCACGTCGATGGCGATCCCTCGCCGGTCGAGGCGTGCCCGCACCTGAATGCGCTTGTTCTCGCCGGTGTACTTGAAGGCGTTCTGCATCAGGTTGAGCAGCGCGCCCGAGACCGCCTCGCGGTCGACCTCGATGAAGGGCAGGTCGCCCTCCACGTGCGAGGAGAGCTCGACCTGGGCGTCGAGCCGCTGGGCGCGAAAGGCGCTCACCGCCGCGTCGACCAGGGACTCCACCGAGACGCTCTCTTTCTTGTAGGTGGTGCGGCCGCTCTCGAGGCGCGCCCAGTCGAGCACGCGCTCGATCATCTCGGACAGCCGCTGGGTCTCCTGGCTGAGCAGGCCCAGCACCTCTTGGGTCTGCGCCGCGTCGCGCACGCGGCCCAAGGCGAGCGTCTCGATGAACATGCGGATCGAGGTGAGCGGGGTGCGCAGCTCGTGCGAGACGAGCGAGACGAAGTCGGTCTTCAGGCGCGACAGCTTCGCCTCGCGGTACAGCGCCCGGCCGGTGAAGACCACGCCCACCGCGAGCGTGCCGTAGAAGAGCACGAGCAGCGCCGCGTAGACCGCGCGGTTGCGCGCCGAGCGCTTGGCGACGGGATCTTCGCCGGTCGCCACCGCCACCACCCGGTAGTCCTGCAGCGGCGAGGGAAGGGGATAGCTGGCCAGCTCGCGCGGCGCGCCGAGCGCGGCCTGCCGCACGTCGGCCACCCCGGAGACGATGCGCCCGACCACGCCTTCGGGCGTCGTCTCCCGCTTGACGGGCTTCAGCTCGAAGGCGACCGGCTCTCCGGGCGGCACCAAGTCCGCGCTGGCGCTCGCGAGCAGCGCCTGGAGCTTCTTCTCCGACAGCGAGGCCCCGAAGGACCGGCCGTCCTCGCGCAGCGCGGCGACCACGAAGCTCGACTGCGCGCTCGAGACCGAGAAGACGATGGGCCGGCCGGGCAGCGCGACGAGCTCGCCGGCGAGCGGCTCGAGCGCCGCCTTGAGGCGCGGATCATTCGAGCGCAGCTCGCTGCCGTCCCAGACGAACGACGCCTCGGTCAGCTCGACGCCGTCGCTCGTGCGCACGCGCACCGTGTCGCCGTCGACCGTCACGCTGGCGAGCGACAGCTGCGCGCGCAGCGCCCGCACCGCGTCCTCCAGCCGACCCGACCAGACCGCCTCGAGCCGTTTCTCCACCGCCGCCCGCTCGTTGATGATCGCCAGCACGCCGAAGCCGGAGAGCGCCGCCGACGGCACCACCACCAGCAGCACGAGCAGCGTGAACGTGCGCCGAAAGCTCAGGAAGTGGAGGGGCGTCGCGCGGGCCACGGCGTTGTTCTTACACGAACCTCGCGTGGGCACGCGTGCTGCAAAAGCCTGGTCCCACGGTGGGCGGTTTGGCGGAAACCCATCGTCTTTTTAAATGGTTACCAGGTGTTCTGGGCTGAAGATCAGGGCACCGCTGTCATAGAGGTGGGGGATGACCCTCAAGAAGAAAGCGCTCCGGGCGTTGATCGCCATTGGCCTGGCGCTGGGGCTCATCGCCTGCGAGTCGCCCCAGACGCTCCTCCAGCGAGACGGGTCGGGCTCGCTGGCGCTGTCGAACGACGGGTCGATGCTCTACGCGCTCGACCGCGACAACGAGCGCGTGGCGGTGCTCGCCACCGGCTCGCGCCAGAAAATCGCCGAGGGGAAGGTGGGCCGGGCGCCCGAGCGCGTGGTGGTGGGCCCCGACGACACCGTCTACGTGTCGAACCGCGGCGAGCGCAGCGTGTCGATCCTCCGGCCCGGCCAGTGGGCGGACGCCGAGAAGGTAGAGAACGTCGGCATCGAGCCGGTCGGCCTGGCGGTGGCGGCGGACAACAAGACGCTCTACGTCGTCTCCAGCACCGCGCTCGACTCCAGCGAATACGGCACGCTCACCGCCATCGCGCTGCCCAACTTGAAGGTGTTGTGGACCTTGCCGGTCGGAGAAGAGCCGCGCGCCATCACGCTGGTGGACGGAGAGAAGGCCATCATCACCCAGTACAAGACCGGCGACGTGGTGCAGGTCGACTTGAGGAAGCCCGAGGTGGTTCACCCGGCCACCGCGCGCGCGCCTTCCATCGCTTGGGGCGCCCTCGTCGCGCGGTAACAGGGGACTGTCCCTGAAAGGGACTGTCCCCGGCCGTTGCGAGGTCTCGAAACCACCCCTCGCCCCCCGTCTGCTCTATGGTCCGCGCCATGAAAGCGTGCGTGCTTGGCGCCGGCGCCTTTGGAACCGCGGTCTCCGCGGTGCTGTGCGAGAACTTCGACGAGGTGGGGCTGTGGGGGCGTGAGCCGTCGCTCATCGACACCCTCAACGCCACCCGCGAGAACGCGACCTATTTGCCTGGCGTGCCGCTCCCCCAAAAGGTCCGCGCCACGAACGAGATGGCCGAGGCGCTGCGCGGCGCCGAGCTGGTGGTGGCCGCCGCGCCGTCGCACGCCGCGCGCGACGTGATGACGCGGGCCCTGCCGCACCTGCCCGCGCAGGTGCCCATCGTCACCGTGGCCAAGGGCATCGAGAACGAGACCTTGCTCACCATGACCGAGGTGCTCGAGTCGACCCTGCCCGAGCCCTTTCACCCTTACATCGCGGTGCTCTCGGGGCCGTCGTTCGCCAAAGAGATGGTGATGCGGCTGCCCACCGTGGTCACCATCGC
>CAZEDU010000014.1:57094-59464 GCA_964511185.1 uncultured Myxococcaceae bacterium | reverse complement strand
CGCTCAAGGCGCTGCAGCCAGAGTCCGAGGTGATCTTGCTGACGGGCTTCGCGACCGTCGAGGCGGCCGCCCAGGCCGTGGGCGCGCGGATCTGGGCCTTCCTGGTGAAGCCCTGCGCGACACCCGACCTGCTCCGCACGGTGGAGCAGGCGCTGCGCCATGTGCGGCTGCAGTCCGAGAAGCACGATCTCCAGAGGCGGGCGCAGACGGCCGAGAAGCTCGCCGCGGTCGGCACCATGACCGCCGGCCTCTCGCACGAGATTCGAAACCCTCTCAACAGCGCCTCGCTGCAGCTGCAGGTGCTCGAGCGCCGGGTGCGCAAGCTGCCGAGCGAGTCCCAAGGCCCCCTGCTCGAGCCGCTCTCTTTGGTGCGCGACGAGATCCGCCGGCTCGATCACATCCTCGAGGACTTCCTCTCGTTCGCCAGGCCCACCCAGTTCGCGCTGACCAAGGTTCCGCTCGGGCCGCTGCTGGAGCGTGTGGTGTCTTTCATGAGCACCGACGCCGAGCGGCGGGAGGTCACGCTCGAGAGCCAGTTGGAAGGCGCGCCGGACGTGCGAGGCAACGAAGACCGCTTGAGGCAGGTGTTCATGAACCTGGCCCTCAACGCCCTCGACGCCACGCCCAAAGGCGGGAAGGTGCGCATCTCGGTCGAGGCGAATGGAGGCTTGGCGGTGGTCCATGTCGATGACAGCGGCAGCGGCATCCCCACCGACGTCCTGCCCCGGATCTTCGAGCCGTTCTTCACCACCAAGGCGGCCGGCTCGGGGTTGGGCCTGCCGATCGTGCACGCGATCGTCGTGCAGCACGGCGGCGACATCCTGGCGGGCAAGGGTCCGCTGGGCGGCGCGCGCTTCAGCATCACGCTTCCCCGGGCGGGTTGAGCGTGTTTCAACACTTGACGCAGAAAGTGCGGTCGAGGACACCGCGGCCCCGGCGGAGTCGTCGGCTTCCGCCTTGCAGCGGAAAACTGCGGTTCACGAGGAGAGGACAAGTGAAGCCCTACATTTGCGTCGGTGTGCTGGTGGGACTGATGTCGGCGGTGGGCTTGGCGGCCGAGGCGAAGGCGCCTCCGGCCAAGGCGAACCCGAGCACCGAGCGCCGCCCGAAGCCGCAGCTGGAGACCCCGGACTACATGCCCGAGGTGGCGCGCACGTTGATTCGGCAGCGCATGGCGCGGCACGGCGGTGACATGACCGATCTGGTGCTCGCGGTGACCTTGCTTCAGCGCCAGTCGGTGCGCGAGCTGTCCCAGCGCATCGCCAACGAGCCCAAGTGGAGCCGACCCGTGGCGGGTGGCGCGGACGACTTGAACGCCGCGCTGCCGGAGCGGTTCTTCGTGCTGCAAGACGAGCTCAAGCACCGAGCCCAGCTGCTGGACGCGGCAGCGGCGAAGAAGGACGACGCGGCGCTCGCGGCCGAGTTCGGTCGCCTGGCCGCGACCTGCGTCGGTTGCCACTCGGCCTATCTCTACGAAGGTCAGAAACCGAAGTAACTGGAGCGTGCCATGTCGATTCCCCTGCAGATCACCACCCGTCATTTCGAGCCATCCCCCGCGCTGAACGAGGCGATTCGCGCCGAGCTCGACTCGCTCGAGCCGCTGGTCCCGCGCGCGGTGTCCTGCCACGTCGTCGTCGAGCAGCCGCACCACCATCACTCGCAGGGACGGCACTTCCAGATTCGGGTGCACCTGGCCATTCCGGGCGAGGTGGAAGTGGCCAATCGAGATCCCGAAGGCGCTCACGCGCACGAAGATGCGTTCGTGGCAGTGCGCGAAGCGTTCGAGGCGGTGCGCCGTCAGGCGCTCAAGCACGAGAAGTCGAAGATCGCGCGCCGCCGCCACGAATGAATGAAAAAGGGGACTGTCCCCAACGGGGACTGTCCCCGGATGTGGCGAGGCCCCAAAGCACCTTGGCCGCTGGCTCTCGGTGCCACCCTCGAAGAAACCGGGGACAGTCCCTTTCAGGGACAGTCCCCCCGTGACCTCAGCGGACGATCAACACCGGCTTGGAGCACAGGTGCAGCACGCGGTGCGCGACGCTGCCCAGCAGGGCGCGGGTGATCGCGTTCTTGCCCTGGCTGCCCACCGCGACCAGGTCGACGTCGGCCTCCTGCGCGGCGTCGATGATGCGCTCCGCTGGCGAGCCGTTGGTCTGCCGTACCGCCACGTCGACCCCGAGCGCCTTCGCCGCGTCGGCGGCGCTCTTCAGGATGTCCTCGCCGCGCCGCTGCTCCATGCGATCGAGCTCGACCGCCGCCGACATGCCCAGCTCCGCCGGCAGCACGTAAGGCGCCCGAACGAACAAGAGCTCCATGCGCGCGCCCGTCGCCTTCGCGATCTCCGCGGCCGTCTTCGTGGCCTTCATCGAA
>CAZEDU010000014.1:54534-57079 GCA_964511185.1 uncultured Myxococcaceae bacterium | reverse complement strand
GCTCAGAGCCATCGACCGCAACGAGTATCTTCTTCATGACCTCTCTCCCTGCATCGGTGTGAATGAGACGACTGCTCGACAACGCGCAACCCGCCCCGCGCTTCAGCGGGGCGTCGCGCTGAGACCGAAGACTTCCTCCTCCTTGACCCAACGGCGCTGCGTGCCATCGAACTCGAGCACCAGCGTGCGCTTGCCATCGGCGCGGTCCAGCCCGAACCGAAGGCGCCAGTAGTTCGGATAGAGCTGCTCGGCGGTCTCGAAGCGGGCGTTGGCGTAGCGGTCGCCCACGTACTCATTGCCGAGCTGGACGATGTCTTCGTAGCCGTAGGTTTGCAGCACGGCGCTCGACGGAGGCGGCGCCGCGCCCGCCGGCCGGTGGGCGTTCGAGGTGGCGCAGCCGGCGCCGAGCAACAGTAAAGCGGTGAGGAGTGAGGTCTTCATCGTGGGGTCAGCTCGCCTGTGATTTCTGCTCTTCGTCTTCCGAACCACGCACGCCAGAGTGGTACTCCTTGAGCCGGTACTGGATCTTGCGGACGCTGATGCCGAGCACTTCGGCGGCGCGCGAGGTCGACCCGTTCACCATCTCGAGCGTGCGCAGGATCGCCTCGCGCTCGATGTCGTAGAGCGTCGCGCCGGGGATCAACGACCCCGAGCTCCGCTCCGCCGGCTTGGGCCCTTGCAGCGCGGCCGGCAGATCGTCGGTCGTCAGCTGCGCGCCGTGCGCCAACACCACCGCGCGCTCGATCGCGTTCTCCAGCTCGCGCACGTTGCCCGGCCACTCGTAGGCGAGCAGCGCGTTCAGCGTGCCCGGGGCGAGCCCGTGGATCTCCTTGCCGTACGCGTCGGCGAACTTCGAGATGAAGTGCGAGATGAGCGCGGGGATGTCGGACTTGCGGCGGCGCAGCGGGGGCAGGGTGACCGCCACCACGTTGAGCCGGTAGTAGAGATCCTCGCGGAAGCGCCCGGCCTTCACCTCGGCCGCGAGGTCCTTGTTCGTCGCCGCGACGATGCGGACGTCAACCTTGAGGGTCTGCGTGCCGCCGACGCGCTCGAACTCACGCTGCTGCAGCACGCGGAGCAGCTTGACCTGGGTGGAAGGCGCGATGTCGCCGATCTCGTCGAGGAAGAGCGTGCCGCCGTCGGCGAGCTCGAAGCGGCCCTCCTTGCGCGCGATCGCGCCGGTGAACGACCCCTTCTCGTGACCGAACAGCTCGCTCTCGAGCAGCGTCTCGGTGAGCGCGCCGCAGTTCACCTTGATGAACGGCTTGTCCTTGCGCGGCGACGCCTCGTGCAGCGCTTGGGCGATGAGCTCCTTGCCGGTTCCCGACTCGCCGAGGATCAGCACGTTCGCCTTGGTCGGCGCGGCGCGCTGGACGGTGCTCTGACCCACGATGTTGGGGAACTGAAAGCGCTCGCGCACGCGCTCGCGCAGGTGCTCGGTCTCGTGCTGCAGCTGCCGCTTCTCCAGCGCCTTCTCCAGCACCACCTGCACCGCGCCCACGTCGAGCGGCTTGGTCAGGTAGTTCTCGGCGCCGGCGCGCATCGCCTCGACCGCCGCGTCGATGCTGGCGAACGCGGTCATCATCACGAACACCGCGTCCGACAGGTTCTCCTCGCGCGCCTTCTTCAGCAGGCTCAAGCCGTCGAGCTTGGGCATGCGCACGTCGCTCAAGACCGCGTGCGGCGCGAACGAGGTGATCACCTGCAGCGCCTCCTCGCCGTCCGCCGCTTCGGCGATCTCGTAGCCTTCCTCCGACAACAGCGCCTTCAGCGCCTGGCGGGCGGACTGCTCGTCGTCGACGATAAGAACTCGGGCCTTGCTCACAGCTCCTCCGATGAAACGCAAATGCTGCGTAGTGCGGACATACCCCGCAAGGACTGCGTATACGAGATCAACAGGGATGCAACCGATTGGGGTGGAACGACCCCTCCCCCAAAGTGGCGGGAACCGCTCGGTGGTCGACGGCCGCGTGGGCGCGCAGCCGGCTGTCCAGCGCCTCGATGGCCGACACGAACCCCGGGTAGTCCCAGCGGGAGAGCGCCGTCGCGAGCGCGCCGCACAGGTCCTTGAGGTGCGTGCCCTCTTGTCTCAGCACCGCTGCGTAACTTTCCGAAGTTCCTCGGCAACTGGCGCAGAGCGGCACCAATAACGCCTGCTCCGCCTGGAGGTGCGCCTCGAGGGCGCGCCGCAGCTCCCCCAGCCGCTTGGAGGCCTCCATGAAGGAGCGCCGCTCTCCCAGGAACTCGACGTCCGAGAGGATGGCATCGAACCGCGTGTGGTCGGCGAGCAGCTGGTGAAGCTCAGCGGCGCAAGTGGGGCACGGGGTCTTTGTCGGGTCCATGGCGGGCCACAAAAGCAAGGGGTAGGCCAGCACGCGGCATGGCAGTTGCGGTAGGGCATGGACATGCGCCAATCCATCGTCCTCGTCGTGGGCCTGCTGTGCTTCACGGCGGCGGTCGCCGCCGAGCCGTCGAGCCCCAAGCGCTCGGTGGTGGCCGCCACGCCGTCGAGCGCCACCGAGCTCCTTTACCTCACGCCCATCCC
>CAZEDU010000014.1:0-54524 GCA_964511185.1 uncultured Myxococcaceae bacterium | reverse complement strand
ACCTGCCGAAGGCGCTCGAGGCGCTGGAGCGGTGGTTCGGCCCGGGCCAGGCCGAGGCGTTCCTGAACCAGGCGCCGCTGCCGTACCTCGCGCTCTCCTTGCTGGTCGACGAAGACGCGGAGCGGCTCGGGCTCGACCCCGACGGTGGGCTGGGGCTCTTCTCGGCCCCCTTCTTCGGGGGGACGGTCGGCCTCATCTCCGTTCGGGAGCCGGGCAGGGCGCTCGACGCGCTGATGGAGCACCTCGACGGGCTGGGCGCGACCACGCGCGCGCTCGACGCGTCGGCGGCCCTCGCGGTGCTCTCCGATGGTCAGACGCTCCTGGCCTTCGTCGATCGCGGGTACCTCTATCTGGCGTTGCCGGAGCCGACCGACGCGCCGCCGAGAGATCCAGAGCAGGCGGGGCGCGCGCTCGTTCGCGTCATCGACCAGGTGCGGCGCGGCGGCGCGAAGGGGCTCGAGGGCACCGACCTGTTCCGCCGGCTCCGCGGTCGCGTGAACGGCGGCGAGGTGTCCTTCTTCATCAAGGGGCCGCCGACGCGGGGCGGCGCCATCGAGGGCGCGCTGATCTCCGCCGAGCTTCGGACCGATCGCGCCGTGATCGACGGCTTCATCGCCACCCGCCGCCCGGTGCTGGTGCCCATCGGCCAGAAGACGGTCGACCCGCTCGTGCCCAAGGACGCGACGGCGGTGATCGCCTCGAACGCGAGCGCGAGCGCGATCATGCGTGGGCTGGGCGCGACCGAGCTGTTCCCGTGGCTCATCGCGGTGGGCCACCAGGTGCTTCCGCCCGAGCTGTTGCCGCACAACGTGCTGGGCACCGCTTTCCGAGGTGACGCGCTGATCGCCGTCTACCCGGAGTCCGACCGAGCGCCCGCCGGCGGGCTGTGGATCGACTACGGCGTGAGCGGCCCCGACTCGACGTCGTGGCACGAGTCATTCGAGGCGCTCGAGCTTCAGCGCCAGGGCGACGCGTACTCCGGCAGCATCGGAGGACAGCCGCTCTCGGCCCGGCGGGTCTCGGACAAGCTCGCCATCCGCTTCGGGTCGGTGCCGGCGGAGACCTTCGACTGGGTCAGCGAGCTTCGGCGCGAGCTGGGGCCCGACGCGGCCGGCCCCGCGCACTTCAGCGCGTGGATCGACGCGCAGGCGCTCGGCGCCGAGGCCGACGCGTTCGCCGGAGCGCTGCTCCCCGCCGCCCCGGCGCTCGCGTGGGCGGACGTCGACCGCATCTACGCCGACCTTGGACCGACCCAGGGCGGGATTCGGGTCCGCGCGAAGCTCAAGTACCGGGCGCGCATCGAGGCGCAGCGCGGGCCGGTCACCGAATCGAGTCACTCGAGGCCGAGCGCGCCCAGGACGGCGCTCCCCGTCGCGCCAACCAGCACGACGCCGAGCACCATCAGCGGAAAGCCGGTCACGAACAGATCGCGGCCGGTCACGCCTTCGCTTCGGACCATCGCGTTGGGCGGCGTGCTGATGACGAACGGGATGCCGAGCGAGGCGCCCAGCGCGATCAGCACCGGCAGCGCCGGAGAAGGATCGAGGCTCGACGCGAGCGGGATCAGGACGGTCGCCGTCGCGGTGTTGCTGGAGATGGCGGAGAGCAGCGCGCTCGCGAAGACCCATCCGGTGCGCTGAGCCGAAGCCGAGACGCCGTCGGCGTTCGCGCGTATCGACTCGCCGAGCAGCGCGTTCATCCCGCCGACCTCGAACAGCCGGCCCAGCAAGATGCCGCCGGCGATCAGCATCAACGTCGACCAGTCGATGCGCGCGAGATCGTCGCGGCGCAGGAGCCCGAGCAGAAAGAGCAGCGTGGCGCACACGAGCGCCACCGCCGCCGAGGGGACGCCGTGAAACGGCTCGCTCGCCCACACCAGCCCGGTGAGCACGAACAGCACCAGCACCTTGCGCCCGTCGCGCGAAACGGCCGGCCGCTCGGGGACCGCGATCGCCCCGGTCGGCGCGTAGGGGTACAGCCGGCGCACCCAGAAGAACGAGACAAGCAAGAGCAGCAGCGTCAACGGCAGCGCCAGCACCATCCAGTCGCCGAAGCTCAAGTCGGCCCGGCCCGACAGGTGTGCGATCGCGATGCCGTTGGGTCCCGTGCCGACGGGGGTCGCCATGCCCCCGAAGTTGGCGCCCAGCGCGAGCGACAGGAGGAGCGCCTTCCGCTGGTTCGCCTCGGGCACGTCGTGAATCACCCCGCGCAGACAGGCCAGCATCATCGCCGCGGCCGCGATGTTCGACATCCACATCGACAGGAACGCGGTGGTCACCAGCGTGAGCGCCACCAGCGCGCCCCAGCGGCCCTTCGACCAGGCCAGCACCGAGGCGGCCAGCGCGCGATCCAGCCCATGCCGCGACGCCGCCGCGCTCAGCGCGAACCCTCCGAAGAAGAGCGCGAGCACGGGGTCCATCGCGTGCTGCAGCACCGCGCTCAGCTGAAACCCCGCCCCGGCGTGGGACAGCGCGAGCGGCGTGCCCGCCGCCAAGAGGAGGGTCGGCACGAACGGCGGCACCAGCTCGAGCAGCCAGAGCGCCAGCGCGCAGCCCGCCACCAAGGACAGGCGGAGCAAAGGTGCATCGCTCGGGCTCAGCGCCACCGCGCACGCGGTCAGCGCCGGGAGCCCGATGGCGGCGAGCCGCGGCAGCTTCAGGTCAACGCTCCAGCGGACGAACCAGCAGCACCGCGCGCCGGCTCTGGCGCATGACCGCCTCGCTCACCGAGCCGAGCAGGTTCTTCGCCACGAAGCCTGCGCCGGTCGAGCCCAGGCACATCAGGTCGGAGTGCACGCGCTCGGCGAGCTGCACCAGCGCCTTCGCGACGTCGCCGGCGTGGACGACGTGGATCTTCACGTCGATCCCCCGCGTTCGGGCCCGCGTGGGCACCAGGCCCAGCAGCTGCCGCTCGAGCTGCGCCTTCGTGGCTTCGTTCAACGTCGAGGACGTGACGTGGGCCAAGTGCACGGTGCCGCCTCCCTCGACCGTGGCGAAGGCGTAGGCGATGGCGCGGTTGCCCGGGTCGGAGAAGTCGGTGGTGGCGAGCACGGTCCTCAGCTCCGGCACCGCGACCTCGTCGGTCACCCGCGTCGACGAAGGGACGCAGGCCACGCCCATGGGCGCCAACCGCAGCGCGTGGTGGCTGACCGACCAGAGCTTCCCGACCGCGCGCCGGTGGTGCGTGCCGAGCACCAGGACGTCGACCTGATCGCGCGTCGCGAAGTCGACCAGGTGGTCGGCGACTCGGCCGAAGCCGACCTCGACGCGGACCTTGAGCGTCACGCCCGGCGGAGGCTGGCCGACCACGGCCGTCATCTCGCGGTGAAGGATGCGCTGCAGCTCGGGTTGCACCTCGTCGAACGTCGTCGGCTGCGGGAGCCCGAGCCGGTCGTACTCCGCCGGCGGCCAGAACACGTGCACCGCTTCGACCTCGAGCGGCCCGGTCTCGGCCAGCCGGTAGAGCCAGTCGCGGCTGACCTGCGAGCTCTCGGTGCGGTCGATGCCGAGCATCACCTTCAGCGGGCGCCGGCCGTTCGCCCAGCCCTCCAGCGCCTCGGCGGAGTGCAGCGCCAGGAGCGGAATCGGCGAGGACAAAGACAGCCGCTCGACCGCGTGGCCGCCCGTCCAGGAAGACCGGGAGTCGCGCGCGTTGCCCACCAGGATGAGCTTGGCGTCCTTGCCGGTGGCGAACTGGACGATCGCTTGCTCGATCTTCCCGGAGAGCAGCGCCGTGCCGACCTTGGCGCCGGTCGCCTCGAGGCGTTGCCTCTCTCCGTCGAGCGTCGCCTCGGCCAGCTTGAACAGCGGATCGCCGAACGCGCGGGCGGCGGAGGTGGGCAGGACGTGCACGAGCCAGAGCTGCTGGTTCAGGCGGCGCGCGAGCGCCCCGGCGGCCGTCGCCGCGGCGATCGCTTCTTCGGAAAAGTCGGTAGCGCAGATGATGGACATAGGCCCGCTTTCTTAGGTCAACCTGGCTCCGGAGACGAGAACCCCGTGCTGCATTCGAGGCAGTGACGGGTTTCGGGCAATGCCCTCAGCCGCTGCCAACCCACCGCTCTTCCGCACCGTTCGCAGCGGCCCCAGCCGCCGGTGCGCAGGCGGCCCAGCGCCGCGTCAATCTCGTCGAGCTCGCTGCGCAGCGCGGGCGCGGCGCTCGTCTGCAGCAGCCGCTCGAGCGTGGCGCGCCGCCGCCGCAGGCTCTCTTCCGCATATCTCGATCGCTCGTTCATCTCGCTCGGTTTGCCTCGGGTTTCGAAGGCAGCGGAGCAAGGCCCGGACCAGCCCATTGGCCCGGCGCGTCGGGCGCTTCGACGCAACGGGTGCGCCCGCCGGCGGCCGAGCGGCGAGGCGCGGCGCAAAGGCTGCGGTCTTCACTAGATGCGGAGGGCGACGCGGAGGCCGGCGATGGGGCTCGGATCGAGCCAGCCCAGCTCCACGCCGGCGGTCACGTCGCCCGTCTGCAGGCCGAACCCGAACGCGCCGTGGAACCGAAAGGGGTGGTTGGTGAACAGAATCCACGGGCCGGCCATGCCTTCGAGGTAGAGCCGGTCGATGTCGACGCGCAGCTGCAGGTCGACCGGGACGCCCAGCTCGTTCGGGGTGCTGGTCACCAGGCCCCCGAAGCGGCCCCCCAGAGAGATGCGCCGCGTCAGGTGGGTCTCGACCGCGGCGGTCAGCGCGAACAGCCCGCGGTGCTGAAACCAGTAGTCCGCGCCGACCCCGAGGCGAACCTCGGCGGCATGGGCAGGAGAGTGGGACAGGACGAGCGCGGCCAGCGCGGCCGCACTGAGCAAAGAGCGAACAACCCAGGTACGCATCGAAGGCTCCTCGTCTACCGAACGGGGTTCCAAACGTCGGCGGTGGGCTTGCGGCCAGAGAGCTGCTCGACGAGCCCGAGCACGAAGGCGTCCTCGTCTTGTCCGCTCTGCTGGTGGAAGGCGGTGAACGCGCTCTCGGCGGCGGCGAAGATCGACGTCAGGTCGAAGCGCCAGGCGCCGCCTTCTTTTCGAAAGCCGAAGCGCGTCGGGTTGACGCGGCCGTTGGCGACGAGCCCGGCCTCGGCCCGGCTCCCCGTGATCTTCACGTCGGTGAGCTCGCTGTTCTCCGCCGTCGCTTGGCTCACCCAGCCCGACTCGACGGCGTGTGCCAGGAGCGTCTTGCCGGTCATCTTCTTGAGCTGCTCCGGCGGGACGTCGTGGCGAAGCCGCAGCACCGTGACGCGCGTCATCAGGTTCTCGGCGCGGAGCTTCTTCGCGTCGGCGGTGCGCGCCAGCGCGAGCAGCCGGTCGTAGTAGGCGATGGTCTTGGAATCCACGGCCGCCACCGCGGCCGGACCGTCCTTGGCGATCAACGCCTGGCGGTAGCGGTCGAAGGCCGCGCGAACCGCCTGCTCCTCGGGAGAGCGGGGCGTCGGTGTGGACGCATCGGGAGCGGCCAGGGCGACGAGCACGGCGGAAAAGATCGCAACGGACATGCGCGCGGGATAGCACGGAATGCGCGACCCTGGGCTAAGGTCGCCGCTTTCGTTTTCCCTGGGGGAGCACCCATGAGCCTCACCGCCGCAAAGTACATTCAGCCGAAGGCGCCCGACCTGGGCCAGCGCTACGACCACAAGGTCCCGATCACGACGTTGATCGAGGACTACATCCACGAGCGCATCGACATACCGGGCGACTTCCGCGAGTTCATTCGCCACCGCGACAGCCACGTCGAGTACAAGTTCGTCGCCGATCACGTGAAGTTCATGTTCACGAACTTCCTGCCCGAGGTGATCATCCACTCGCAGGCGCAGGACGTCCGCATCGGCAAGCAGCACTACGACCGCGGCAACGACTTCTTCGGCTGGTTCCTGGGGCCGCGCATGGTCTACACGTCGGGCTTCTTCCTGAGCCCCGACGACTCGCTCGAGCAGGCGCAAGATCAGAAGATCAAGCTCGTCTGCGAAAAGCTGCAGCTCAAGAAGGACGAGCGGTACCTCGACATCGGCTGCGGCTGGGGCACGCTCGTCGCCCGCGCCGCTCGGGACTTCGGGGTCGATGCCACCGGCGTCACCATCGCCGAGAAGGGCGCCGAGTTCGCCGGCAAGCAGATCGAAGAGCACGGCGTCGCGGACCGCGCGCGCATCCTCACCATCGACTACCGCGACATCCCGCGCCGCACGTACGACAAGATCTCCTGCCTCGAGATGGCCGAGCACGTCGGCGTTCGGCGCTTCCAGACGTTCATGCGCCAGGTCTACGACCTGCTCGCCGACGACGGGCTGTTCTACCTGCAGATCGCCGGGCTCCGCGCGCGCAAGGGCGCCTTGGGCTTCCAGCTGGAAGACCTGGTCTGGGGCCTGTTCATGAACAAGTACATCTTCCCCGGGGCCGACGCGTCGATGCCGCTGTCGTTCGTCGTCAAGCACATGGAAGAGGCCGGCTTCGAGGTGCACTCGGTGGAGAACGTGGGCATTCACTACTCGATCACCATCGACCGCTGGTACGACAACTGGATGAGGAACCGGGCCGAGGTGGTGAAGACCTACGGCGAGTGGTGGTTCCGCCTGTGGCAGGTGTT
Source organism: uncultured Myxococcaceae bacterium (assembly GCA_964511185.1). Taxonomy (GTDB): domain Bacteria; phylum Myxococcota; class Myxococcia; order Myxococcales; family Myxococcaceae; genus CAZEDU01. The sequence continues at coordinate 47,964 of CAZEDU010000014.1, read as the reverse complement.
CCTGGGCTGGTCGGTGGCGATCGCCGCGCAGGGCGCCTCCACCTGCTTCCAGATCGTCGCGAACAAGAACCTGAACGGGTTCGATCGCCGCCGCTGGATTCGCGCGGTCAACTTGGGCGAGCGCGACCTGCAGGTCGAAGAGCAGAGGCCGGCCAAGCGCGTCGGCAACGTGGGCTGAGCGCCTGTCAACGCCGCCAGCGCTGGCTCACCACGCGCGCCAGGAACCGCGGGTTCCCGATGATGTAGCGCGTGAAGAGCCGGCGCGGCTCCACGGCGAACCGAAACAGCCACTCCATTCCGGCCTCGCGCATCCACTCGGGTGCGCGGGGCACTTCCCCCGCGAGCACGTCCGCCGTCGCGCCGATGCACCAGACGAGCTTTGCGTGAAGTGCCTGCCGGTGCTGGGCCACCCAAAGCTCTTGGGCCGGGCTCCCCATGCCCACGAAGACGACGTCGGCGCCTGAACAGTTGATTTGCTCGAGGAGCGCCGTGGTTCCCTTGGCGCTCTTGTCGAAGTAGCCGTGCTGCGTGCCGGCGACCTGGAGCTGGGGATGTTTCTTCTGCAGCTGGGCCATCGCGCGGGAGGCGACGCCGGGCGCGCCGCCGAGCCAGAACAGGCGGGTGCCCTGGGACTCGAACTGCGCCGCGAGATCCCACACGAAGTCGGCGCCTGTCATGCGCTGAGGCAGGTGCCCGCCGAGCAGCTTGGCCCCGAGCTTCACCCCGGCGCCGTCGCAATAGACGATGTCGGCGGTGAGGAGCGCCTGCCGCAGCCGCTCGTTCGATGCGGCCAGGTTCGCGACGTGAACGTTCAGGTACATCAGCGTGCGCGGCTCAGCACCGGCGAGAAGGGATCGGACCGCTTCGAGCAGGTCCGTCAGCGTGAGCGGGTCGACGAGGATGCCGAGGATCGAAACCTTCTCCAACCGTGACCCCTTCGCTCGGGTGGCGCCGGAACGTGGCACCGCTCCGCCGGCCATGCGAAGGTAACTGCGTTGGAAACGGCACGCCAGAGCGCGCTTCGACGACTCACCCTGGTGCTGGACGCGTTTCTGCTCGTCCTGACCTTGCCTCTCGCGGTGGTGATTCATCGCGAGCTCAGGCACGTGGCGCCGTTCCTTCGGGAGCCGCCGAGCACCGACCAGATGTTGGTGCTCCCCATCGTCCTCGTTCCGCTGTTCGTCGGGACGATTGCGGTGCTGGGGTTGCACCGCGTGCAAGAGCGCACCTGGAGCTCGGGGCAGCTCTTGGCCGGCATCTTCAAGCTGCACCTGGTGGGTTTTCTGGGGCTCACGGTGCTGGTGTTCCTCACGCAGACGGTCATCAACCGCAGCCTCGCGGCCGTCTACCTGTCGTGCACCTTCCTGGCGCTCGCCGCGTCGCGCGCGTTGCTCCTGCGCTGGGTCCGCTTCCAGCACAGCATCGGAGAGGGGCGCGCGCGGCTGTTGCTGGTGGGCGAGGACTCCGAAGAGCTGACTCAATTTTTATCCACCGCCCGCGCGGCGCCGCTGCCGCCGGACTTGGTGGGCGTGCTTCGCTCGAGCGAGGCCCCGAAGGCGCTGGCGCTGAAGGCGCTCGGAACGCCGAGCGACCTCGAGCCCGTGTTGCACTCCGAGGCCATCGATCAGGTCCTCTTCTTCCCCCCCTACCACCGCCCGGCCGACGTGCTGCACGCGCTCGAGGTGTGCGAGACGCTGGGCGTGCCGGCGTCGTTCGCGCTCGAGATGCCGCGCCTCTCGCTGACCGCGCCGCGCGTCATCTTCGAATCGGACCGGCCCTTCCTGTCGTTCGAGCTGGCGCCGAAGCGGCCTGAGCACATCGCGATCAAGCACGGGCTCGACGTGGTGTTGGGGGCCGTCTTCGTCGTGCTGTTCGCTCCGGTGATGGCGGCCGCCGCGCTCGCAATCCTCGTCACCATGGGGCGGCCCATCTTCTTCACGCAGGACCGCGCCGGCCGCTTCGGGCGGACCTTTCGCATGCGGAAGTTTCGAACCATGCGACCCGACGCCGAGCAGCTCCGCGATAGCCTGTCGTCGCGAAACGAGATGTCTGGCCCGGTGTTCAAGATCGCCAACGACGAGCGCATCACGCCGCTGGGGCGCTTCTTGCGGCGCACCAGCATCGACGAGCTGCCGCAGCTCTTTCACGTGGTGTCCGGGGTGATGAGCCTGGTGGGCCCCCGTCCGCTGCCGATCAAGGAGCAGGCCGCCATCCGTGGGCTGCAGCGGCGCCGGCTGTCGATGAAGCCCGGCATCACCGGGCTCTGGCAAGTGAGCGGCCGCAGCGACATCGACTTCCCGACGTGGATGAAGATGGATCTCGAGTACGTCGACCGCTGGTCGCTGTCGCTCGACTTTCGAATCTTGATGAAGACCTTCAGCGCCGTTCTTCTGGGGCGCGGGGCTCGGTAGGGGCCGCGTTCGCGAACGCTTCGAGTGGAACCAGCTGGGGCGGGTCGCCCGGCATGAAGACGAAGGCCGGTCGATCGCCGAAGCGCTGCCTCCAATAGGACAGGGCGCGCTGGCCGGCGTCGTCGCCCTTCGGCATGCGCAGGAACAGGATGTCGTCGTCCACCATCGGAGAGGGGCTCGGCGGGTAGTAGGCCCAAGTCTGGCTCTTCGACGGCACCGTGATGGCGCGCGCGAACACCAGCGCACGCGAGGCGCCGGCCTCTCGCAAGAGGTCGTAGACCGCGAGCCGCTCGTCGACGCCGCGGCCAATCGAAGCCAGCTGCACCGGAACGAAGAAGAGCAGCGCGGCCGCGCTCGATGCCAGCGTGAAGAGGATCGCTCCCTGGCGCCACGCCGGGCGCAGCTGGGCCGTCCTCGCCCACAGTTGAACGCGCGCCAGACCATCGGCGCTGAGCAGCGCCAGCACCGGCACCGCCTCGAGCAGGTAGGTTGGGCCCGTGGTGGAGACGACCGTCTTCGGAACGCCGATTCGATAGACGATCTCGGCGGCGATGGGCCCCCACAACAGCCACTGGCCGCGGCGGGGACGCGCGGCGAGCAGCGGCAACAACGAGAGCGGCCAACCGAAGAGCCAGAAGTTCTCGCGCACCACGCCGCCCAGCACCGACTGCCCGACTTCCCCCGGCTTGTACCCGCCGACGCCGAGGCTTCGGTGCGCCCCGTGGTACCCGCTCTTGAGCGGTGATCCAGACTGGAGCTGGTGCACGACCCCGGTCAGCCCGACGGCCACGCCGACCGGGGCCGAGACCGCGATCAGCGCCGCCAGGATGGGCGCCTTGCGCTCGCGCAGGAAGGCGCGGCCGACCACCGCCACCGCGAGCAACGCGAAGAGGCCGCCGGGCAGCGGCCGCGCGAAGAAGCAGAAGCCGAGCGCGCCGCCGGCCAGCCACGCGTATTTCACGCCGCGGGTCCGCTCCCACTCGTGGAGCCCCAGGAGGGCGATCATCAAGAGCAGGCACGACGTCGGCTGCGAGAGCAGCGTGGCGTGCGTCCAGACGAAGTGCGGCGAGACGGCGAGGAGCGCCGCCGCGGCGATCGCGCGGCGCGGGCCGAGCAGCTTGCGGCCCAGCCGCCAGGTGAGGAAGGTCGTGACGCCGCCCATCACCGGCAGCACGACGTCGGGGACGCGCAGCGCCAGCGCGACCGCGAGCACCATCGGATGGCCAATGGGGTACTTGCCGAACCAGCCTCGCTCGTTCAGCACGACGAACTGGTTGGCGTAGAAGTCCGGCTCATCGGGGAGCGGGTTGACGATGCGCCCTTCGAGCAAGGTCTTCGCGATGAAGAGATAGACCTCTTCGTCATCCGTGATGACCTGGCGTCGCAGGACGAGCCAGCGGAAGAGGAAAGAGCCCGCGCCGACCAAGAAGCAGAGCAGGGCGGGCAGATACTTCCAGCGCGCCAGGCGCCGCAGCGTGTGACCGATGGGGCCGCCGACGCCCAAGAGGCGCAGGCCCCAAGCGAGGGCCGCGACGAACGTGAGGCCGTAGGCCAGGTACCAGAGCTGGAAGACCAGCTCGAGCGTGGGCAGCCCTTGGAGCGAGGCCGTCGGTTGCCAGAAGTCGGCGTACATCCGGCTCGCGTCGAAGAAGGCCTTCACACACCACGCGGCGAGACAGACGAGCACCAGGCCCAGCAGCAGCTGCTTCGGGTTCGGCCGAGAGCGGATCATGTGCCGTGAGTGTGCCAGCGCACGAGAGGGAGTCCAGGAGGGAGCGCTTCTTGGGCTATGGTGCGCGGGCGATGAAGAACCTGAACATCAAGGCCACCCACAAGCTGCTGTCGCAGATCATGGAGTTCGAGCTCGCCGGGGTCGTGCGCTACACGCACTACTCGCTGATGGTGGCCGGCCCCAACCGCTTGCCCATCGTGCAGTTCATGAAGCAGCAGGCCACCGAGTCGCTGCTCCACGCGCAGCAAGCCGGGGAGATCCTCACCGGCCTCTCAGGACACCCCACGCTTCGCATCGCGCCCATCGAAGAGAGCTATCAGCACTCGATGCGCCACATCCTCGAAGAGTCCCTGCTCCACGAGCAGCGCGCGCTCAAGCTCTACAAGGAGCTGCTCAAGACCGTCGAGGACCGATCGATCTACATCGAGGAGTTCGCGCGCACGCAGATCGCGCAAGAAGAGCTACACGGGCTCGAGCTGCGAAAGATGCTGCGGGACCTGGACGCGCCGCACGACGATCTCGAAGGGCACGCGCCGAAGCGGAAGAAGCGGGCGCCCTGAGCTTCTATGTCCCCGACGAGATTCGAACTCGTGTTCTCGCCGTGAAAGGGCGATGTCCTGGGCCTCTAGACGACGGGGACAAAAAGCGGGCGCTCACATGCCAGAAGTGCGAGCGAATTGCCACTTGGAAAACGGCTCCCAATTCCCCGGAGCTGCGAGTGAGTCGCGGGGGATTCGAACCCCCGACCCTCGGCTTAAAAGGCCGGTGCTCTACCAGCTGAGCTAGCGACTCGGTACGGCTAGTTCTTGGCGGTCGTGTCGCCCTTCTCCGGCGTGACCGTCACGTCGACCTTCTGTACCAGATTCTCGACCTGCACCTCGACCTGCGCCTTGCCCGCGTTCACCGGGAACGCGGCGTTCTGCCCCATGCTCACGACTTCCTTGTCGAGCGACTTGAAGGTGGCCATGCGATCCTTCAGCTCCCGACCCAGGTAGTCGTAGACCTTCACCGTCAGCTCGACGGAGCTGCCGCCTTCCTGGAGCGCGAGCGCCTTGGGCTCGAGCTCGAGCTTCTCGGCGAACAGCACCTCGACCGGAGCGCTCGCTTCGATCTTGCCGGTGCGGGCGGTGACCTCGGTGCGCCCGGACTTGAGCGGAAACAGCTTGCCGGTCTCGTCGACCTTCGCGATCTCCGGGTCCTTCACCGACCAGGCGATCGGCACGCGGGAGTAGTGCACGCCGGTGTGGCTCATGGCGCGCGCCTGCATCCAGATGCTGTCGTTGGGCTGGCGCAGCGTGAGCGTGTCGGGCTTGAGCTCGATGTAGTCGGCCTGGTTGCAGCCGGTCGCGACGAGAAGGATGCAAGAGACGACGGCGAGCAGATAAGAACGCATGGCGGGCGGCACTTACCACAAATCGCCACGCGTCAATCCAGTCCGAAAACGCCAGACCGTTCACCATGCGCAAAGAGCCCAAAGCGCCAGACGACGCGCTGATCCCTGCCGAAGAAGAGGAAGACGAGCTGCCGCAAGGCCCGCGCGGGTACATCACGCCACAAGGAGCTGCTGTTCCTGCTCAACGAGGAGCGCCCCCGCATCACCGCAGAGGTCTCCGCCGCCGCGGCGCAGGGCGACCGCTCGGAGAACGCGGAGTACATCTACGGCAAGAAGCGGCTCCGCGAGATCGACCGCCGCATGCGGTACATCAAGCGTCGGCTCGACCACCTCACCGTGGTCGACCCGGCCGAGCAGAAAGACGCGAGCCGCGTCTACTTCGGGGCCACCGTGGTGCTCGAGGACGAAGACGGCAAGCGCTCGACCTATCAGCTCGTTGGCCCGGATGAGACCGACACGGTCGGCGGCCGCATCAGCATCGACTCTCCGATCGGCAAGGCGCTGCTGGGCCGCCAGAAGGGAGACTCGGTGACCGTCCTGCGCCCCCGAGGGGAGATCGAGCTGACGATTTTTCAGATCAAGTACCGCTGACGTCGCAAAGGGTGCTTATGATGGTGTCTTCTAGAGGAAGGCTTCATCGGCAGGCAGGCCACTCGTACGACGAGGTCAAAAGCCCCCACGATGCCCCGTAAGAACTTCGTTCTCGACACCAACGTCCTCCTTCACGACCCGCGTTCGATTTACAGCTTCGACGACAACAACGTCGTCATTCCGATCTACGTGATCGAGGAGCTGGATCAGTTCAAGAAGGACCTCTCCGAGCTCGGCCGCAACGCGCGCATGGTGGCCCGCTACCTGGACGCCTTCCGCGCGGAGGGCTCGCTGGGGGAAGGCGTGCCCTTGCCCAGCGGCGGGACGATCCGCGTGCTCTTCACGGATCACGAGCTGCCCGCCTCGATGGCCGACGGGCAGTTGATGGACAACCGCATTCTCGCCACGGCCATCGACGTCAAGCAGCGCGAGCCCGAGTCCGAGAGCGTCTTCATCACCAAGGACACGAACCTCCGCATTCGGGCCGACGCGCTGGGCCTCACCGCCGAGGACTACGACACCGAGCGCGTCGAGATCTCCGAGGTCTACTCGGGCTACGCCGAGATCAACGTCGCTTCCGAGCTGGTGGATCAGATGTACAAGCCGGGCGCCGAGGTCGACGTACCGCCCGACTCGAACCTGGCGCCCAACCAGTTCGTCCTGCTCAAGGACGCGGCCAACCCCTCGCACACCGCGATGGGCCGCTGGAACGCGGGCAAGGGCAAGGTCGTCCCGCTGCTGCGCACGGGCAAAGAAGGCGTCTGGGGCATTCGGCCGCGCAACATGGAGCAGAGCTTCGCGATGGACCTGCTCCTCAACGAGGAGATCAAGCTCGTCACCATCGTGGGCAAGGCGGGCACCGGCAAGACGCTGCTCGCCATCGCCGCGGGCCTGCAGAAGACGACCGAGGAGGCGGTCTACCAGAAGCTCCTGGTCAGCCGGCCGATCTTTCCCTTGGGCGCGACATCGGGTACCTCCCGGGCGACGTCGAGCAGAAATTGAACCCGTGGATGCAGCCGATCTTCGACAACGTCGAGTTCCTCTTAAACCTCTCGCGCGCGGACAAGAAGGCGGGCAGGGGCTACCACGAGCTGGTCGACCTGGGGATCCTCGAAATAGAGCCGCTCACCTACATCCGCGGCCGCAGCATCCCGAACCAGTACATGATCGTCGACGAAGCCCAGAACCTGACGCCGCACGAGGTCAAGACGATCATCACCCGGGTGGGCGACAATACGAAGATTGTGCTCACCGGCGACCCGTTCCAGATCGACAACCCCTACGTCGACTCGACGAACAACGGCCTCATCCACGTGGTGAACCGGTTCCGGAACGAGAAGATCGCCGGTCACATCACGATGACGCGCGGAGAGCGGAGCGCGCTCGCGGAGCTGGCAGCGAACCTGTTGTGATCTTGATGTCATGAGCGACGGAATCGAGCCCAAACCGAACATCGACGACGGTGAGGAGAAGAAGCCTCTCATCGAGTACCCGACCGTCTACGTGTTCAAGGTGATGGGCAAGCAAGAGCACGGGTTCCGCGAGTACGTGCGCGCGCTCTTCCGCCGGCTCATGGGCAGCGAGATCTCCCCCGACTCGATCAGCGAGCAGCCTTCGAGCCGGGGCAAGTACCTGTCGGTCAGCGTGTCGGTCTTCTTGCTGTCCGAGGAGCAGCGGCGGTCCATCTACGCCCAGCTCCACAAGGAGAAGCGCGTGCTGTACTACCTCTGACGGCCCCTCTCTTTCCTCGCAACCCCATTGGCTTCGCGGGTATAAACGTACGGCACATGGCCGAGCCCTTTCCGCTCCCGTTCCCTCCAGACGCTCGGCGCCCGTTCGGCAGCGAAGAGTTCATTCGCCGCCTGGCGCGCATGGCGCAGTGGACGAGCGGCTCGCGCGTCCTCGAGCTCGAGGCGGGCACGGCCAGCTTGCTGCTCGCCAAAGAGTTCGGCTGCGCGGTGACGGCCATCGACGCCGATGAGGCGGCGGTCCAGTCGCTCAAAGAGCGCGTCAAAGGTCAGTCCCTCACCGATCGCATCTCGGTTCGCCAGGCGAGCTTCCAGGATCTGCCGTTCGGGGAGGGCGAGTTCGAGGGCATCTTGGCGCTCGGCCGCGTGCCGCTGTCGCTCGACGAGGGCGTCCAGCTGCGCCGCCACCTGGCCCCCAGCGGCCGCCTGGTGTGGACCTACCCGGTGAAGGTCGGGCGGTACCCCGCGAAGATCGCCACCGACTTCTGGGATGGGCGGCTCGGCGAGACGATGCGGCTCCCGCGCGAGCTGCTGATGGCGGTGGAGGCCAATGGCTTCGAGCCCGAGACGGTCGAGACGTTGAGCGACGCCGAGCTCGACGACTACTACCGGAGCATCGAGCCGCAGGTGAAGAAGCTCGACGACTCGCCCGCCTCCCGCGCCATTCGCGACGAGCTCGAGCTGCACCGCTCGCAGGGCGGCAAGTCGAGCGTGAGCTGGGCGGTGGTGGTCGGCCGTCGACGCGAGCCTGGTGAGAAGCCGCCCGCCTCGCGCGACAGCGGCTAACCGGTCGCCGGCAGCGCCACCCGAAACACGGCGCCGCCTTGCGGTGGGCTCGAGACGGTGAGCTCTCCGCCCATCTCCCGCACGATGTTGTGGCAGATGGTCAGGCCCAAGCCGGCCCCCTGGCCGGGCGGCTTGGTGGTGAAGAAGGGATCGAAGATCCGGCTCAGGCTCTCGGCCGGCACGCCCTGCCCGGTGTCTTCTATCGCGATCACCACCCAGCCCCGCGCGTCCGTCGAGGTGATGACGCGAACCTCACTGCGCTCCGCCGTGCCTGGCGTCATCGCCTCGATCGCGTTGAGCAGCAGATTGACGAGCACCTCGTTGAGGCGCGCTTCATCGACTTCGACGGGCGGCGTGTCGCCGAAGCGACGAACGACCCGGCAGCACCGCTGCAGCTCCTCGCTCACCAGCTCGATGGTCCGGTCGGCGACGGACTCGACCTTCACCAAGGCGCGGTGCCCTTCGCCCGCCTTCGAGAAGCTCTGCAGCCCGACCACGATGCGCCGAATGCGATCGGTGCCCTCGGCCAACACGGCCACCAGCTCCGCTTGCTCTGGCATCTGGTCAGGGGGAAGTTGGCGAAGCGCCCGCAGCACGAGCTGCTGATTGGCGATCACGAAGCTGAGCGGGTTGTTGATCTCGTGCGCCACGCCCGCGGCGAGCCGCCCCACCGAGGCCATGCGCTCTGCGATCAACAGCTGCGCTTGCATGCGGTGCCGCGCGTCTTCACCTTCTCGTTGCTTGGTGACGTCGCGGGCCGCCGCATAGACGAGCTGTTGGTCGGGGGAGGAGATCGATCGCCACTCCAGCCAGCGCAGGCCGCCGCCTTTGCAGAGGTACCGGTTCGTCAGCGTGGAGAGCGGCTGTCCTTGCTGGAGCTGCGCCCGCGCGGCGAGGGTCCTCGCGCGATCGTCCGGGTGCACGAACTCGATGGTGGGCTTGGCGAGCAGCTCCTCCCGCGTCCAACCCAAGGTGGTGGTCCAAGCCGGGTTGACCCACTTGAAGTAGCCGTCGAACCCGGCCACCGCGAGGCAGTCGAGAGAAACTTCGAAGAAGCGCTGAAGGTCGACGTCTGCGCCGCTCATCGCCTTGGGACCTCGGCGACTCCCACCGGGGCGCGATCAGTTCACCGCGCTGTTGAAGTCGACCAGCTCGACCTGCTGGCGGGCCACGCTGAAGGTGACCTCGTCGCGGTATCCCTGCGCGTCACCGGCGACCTGCAGCGGCATCGGACCGTCGAAGCGGGCGGTGACCTCTTGCGCGTGGAAGTCGTAGATGCCCTTCGGGAACCACTTGCCCTGCCACAGCTTGGGGAGGTTGCCCAAGACCGCCGCGGTCGACACGGCGCCCAGGCGCAGGTGCATCATGCCGCGTCGCTTCGCGGCGAACGGGAACATCTTGAACTCGAAGCCGTAGAACGGAACGGTCGCCGCGGCGCACATCATCAGCTGGCCACGGAACATGACCTCGCCCGGCGCGATCGGCTCGCCGACCGGCAAGCCGTCGGGATCGAGCCGGTAAGCCGCGCAGTGCTTGCCGTTCACGACCTCGCACTCGACCCAGGTCGAGTGCGTCGCGTAGTAGGGCACGGTCTTGAGCGCGACCGAGGTCAGGTAGCCGCGCGACCCGGTGATGAGCTTCTTCATCATCCCGCGACCGAAGTTCTGTTTGATCCAGTTGTAGTCGTTGAGCACCTGGCCATCGGCGCCCAGCCCGGCGAACGGCGCCCGGCGGCCGTCGACGCTCAGCAGGTCGATGCGGCGATAGCCCGGCACTTCGCCAGCGCGGGCGCGCAGCACGTCGTCGAGGATGCCGTCGTTGCGCGGCGAAGACGCCTTCACCAGGCACGCCAGCGAGTTGCCAGTGCCGAGCTTGAGGATGCCGAGGCGGGGGAGCCGGGCGCGGCGCGCCTCGGCTTCGCGGCACAGCTCGTTGACGAACCACATGAACGTACCGTCGCCGCCGCCCAGGAACACCGTGTCGTAGCCGCGATCCATCACCTGCTGCGCGATGCGGCGCGTGTCGAGCTCCGACCGCGAGATGTAGAGGTCCTCGTTGGCGACCGCGTGCGAGAGCGACCGGACGACCTTGTCGCTCACCCGGCGCGCATTCGCGTTCAAGAGCACGGCGACGTTCGCTTCCGACGTGGGAAGGCGCGCCGGAACCTGGCGAAGCTCAGCGGTCTTCAGAGGCTGTACCCACATAGGCCCACTCCTCGCATTTCAGCTCGGGGTGTTACGCAACGCGGCACGGCTACGTGCACGTTTCTCGCCAGTCACTTGCCCTCCAGTGCCGGAACAAACTTGTAACAAACGTCGGAGGTTGCGCTTCCCCCGCGGGAGGTTGGCCGCTCGGGCAAGCGCCGAGTTGAGTATCGCCGTTTGCGGTGGGTGCGTAGGCCCTTACACACGGAACGGAGATACAAGGGGTTACATGGCGCGGTGCGCAACCCGGAGCGCACCTCCAATTCGCTTGCGGTTTTGGGCGGTTACCAAGAGGCGTGCGTTGACAGGGAAATGCCTCTGGTTAGGTTAGGCGACAAGTGGGTAACGCCGAAAATCCCTAAAGATTCCAGGAGGAAGCAAAGTGGGCAAGATTATCGGTATTGACCTGGGCACCACCAACAGCGTGGTCGCGGTCATGGAAGGTCGCGAAGCCAAGGTCATCACAAACGAGGAAGGGAGCCGGCTCACCCCATCGGTGGTGGCATTCACGAAGGATGGTGAGCGGCTGGTCGGTCAGATCGCGAAGCGTCAGTCGATCACCAACCCAGAGCGGACCATCTACTCGATCAAGCGCTTCATCGGGCGTCGGTTCGAAGAGATCGGTGAGGAAGCCAAGCTGGTGCCGTACAAGGTCGAGCGCGGGCCGAACGGCGATGCGCGCGTCGACATCGACGGGAAGATGTACAGCGCGCCCGAGATCTCGGCGCAGGTGCTGCTCAAGCTCAAGCGCGCCGCCGAGAACTACTTGGGCGAGAAGGTCACCGAGGCGGTGATCACCGTGCCGGCGTACTTCAACGACGCCCAGCGCCAGGCCACCAAGGACGCGGGCGAGATCGCCGGCCTGACCGTCAAGCGCATCGTCAACGAGCCGACTGCGGCGGCGCTCGCGTACGGGCTCGACAAGAAGAAGGACGAGAAGATCGCCGTGTACGACTTCGGCGGCGGCACCTTCGACATCTCGATCCTCGAAGTGGGCGAGAACGTCGTGGAGGTGCTCGCGACGAACGGCGACACGCACCTGGGCGGTGACAACATCGACCAGCGGATCATGGATTGGCTCATCGCCGAGTTCAAAAAGGACACCGGGCTCGACGTCTCGAAGGACAAGATGGTGCTCCAGCGCCTGAAGGAGGCGGCGGAGAAGGCGAAGATCGAGCTGTCGTCGACGATGGAGACGGAGATCAACCTCCCGTTCCTCACCGCCGACGCGTCGGGCCCCAAGCACCTGAACGTCAAGCTCAGCCGCGCCAAGTTCGAGGCGATGATCGACGACCTGGTCGAGCGTTCGCTCGAGCCCTGCCGCAAGTGCCTCAAGGACTCGGGCCTGAGCCTGAGCGACCTGCACGAGGTGGTGCTCGTCGGTGGGTCGACCCGAATTCCGAAGGTGCAGGAGGCAGTGAAGAAGCTGTTCGGCAAGGAGCCGAACCGCACGGTGAACCCGGACGAGGTCGTGGCGGTCGGCGCCGCGGTGCAAGCCGGCGTGCTCTCGGGCGAGGTGAAGGACATCCTGCTCCTGGACGTGACCCCGCTGTCCTTGGGCGTCGAGACCTTGGGCGGCGTGTTCACCAAGCTCATCGAGCGCAACACCACCATCCCCACCCGCAAGTCGGAGACCTTCTCCACCGCGGCCGATGGTCAGACCCAGGTCGAGATCCACGTGCTGCAGGGTGAGCGCGAGATGGCGGCGGACAACCGCAGCCTGGGGCGCTTCCACCTGACCGGCATCCCGCCCGCGCCGCGCGGCATGCCGCAGATCGAGGTCATCTTCGACATCGACGCGAACGGCATCCTCAACGTCACGGCGAAGGACAAGGCGACCAACAAGGAGAACAAGGTCACCATCACGCACTCGTCGGGTCTGGCGAAGGACGAGGTCGAGAAGATGGTCGCCGCGGCCAAGGCGCACGAGGCGGAAGACAAGTCCCGCCGCGAGGTGATCGAGCTCAAGAACCGCGCCGAGCAGCTCGCCTACCAGATGGAGAAGCTGGTGAAGGAGAACGGCGACAAGCTCTCGGCGGAGTCCAAGGGCGCCGTCGAGGAGGCGATCCAGGGGCTCAACGCGGTCCGCGAGGGCAACGACAAGGCGGCCATCGAGGCGGCGATGCAGAAGCTCGAGCAGGCGAGCCACAAGGCGGCCGAGGAGATGTACAAGGCCGCCGGTGCGCAAGGGTCGGAGGCGGCTCCAGGGGCCACCCCGGGCGCCGAGCCGGGCAGCCAGGCCACGCCCAAGAAGGACGACGTGGTCGACGCGGAGTTCCGGACGAACTAGGCCGGCCCGGGGACGCGAACCGTCGCGCAGTGAAAGGCGCCCTCCCGTGAGCTCTCGGGAGGGCGTTTTCATGTGCGCGGGTTGATAGGGTGCGGTCTTTCCGGGACAGGCCATGGTCGAACCCAGCTTCATTTCGGCGGCGAACGCGTTTCGCGGCTTCTTCACCGAGCTGAACAAGGTCTTTCTCGAGCGGGAGACCCTGCTCACGCAGGTCCAGCTCGCGCTGCTGTGCCGGGAGCACGTGCTCATCGTGGGGCCGCCTGGCACCGCCAAGAGCGCCTTGGCGAGCGCGGTGCTGAGCCGAATCGTCGACGAGCGCACGCAGCAGCCGTCGCTGTTCGCCAAGCAGCTGTCCGAGTCGACGGTGCAGTCCGACCTGATCGGTCCGGTCGACTTCAAGGTGCTGACCGAAACCGGCCGCACCGAGTACCTCACCGACGAAGGCATGCTCGGCGCGACGCACGCGTTCCTCGACGAGGTGTTCGACGGGCGCGACATGCTGCTCCGGTCGATCCTCAACGTGCTGCACGAGCGCGAGCTCAAGCACGGCAAGAAGATCACCGCCGGGCGCTGCGAGTGCGCGCTGATGACGAGCAACCGGTACCTGTCGGAGGTGCTCGCGCGCTCGCCCGAGCTGCTGCTGGCGTTCGCCGATCGGTTGTCGTTCGTTTGCTTTTGCCCGAAGGGCTTCGCGCGCGCGTCGAGCCGCACGGCGATGCTCGACCGCGCCGTCGGCTCGCAGCGGCCGGCGTTGGAGGCCGGGCTGACGCTGCAACAGCTCGACGTGTTGCAGCACGAGGTCGAGCGGGTCGAGGTGCCCGGCGCGGTCACCGAGGCGATCGAGGCGCTGGCCGATGGGCTCGAGCGCGCGTTGCTCGAGCGCGCGGCCAAGCTGCCCGACTACGTGCCCACCAAGTACTTCTCTCAGCGGTCGATCGTGAAGGCGCTGTGGGCGCTGAAGGCGGCGGTGGTTCTCGACGCGATTCACCGGTCGCCCGGGCGCGAGCGCGCCGCGCGGTTGGAGGACTTGGGCGCGCTCAGCCACTTCTTCCTGCTCGGCGGGCCGCTGGTCGCGGACGCGGAGGCGCTCATGAAGGCCGCGGCGGACCCGCGCGAGCGCGCCCAGCTCGAGATCGTCCGCGCCGAGGCCCTGGCGTTCGACGAGGTGTTGGCGAACGTGCTGTCGCAGCTCAAGGGCGGCGCGGGCAGGGAGGCGGAGGCGCTGCACGTCGACGCGGACCTTCGCGCCGCCCAGGCGTTGGTGCGGTCCTTCGAGCCGGCCGCGGCCGCTCCACTGGCGCATCGGCTCCGCGACAAGCTCTCGCCGGGGCCGCGCTACCCCGGCCATCGGCCTCCGCTGGTCGCGGCCGCCCACACCTTGATGCGCGCCATCGAGCGGCCGCTGCGCGATCCGCCTCCGACCGGCGAGCGCCTGGCGCCGATGGTCGACGTGGCCGGGGCGGCCCTGCTGCTGGTCGGCGCGGCGCCGGAGCTGGCGGAGCTCCAGGCCCCGCTCGCGGCGCGCCTCGTCGAGTGGGCGACGGCGGCCTTCCGTTCGGTCTCCGCTGGCCTCGAGGCCGGGTTGTTCGAGAGGCGCGTGACGCTCGATCAGCTGATCGTCGAGGGGGCGAGGGCCCGCAGCGAGCTGAGCCGGGTGGTCGAGCTCGTCCACCAGCTGGGCGCGTCGGCGGCGCTCGACCAGGCGGAGCAGGATGCGCGCGCGCGTGCGGCGGCCGCGCTCCGAGAGCAGGCGGTGCGGGTGCTCGCGCGCTTGCAGGCAGACGTGGAGGCCATCGGAGCGTTGTCGCGCAGCGCGTCGGCGCTGGAAGAGGCGCTCTGCGCGCTCGACCCCAAGCACCGCCCTGGGCGCGGGGCGAGGCGAAGCGGGTGCTCGCGCAGCCCAGCGCTGATCTCGAGGAGCTGTTGTCGCGCATCGGCGCCGTCTGCGACGCCATTCGCCGGGAGGGGCTGGCCTTGGAGCCGGCGCTCGGGGAGGTGGCGTTGGGCATCGACCAGGAGGTGAAGCGGCTGGTGACCGAGGCCCGGACCAAGCTCCCCGCGTCACCGCTGGAGGTACCGCAGGGCGGCGAGCTCCTGCGCGGGCATGGCTACGAACGGTACCGGCGGACCTTCGAGCAGGTCGACAGCGTCGTGCGGGTGTTCGCCGCCATCGAGCGGACGGTGGGCGCCGAGCGGGTCTCGGCCGAGACGCGCCATGGGGTCGAGGCGTACGAGCTGGCGCAGCTCGAGGCGCGCGTGCGCTTCCTGACCGACTGGCTGTCCGGGCTGATCGCCGCGCTCCCCGAGGAGGAGGCGCTGTCCTCGGCCGCCGCCGCCGAGGGCGCGTTCGATGCCTGGGTGATGAGCCGGCTGCCCCTGCTGCTCACCCGCGAGCGTGAGCTCTTGCAGCTTCGCGAGCAGCTCGAGCCGTTGCTCCGCCGCGGCGGCGCCGCCTCGGCGCGCGCCAAGTCGGTGGCGGAGTCGGTCCATGCGCTCGAGGAGCGGTTCGCCACGTTCAGCCGGCGCCTGCTCGCGGCGCGGCAGGTGCGACGGAGCGCCTGATGTTGAGCGGAGCGGTTGCTCGGCTTCGCGAACGCGTCGACGCGCTCGAGCGGGGAGAGGTGCTCGGGCAAGGCCCGGTGGGATGGCTCGCGGCGAGGCTGGGCGCGGGGCGCGTGGATCTCGCCTGGCCTGAGCTCGAGTCGCTCGATCACGACCTCGACTGCGTGGGCATTCACTCCTCGGCCGACGCGGAGCTGCTGCGCGATTTGGGCGCGAGGGAAGGGCGCGCCGCGCGGCTGGCGCGTGGGCTCCGCCGGCGCGCCGCGGCGGCCGTGCGCGCGCTGGAAGGATCGGTTGGGCAGGCAGAGCGCGCCCTGTTGGCCGGTCGGGTCGCGCCCGGCGTGGTGACCGCGCTCGAGCGGGGCCTCGTGAAGGCGGCGCGGGCCGCGCGGGTGGCGGACATCTTCGCGCGGGTCGCGCCCAAGGGCTTCTCCCTGCTGACCCGCGGCTGGCGCCCCGCGGCTCCGCCCCAGGCGGCCACGTTGGCGCTCGCCGAGTACTGGCTCGATCGGGCGCGCGCCAGCCACGAGGACGTGGTGGCCAAGCGGCGCGACTTGCAGCGGGCGCACGAGCTGTTGATGCAGCTTGGCCGGGTCGCCACCGAGGACAAGGCGCGCGCGATGGACGCGCGGCTCCAGGTGGCGCGCGCGCGGGAGCAGCTCGCTGGCGCCTGGTCGCCCCGGTCTCTCCCGGAGCTGGTGGCCCAGCTGCGACGCGCGGGGGAGCGGCATCGAGGGGAGGTCTACCGAGCGCTGACGGGCCTGTACCAGCGCGCCCTCGACGCGGGGCAGGAAGCGGTGGCCGAGGCCGCTCACCGGGCGGCGCGGTCGATGGCGGAAGAGGGCGACGCGCTCACCGCGCTCGCCTTCTCGCTGGACGACGACGCGCTGCGCGCCTTCGAGCTCGCGGCCGACGTCGGGCGCCTGGTCGACGTGGAGGAGAGCCTGGGCGAGGAGAGCACCGCGCCCGAGCCCGAGCGGCCCACGTGGCGGCAGGTGCCGCACCCCACGCAGCAGATGACGTACGCGCTGACCGGCAGCCTCGATCAGCTCCACCACTTCGTCCTCGCCCACCCCAAGACGTTGCTGCACGACTTGGCCTCTCAGCGTCAGCTGGTGCGCACGTACTTGGAGGAGGTGCCGCGGCCCAAGCCGAAGAAGCAGCGGCGCTCGGCCGTGCGCGTCTACGTGTGCGACGCGTCCGGATCGATGCACGGCGCGCGCGCCCGGTTTCGCGACGCGGTGGTGCTCGCCGAGCTCAACAACCTCCGACGCAAGGCGACGTCGGGGGCGCCGTTCGACCCGTTGTACTTCTCGTTCTTCAACGACATGCCCGCCGAGCTGACGCGGGTGGACAGCGCGGCGCAGGCGACGCGGCAGATGGAGAAGCTCTTCCGGGAGTCTCCCGCGCGTGGGTCGACCGACATCACCCTGGCGCTGATCACCGCCTTCGACTCGATTCGCCAAGCGCGCGGCGTCGACCCACAGCTCGCGCGGGCGACGGTGGTGCTCGTGACCGATGGCGAAGACTCGGTCGAGCTCGAGGCGGTGCGCCGGGCCCGCGCGCCGGTCGAGGGCATCAGCACCGCGCTCAGCTTCATCGCCTTGGGAGAGGAAAACCCAGATCTCCAGAAGCTGGTCGACGAGCAGCGCGCGTCGGGCGGGCGGGCGTTCTACCAGCACTTCGACGACGCCGAGCTTTTGGCGCTGCCGACGGCGTTCGAGCGGATCGGGCGGACGCTGTTTCCGCCGTGGCTGCCGCCGGAGTCCCTGCGGTGGGAGGCGCTGCTGCCGCACCTCGATGCGCTGGAGGCGGTCGCGTTCGGCCGCAAGCCGCCGGCCCTTCGAAACGTGCTGATGTTCGATGCGGTGTTCCCTTCGGCGGAGCATCGAGGAGCGCCGGCCGCGCCGCCGAACGAGCGACACGAGCGGCTGCTCGACGTCTTGGCCGCGGTCGCGACCGCCGCCGCGCTCGCGCCCGTGGAGGACCGCGCGCAAGAGAGCGTGCTGCTGCTCGAGCATCTGTTGCAGCTCTACGGCTGGCCGCTCGATGTCTATCTGGAGGCGGCGCGGCGGCCGGACGAGAGGCTCGGGCGGGCCATCGATCGGATTCGGCTCACCTGTGCGCCGCTCCCCTGATCTGCAGTACAACCCGCCGCGCCCATGGTCTTCGGTTTCTTCAGGAAGCGCCGACCCGCCGAGGCGCCGCGCGATCCCCTCGCGACGTACGACGCGCTGATCGAGGAGCTGAAGCGCCAGGCCGCGCAGGTGCGCAAGTCGGCGGCGACGTTGGTGGCGTTGCGCGCGGACCTCGAGCGCGATCTCGAGCGGTACAAGGCGCAGGCAGAGGCGCTGAAGCGGCGTCGGGACGAGGCGCTCCGCACGAACGACGCGGCCGCGGCGGCCACGATCGAGCGCGACTTGAAAGAGCTCCGGGACCGGGTCGTGGCGAGCGAGCAAGCCTGGCAGTCGGCGAACGAGGATGGCGCCCTGCTCGGCGCCGCGGCAGAGGCGCTCAACCAACAGCTCCGCGCGCTGCAGGTCGAGCGTGGGAGCGCGCGGAGCCGGCTCGAGGCGTCCCGCGCGACCACGGAGGCGCTGCGCGCTCAGGCCGAGCGGGTCGGGCGCCTGCTCCAGCTCGACGCCGCGCGCGACGAGGTCGAGCGCGCGCACGCGCTGGCGGAGATCTACCGCGAGGACAAGCGCACGAAGTGAGGCGGCGCGCTACGTCCGCCGGGCCGTCTGGTGCAGCTCGAGCACGATGTTGCCGTCCTTGAACAGCCGCACCGCGCCCGAGGTCTGGCTCACCACCAGCGCGATGCAGTTCGTGGTGGAGGTGATGCCGGCGGCGGCCGCGTGGCGCGCGCCGAGGCCCAGGGGAATCTTCACGTCGTCATCGCCGGCGCTCAGGTAGCGACCGGCGGCGAGCACCACGCCGTCCTCGCGGATGACGAAGGCGCCGTCGAGCACCGAGAAGTTCTTGATCGCCTCGCGGATCTTCGGATCGAGCACGTTGCGCTCCGACTCCGAGAGCCCCTGGAACGGGTTGATGGTCATCTGCCGGCTCTTCTCGAGCACGGCGGTGTGATCGCCGATGGTGATGATGGTGCCGATCGGGTGGCCCTCGAAGCCTTCCTGCCCGATCTGGAGCGCCAGCTGAATGATCGCGTCGACGACTTGCGAGTTGAACTGATCGCCGAGCTTCACGCCCTCGATCGCGACGCGATCGTCGAGCGAGCCTCCGATGCGCATCTGCATCAAGGTGTCGACCGGCCGGCCGACCTTCCCGGTGAGGCAGAGCACCATGTCGCCTTCGCGGAAGGCGCCCTGGCTCAACGCGGAGACCAGCGCGACCTTCACGCGCTCGACGCGCGAATAGTCGTAGGAAGGGATCACCAGCGCGCGTGTTTTCTCGGCGATGCGCTCCTGCGCCAGACCTTCGGAGGTGACCGCGTAGATCAGCTTCTTTTTGCACTTGCGTCCGCGCAGATCCTCGGGCGCAATCGGGGCGTCGCCGATGTAGAGCAGGTGGTCGACGTCGTTCTTCCCCGCGAGCTGAAGGGCGGCTCGCAGGAACTCGCGGTCGAACTTGGCACTTTCAGGCATTCGCCAACCTTTACCGGATCTTACATCAGCTTACCTTGACTTGGCCGGTACCCACGAATAAAGGTATCGGCCCTTTTTTCCCACCCACCTTTGGCTTCGGGGCCCGCTTTGAACCAGAAAGATCTGAAGCGCTACAAGAAGATGCTCGAGGACAGCAAGCTGGCCCTCCTGCAGAGCGCCAAGAAAACGCTGATGGAGGAGTCGAACTTCGACACCGACGACCTCCCGGACGAGATCGATCTGGCCTCGAGCGAGTACGCGCAGAGCATGGTGTTCCGCCTGCGCGACCGTGAGAAGTTCCTGCTCAAGAAGATCGAGAAGGCGCTGATGCGCATCGAAGACGGCACCTTCGGTATCTGCGAGCGCTGCGAAGAGCCCATCTCGCCCAAGCGCCTCGAGGCGCGCCCGGTGACGACGCTCTGCATTCGCTGCAAGGAAGAGCAGGAGAAGAAGGAAAAGAGCTACGGGTGAAGGCCGGGGACAGTCCCCGTTGGGGACAGTCCCCTTCGTGCTCTACTGGGTGTCGACGCGGACCAGGTGGCGGCCGATGAGCAGCTGGTCGCCCAGCTCCACGTAAGACGGCGCTTGCAGCCGGACGAAGGTCCCGTTCGACGAGCCGAGATCGCGCACGACCACGCGGTTGGCTTGCACCGAGAGGGTGGCGTGCCGACCGGAGACGAAGCCGTCTTGCGGGAAGGTGATGTCGCCGACCTCCCGGCCGATGCTCGTCTCGCCTGCCTTGAGCGGATACGCCGCCCCCCGCAGACCGCCTTCGATGAGCTGCACCAGCCGGAAGGGACAGCCGTTGTCGGGTGAGCCCCAGGCCATGGCGGCATCGGGGGCCGGCGCGGCGGGGGGCACGGCTTCGAGCACCAGGCGCTGACGGCCGACGCGCAGCTCGCCGTCTTTGCCGAGCTCGCGTTCCTGCTTGAGGCGCAGGAACACGCCGTTGGTGCCGCCCACGTCTTCGACCGCCAAGCGCGGCCCATGGAAATAGAACCGCGCCTGGAGGTCGGTCACGAAGGGGTCGTCGCCCAGCGACAGGTCCGCCTTCTTGCCGCAGGTGAACAGCTCCCCGCGCATCGGGACGCTCACCTCGGGGCCGCCGTCGGCGCGAACCACGCGAAAGCCTATCTTCGGGCGAGTCGCCTCGGCCGGGGCGAAGGATGCGCCGCACGAGGGACACTGCGTGGCGCGCGCGGGGCTCGTGGCGCGGCAGCGGGGGCAGGTGATGGTCGACATGTCGCCTTTATAGGCCAGATTCAAGGGGTTTGCGGCACACCCAACCGCCGTGCAAAAGTCTCCTACTTCCGTGCTCTGCCCCAACTGCAACGCCGATGCAGGGGACGTTTCGAAATTCTGCCCTTCGTGTGGCGCGACGATCGTGCGGGCGGAGGGCGGCGACGACTACGTCGGCAAGATCATCTCAGGCAAGTACCGCATCGAGCAGATGATCGGCGAGGGCGGCATGGGGCGCGTCTACAAGGCGCTCCAGGTCGCGCTCGACAAGCCGGTGGTGCTCAAGGTGTTGCGCAAGTCGCTGCTCTCGGACGAGCGGACCGTGCAGCGGTTTCAGCGCGAGGCGAAGGCGGCCAGCCGGCTGAACCACGCGAACTCGATCAGCGTGCTCGACTTCGGCCGCACCGACGATGGCGCGTTGTTCATCGCGATGGAGTTCGTGTCCGGCAAGGACCTCCACCAGATTCTGAGCAAGGAGTGGCCGCTCCCCGAGGCGCGGATCATCCGCATCATCAGCCAGGTGCTCTCGGCGCTCGCCGATGCGCACAGCGCGGGCGTCATTCACCGCGACCTGAAGCCCGAGAACATCATGGTCGAGCAGCGGCGTGGGGAGCCCGACTTCGTGAAGGTGCTCGACTTCGGCATCGCGAAGATCACCGACTCGACCGGGGACGACGGTCCCGCGCTCACGCGCGCCGGCTTCGTGTGCGGCACGCCCGAGTACATGTCCCCCGAGCAGGCGCGCGGCGGAGCGCTCGACGCGCGCAGCGACCTCTACTCGGTCGGCGTGATTCTCTACCAGCTGACGACCGGGCTCCTGCCGTTCGAGTCCGATTCGGCGGTCGGCTTCGCGACCAAGCACCTGAGCGAGGAGCCGCCACCGCCTTCCAAGCGCCGGCCGGACGCGAGGATCTCGCCGGCGATGGAGCGCTTGATCATGCGGGTGCTCTCGAAGGATCCGAATCAGCGACCGGCCACCGCCGAGGCGTTCCGTTCGGAGCTGGCGGCGGTCGGAAGGGAAGGCAAGAACGGCCCGCGCCGCACGCCGCAGGTGCTCGGTCCGATTCCGCGCAAGGTGTCGGCCGAGGAGAGCGCGACGACGCGAATCACCTCCGGGCCGCAGTGGGGAGAGCGCGAGGACACCGTTCGCGCCGATCCTGGCGCGCTATCTTCGAGCACGCGCCCGGGCAAGCCCGTGGCGACCGACGAGGTCATCGCGGCGAGCGCCGGCGGCGGCGGGGTGATGCTGCTCAAGCTGCTCACCGTGGCGATGTTCCTCATCGCGGTGGGCATCGGCGGCTGGTTCCTCTACCAACGCCATCAGGCCGCGCCCGAGGACTACCAGCCGCCGCCCAACGCGCCCCTGCAGCTGGCGGACAAGCCGGGCGCGGGGAACGACAAGCCGCTGTACGAGCACGAGGTGCCCAAGGAGCGGCGCGACCCGGAGCGCGCGCTGCGCGCCGCCCGCGAGGCGGACGACGCGCACCAGCGGGGGCTCGTCGACGTGGCGGCTCAGAAGTACCAGGAGGCGTTCGCCGCCGACCCCTCGCCGGAGCTCGCGCTCAAGTTGGGGGAGCTGTACTTCCAGAAGAACGACAGCCAGAAGGCCCGCGGCTGGTGGAGCCGACATCTGAGGGACGCGTCGAGCTCGCGCGCGCGCACTTACATTCAGCAGGTGTTCCCCGAGGTCGGCCGGTCCGCGAAGTAGCTCCCCCGGGACCGCTGCTTTCCGCGCTAACTCTGCTCGAGCAGCAACAGCTGCTGGCCGATGCGCAGCCTGGCGCCAGGCTGAAGCGGTCGTTCCACGCCGCTCGCGACGCGCACGAACGTGCCGAGCTGACCCGACGTGTCGTGCAGCAGCGCGCCGTCGGCGGATAGCCGCAGCTCACAGTGACGAGGCGCGACCGAGGGCTCTTGCGGGAAGCTCCAATCGCACGGGGGCTGGCCGACCGCGAAGACCGGAACGGCCGCGACGACAGCGCGACCGGGCCGGCCGCCGACGAGGACTTCCTCGACGACGTGCGCATTCGGAACGGACGCGCTGCCGTAGCCTGGCGGCTTGCCGGGCTCTTCTGCCTTGGGGGCGAGCGGCCCCACGTAGCGGAGCGAGCGGTTGCCGACGGCGAACTGGGTGCCCGGCGCGAGCCGCTCGGGGCCGGTGATGGCGAGGTACACGCCCGAGGCGCTGTTTTCGTCCCGAATCCAGATCTGAGCGCCCTTGACCAGCAAGAGCGCGTGCTGCGCCGACACGAACGTGTCCTCGGGGAACAAGATGGCGCCTTTGGCGCGGCCGATGCCGGCCCCGTTGCCCGGGATCCGGAACCGCTGGCCCTTGGCGGGGCCGCCCACGACGACCAGCGAAAAAGGGCTGTGGCTGGGGGCGGGAGCGGCGGGCTTGGCCGCTGCTGGCTTGGCTGCCGCGGGGGCGGGGGCAGACGTGCGGGCGGCGGGCTTGAGCCCGGGGGGTACCGAATCTCCGGTCGCGCTCGCAGGCTGAATGTTTGGGCTTTTGGCTGGCCCGGTCGTTGGGCTCTGGCACTCCACACAGGTGGCGCTCCCGGCGGGGTTGAGGCGGTCACAGGAGGGGCAGACCACGCTCAGGCTGGCCAGCAGCGGTGTGGGCATCGAGGGCGCGGATAGTAGGGGGCGGCTCCTCAAGGGGTCAACGACGCATTCTGCGCCTTTCGAGGGGGGCGCTTCGGTCGCCGCGCACGGTTCGTTGCTCGTGTAGGACCCGGCAGTTACGATTGTGCGACGCGTCGAATGATTCGCCTCAGTGACATTCTTCAACGGGTAGCGGCCTACCACCCCGATCCCGACCTGGACATCATCAAGAAGGCGTACGTCTATTCGGCGAAGGTTCACCAAGGACAGATTCGCAAGTCGGGCGAGCCGTACCTGATTCACCCCCTCGAGGTGGCGGGGATTCTCGCGCAGCTCAAGCTGGACGAGGCCTCGATCGTCACCGGCCTGCTGCACGACACCATCGAAGACACGCTGGCGACCCCGGAGGAGCTGAGGGAGCTGTTCGGCGCCGAGGTGTCGCAGCTGGTCGACGGCGTGACGAAGCTGTCGAAGTTCCAAGCCTCGGCCACGATGAGCCAGGAGGAGAAGCAGGCCGAGAACTTCCGCAAGATGATCATCGCGATGGCCCAGGACATTCGGGTCATTCTGGTGAAGCTCGCCGATCGCACGCACAACATGCGGACGCTCGGCCACATGGCCGAGGAGAAGCAGGCGCGCATCGCGCAAGAGACGCTCGACATCTACGCGCCGCTGGCGAACCGGCTCGGCATCAGCTGGATCAAGACTGAGCTCGAGGACCTGTCGTTTCGGTACCTGAAGCCGCAGGAGTACGCCGACCTCACCGAGAAGGTGAACCGGCGCCGCAAGGAGCGCGAGAAGTACATCGACGACGTCGTCTCGCTCATCGAGGGCAAGCTCAAGGAGCGAAACCTCCAGGGCCGCGTCTCGGGGCGCTTCAAGCACCTGTATTCGATTTACAAGAAGATGAAGTCGCAGGGCATCGAGTTCGATCAGGTGCCCGACGTGATCGCGTTTCGGCTGCTCATGCCGACGGTTCCGTCTTGCTACGAAGCGCTCGGCCTCATTCACCAGCTCTGGAAGCCGGTGCCCGGCCGCTTCAAGGACTTCATCGCGATTCCCAAGCCGAACATGTACCAGTCGCTGCACACCACGGTGATTGGCCCCATGTCGGAGCGCGTCGAGGTGCAGATTCGCACCGAGGAGATGCACAAGATCGCCGAGGAGGGCATCGCGGCGCACTGGGCGTACAAAGAAGGTCGCTCGGTCATCTCGAAGGACGACGAGAAGTTCGCCTGGCTGCGGCAGCTGATGGAGTGGCAGCAGGATCTGAAGGATCCGAAGGAGTTCCTCGAGACGGTCAAGGTCGACCTGTTCACCGACGAGGTGTTCGTCTTCACCCCGAAGGGTGACGTGCGCTCGCTGCCGCGCGGCGCGACGCCGGTCGACTTCGCGTTCGCCATTCACTCGGACATCGGGTCGAAGTGCGTGGGCGCGAAGGTGAACGGCAAGATCGTGCCGCTGCGCTACAAGCTGAAGAACGGCGATCAGGTCGAGGTGCTGACCAGCCCGCAAGCGCACCCGTCGAAGGACTGGCTGACGTTCGTCAAGACCAGCCGCGCGCAGCAGCGCATTCGCGCGTTCATCAAGCAGCAGCAGCGCGAGAAGAGCCTGCAGCTGGGCCGAGAGCTGGCGGACAAAGAGCTGCGCCGGTTCTCGTTCAACCTGAACAAGATGCTCAAGGGCGGCGAGCTCAAGCAGATCGCCTCCGAGCTCGGGTACCGCGTGGAGGAGGACCTGCTGGTGGCGATCGGCTACGGCAAGATCGCGCCGCACCAGCTGGTCGAGCGGCTGCTCCCGCCCGAGAAGCTCGCGGAGAGCAAGGAGCAGCCGAAGGAAGCCAACGGGCAGAACGGCGCCAACGGGCTGTTCGCGAACGTCGGCAACCGGATGACCGAGGTGGCCAAGAAGCTGGTCGGCCGCACGGGCAAGAGCGGCGTGGTGATCGGCGGGGTCGACGACGTGCTGGTTCGCTTCGGGCGCTGCTGCAACCCGGTGCCGGGCGACCCGATCGCCGGCTTCATCACGCGGGGGCGCGGGGTGACGGTCCACACCGTGAGCTGCGAGAAGGCGCTCGCGACCGATCCCGAGCGGCGCGTCGAGGTGAGCTGGGACGTGCGGGGCGACTTCAAGCGGCCCGTGACGCTCCGGGTGCTCACCGCCGATCGGCCGGGTCTGCTCGCCGACATCTCGAACACGTTCTCGAAGAAGGGCGTGAACATCTCGCAGGCGAACTGCCGCGCCACGGGCGACGACCGAGCGGTGAACACCTTCGAGGTGACGATTTCGGATCTGAAGCAGCTGACCGATCTGATGCGCACCATCGAGCGGCTGAACGGGGTGTACTCGGTCGAGCGAATCTGACGGCGGCCGTGCTATGGCGGGCGCATGCGTCAGCCGATTCACTCCGACGATGCGCCGAAGGCGATTGGCCCGTACTCGCAGGCCGTTCAGGTTCCAGCCGGGACGATGGTCTTCCTCTCCGGTCAGATTCCGATCGATCCGGCGACCGGGCAGCTGGTCACCGGCGACATCCGCGCCGAGACCGAGCGGGTGATGAAGAACCTGCAGGCGGTGCTCTCGGCGGGGGACATGGGCTTCGAGCACGTGGTCCGCTGCGGCATCTTCCTCACCGACCTGAACGACTTCGCGGCGGTCAACGAGGTGTATGGCCGCTGCTTCCCGAGCGCGCCGCCGGCCCGGGCCACGGTGCAGGTCTCGGCGCTCCCCAAGGGCGCGCGCGTGGAGATCGACGCGATTGCGGTGAAGGGTGCACGACGGGATTGAGCGCGCAAGGGGCGCGGCGGTGGG
Source organism: uncultured Myxococcaceae bacterium (assembly GCA_964511185.1). Taxonomy (GTDB): domain Bacteria; phylum Myxococcota; class Myxococcia; order Myxococcales; family Myxococcaceae; genus CAZEDU01. The sequence goes on along the minus strand of CAZEDU010000014.1, from coordinate 21,988 downwards.
TGCCCGTTCGACGCGGAAGCGCGCAGTGGGCGTGAAAAAGGTCGCTGGAGCAACCGATTTCACGCCCACCGCCTGCCAAGCCGCGACAAAACCCCGGCCCGAGACGCGGCACCGCTCGGCGGCGCTCGCTCGGGCGCTCGGATAGGCCAGCCCCCCCTCCCTCCGGGCCTGCGCGCCCGTTTGGGTCAATCGCAACTTGAGGCCGTAAGTCCCGATAACTCCAGCAGCGGTTTCCCCACCCGTTGGAGCCATCCATGGCCGTCGGACCACTTCCCCTGGTCGCCTCGCGTCTTCCGAAGCCTCAGGCTGCCCTCGCCCGTCGAGCGGCGGCAGAAGGGGCCTCCGCGCGCGCCATCGCGTCGGCTCGCGAGCGGGTCTTCACGCTCTCGTCGGTGCCCAAGTCGAAGCACGCGGTCGTGATCTTCGGACACGGTGAGGCCGGGGTGCCGAGCCCCACGCCGCAGCTGGTGCGCCGGCTGGAGCGAGGGCTGGCGGAGCTTCAAAAGGACCCCGAGGCGCTCGCCGTGCTGAGCGGAGACGCGGTGCACACCCGCGCGGTCGAAGCCGACGTGATGCGCGCCTGGCTGATCGCGCGAGGGGTGGATGCCCAGCGTATCGTGTCGAAGCGCATCGTCACCGAGACGACCGCCCAGAGCACTTTGGACAACGCGCAGTTCGTCGCGCCGATCCTCGAGCGCGCCGGCGTGGAGCGGGTCACCCTGGTGACGGAGCGCTTTCACATGCGGCGCAGCCGCTCGTTGCTCAAGCGCGCCATGCGCCGGCACGGGCTGGGCCGGGTGCGGCTGCGCAAGGCGACCGCCCCCGACGCGCTCACCGGACGGGCGCGGTGGCAGGCCTCCGGCAACGAGGTGAAGGCGCTCGTGCGCGATCAAGTGCGCTTCCGCGGCGTGGAGCGTTCACGCCCCTTCATCGAGGCGGACTTCAAGGTTCCGGTGGTGAAGTCGAGAACGGCGGAGGAGACGGCGAAGCGCGTCGCGCAGGAGATCGCCCAGGTCATTCGAGACAAGCACGAAGACGGGGGCGCGGTGCTGGGGCTGGCCACGGGGTCGACTCCGCTGGCGGTGTACCGCGAGCTGATTCGCATGCACCGGGAGGAAGGGCTCGACTTCTCGCGGGTGAAGACCTTCAACCTCGACGAGTACTACGGCCTGAAGCCGGACGACCCGAACAGCTACCACCACTACATGCACGAGAACCTGTTCCGGCACCTGAGCGTGCCGGGCCGGGCGCTCGACCTCCAGAACGCGCACGTGCCGCCGGGCGATCTGCCGAAGTCTCAGGTGGCGCGGGCGACGCAGGCGTACGAGCGGGCGATCGCCGAGGCGGGCGGGCTCGACGTGCAGCTGCTCGGCATCGGCGGCACCGGACACGTCGGGTTCAACGAGCCTGGATCCGCGCGCGGCAGCCGCACGCGCCTGGTGCAGCTGGCCGACAAGACGCGGACGGACGCGGCGCCGGCCTTCGGCGGCAAGGAGAACGTACCCACCGAGGCGATCTCGATGGGGGTCGGCACCATCCTCGACGCCAAGAAGCTCATCCTGATGTCGACGGGTGAGCACAAGGCGGACATCACGCGCCGGGCGGTCGAGGGCCGCGTGACGGAAGACGTGCCCGCGACCTTCCTGCAAGATCACCCCGACGCCACGTTCTTCGTCGACGAGGCCGCCGCGGGACGCTTGGCTCGCGCCGTGCCGCCATCGCTTCGGCCGGTCGGGCGCGAAGGTCGCAAGCTCACGGCGTTGCTCGCCCATCAAGCGCTCCTGCCAGGCCCCGAGGGGCAGCTGGTTCGCCAGCGCGCCTTGATTCTGTTCCGCGGCGGCGACATCGAGCGCGTCGTCGTGGATCCGAAGCCCCGCGACATTCCCGCCAAGACCCGTCGCGTGAACGGGGTCGTCGCGCCCGGGTTCATCGACCTTCAGAACAACGGCTCTTACGGGGGCGACGTCGCGCGTCACCCCAAGCGGGCGATGGAGCTGCTCGCGCGGCGCATGCCGGAGCAGGGCGTCACGTCGGTGCTCCCGACGGTGGTGTCGTCGCCCACCGAGACACTCGGCCGCGTGTTCGACGCGGTCGACACGGTCAAAGACCTGCCCGGCGCGGACATCGTCGGCGTGCATGCGGAGGGGCCGTTCTTCAATCCCCGGCGCAAAGGCGCCCACGACCCGAAGCACCTGCGGCCGGTCGATCTGGGCGCCCTGCGGTCGATGATCGAGCGCTCGCAGGGGAAGCTGAAGCTGGTGACGCTCGCGCCCGAGCTGCCCCGCGCGCTCGAGGCCATTCGCTTGAGCCTGGAGCATGGCGTGGTCCCCAGCGCGGGCCACACCGACGCCGGCCGCGCCGAGATGCTCGCGGCGCTCGAGCGCACCGAGCTGCGCATGGTGACGCACGCGACGAACGCGATGTCGAAGGACTTGAAGACGGGGCCCATGGGAGCGGCGGCGCAGCACCCCGAGGCCAAGGCCGGCGTCATCGCCGACCTCATTCACGTCGAGCCGGCGCTGCTCGCGGCGCTCTACGAGCAGCTGGGGCCGGACCGCATGTTCTTGGTGACCGACGCGGCGCCGCCGGCCGGCATGCCCGACGGGCGGTACACGCTGGGCGGCATGTCGGTCGAGAAGCGCGCGGGCGCGGTGCGGCTGTCCGGCGAGGACACGCTGGCGGGCAGCGCCCTGACCATGGACCGCGCCGTGAGGAACATGACGTCGCTGCGCGTGTCGCTCGAGGACGCGGTGCGGATGGCGTCGCAGACCCCCGCCAAGGCGCTCGGCCTGCAAGACCGGGGGACGATCGCGGCGGGGCAGCGCGCCGATCTCGTCATCCTGAGCCCGAAGGGCCTCTCGGTGCGCGAGACGATCATCGGTGGCGTGACCCGCTTCGACGCGCGCGCCCGCTCAAGCCGATAAAAAAAGAGCCGCGACGGCGATGTCGCGGCTCCTCTTCAAAGCCAGCGTGGAGCGAGGCCTACTTCTTCTTGCTCAGCTCCTCATCGATGATCGCCTTGAAGGCGCCCACCGGCTGCGCGCCGACCAGCTGCCGACCGTTGATGAAGAAGGTCGGGGTGCCGTTCGCGCCGAGGCGGTTGCCTTCCTGGCTGTCGGCGGTGATCTGCGCGTCGAACTTGTTCGAGTCGAGCGCCGACTTGAACTTGGCCATGTTGAGGCCGAGCTCTTGCGCGTACCGCTCGATGCTGGCGCGGTCGAGGGCCCGCTGGTTCTCGAAGAGCTTGTCGTGCATCTCCCAGAACTTGCCTTGCTCGTGCGCCGCGAGCGCCGCGGCGGCGGCGGTGCGGGCGTTGGCGTGGAACGGCAGCGGCTGGTTCTTGAACGCCAGCTTCACCTTGCCCTTGTAATCGTCCTCGAGCTGCTTGAGCGTCGGCAGCACGCGGCTGCAGAACGGGCACTCGAAGTCCGAGAACGCGACGATGGTGATCGGCGCGTTCTTCGGGCCCTTCACCGGCGCCTGGCCGATTTCCACGTTCACCGGGGCCGCGGGGCTCGGCGCGCCGCCGGGAGCGGGTGCCGGGGCAGGCGCGGCCGCCGCGCCCTTCTCGAGGAGCTTGGCGTACAGCTGGTCCGGCTTGACGCCCTCGGCGAGGAGCTTGTCGGCCTTGCCGATCTCCTCGTCGATCACGCGCTTGAAGGCATCGAACGGCTGCGCGCCGACGAGCTCGCGGCCGTTGATGAAGAAGGTGGGGGTGCCGTTGGCGCCCACGTCGTTGCCGGCGGCCGAATCGGCTTCGACCTTCTGGCGGTACTTGCCGCTGTCGAGCGCGGCCTTGAACTTGTTCACGTCCAGGCCGACCTCCTTCGCGTAACGCTCGAGGCTGGCGCGATCGAGCGCCTTGGCGTTCTCGAAGAGCTTGTCGTGCATCGGCCAGAACTTGCCTTGCTCGTGCGCGGCCATCGACGCCTCGGCGGCGATCTTCGCGTTGGCGTGGAAGGGCAGCGGCTGGTGGCGGAAGACGATGCGCACGTCCTTGCCGTACTGGTCTTCGACCTGCTTGAGCGTGGGGTTCACGCGCGCGCAGAACGGGCACTCGAAGTCGGACCAGGCCACGATGGTGACCTTGGCGTTCTTCGCGCCCTTCGAAGGCGAGTCGGCCGGGACGTCGATCTTGCGAACCGCCGCCGGGGCCGGGGCGGCCGGCTGATTCGGCGCGGCGGGCGCGGCCGGCGGCGAGGTGACGCCCTTCTCGATGATGTGGGCGTAGACCTCGGCGGGCTTGACGCCTTCCTTCACCAGCGCCTCGGCCTTGCGGAGCTCCTCGTCGATGATGGCCTTGAACGAGTCGATCGGCTGCGCGCCGACCAGCTTACGGCCGTTGATGAAGAACGACGGGGTGCCGCCAGCGCCCAGCTGCTGCGCGAGCCCCTGGTCCTTGTTGACAATGTCGGCGAGCTTCGAGTCGGCCAGGTCCTTCTTCCACTTGGCGACGTCGAGGCCGATGTCCTTGGCGTACTTCTCGAGCGACGCGTCGTCGAGCGCCTTGGCGTTCTCGAAGAGCTTCTCGTGCATCTCCCAGTACTTCCCCTGCTGACCCGCGGCGAGCGCGGCGAGCGCGGCCGGGCGGGCGCGCGCGTGGAAGGGCAGCGGGTTCTGCTTCATGACCAGGCGGAGCTTGTCGCCGTAGTCCTTCTGCAGCTGCTGCACCGTGGTGTGCGCGCGGGCGCAGAACGGGCACTCGTAGTCGGAGATTTCGACCATCGTGACCAGGGCGGTGTCCTTGCCCTGCACGGGGTTGTTGTCGATGGGGACCTTGAAGACGGTCTGCGCGTCGTCCCCGGGGCGGGCCGCGGGGCGCGGGGCCTGATCGTTGCCGCGCGCGGCGACGGTCGGGGTGTTCGGGGTGCCTTGGCTCCCACCGCCGAGCACTTTGCCCAGGGCAAAGCCCAACGCGAGGCCCACCAGGAGGGCGACGATGACATTCGGTTTCATTTGGGTTTCCAGCTCCTTCGAAGCTTCGGTGGAGTACTCAAAGGTCCTACCGGCCTACAGCGGACCGGGGTAGATAACAGAGGGTACGTCGAGGACAAAGTGTCGAAACGGCCTGATGGGTTTCACCTGGGGCCTCGAAGACCAAGCGGGCGAGCATGCAACCAGGGTCAGGCCACGCACTCACCATCGACGCGCGGGGGACGTTTTGCCCCATGCCCATCATTCGGTTGGCGCAGGGCGTGCGGGCCGTTCGCGGTGGGGAGACGGTGGTGCTGCTGGCGACCGATCCCGCGGTGGCGCCCGACCTGGTCGCCTGGTGTGAGGCGACCGGCAACACGCTGCTGTCGCTGCGGGCAGAAGATAAAGTGTACCGGGCTGTCGTTCAGAGGCAGCCCTCACCCACCGAGGCCAAGCACCCATGAGCGTCAACGACAGAGAGCTCGAGATTCGCCGCGCGGAGACCGACGTCGCCACCCTCGAAGGGAACGTGGCGAGCGAGCTGGCGCGGATGAGCTCGGCGGCTGGAGAGATTCAGGCGCGCCTGCAAGGCTTGAAGGCGACGGTGGCCACGATGCGGGGCATCCAGGATCCCGCGGTGCAGGAATTGAGTCAGCGCCTCGAGCGGGCCGCGATGCCGCAGCTGTCGGTCGAGGCGCAGCGCGCGCAGGCGCTCCAGGCCCGCGCCGAGGCGGTGGCGGCGCGCAAGCGGCTGAGCGAGCAGATGTGGCAGGCGGTGCAGCGCTACGCGGCGGAGCTGTCGCGGCTGTCGTCGCAAGTGGCGGCGGACGAGGCGGCGTTGGAGGCGATCGACCAGCGCGCGCGGCAGGCGGCTCCGCCCAAGGCCAAGCCCGCGGCGCCGGTTCCGCCGCCCCTGCCGAAGCCCGAGGGGCGACGGCAGCAGCCGCGCGTGCGAATGCAGGCGGTGATCGATCTGCACAGCGACAGCAACTTCTACTTCACCGGCTTCTCGACGAACCTGAGCGAGGGCGGGCTGTTCGTGGCGACCACGCAGCAGGTGCCCATCGGCACCGAGGTCGACGTGCAGTTCAGCCTGCCCGGCGGCGAGCGCATCGAGGTGCGCGGGGTCGTGCGGTGGACGCGGGAGGTGAACGACAACGCGCCGGACGTCTTCCCGGGGCTCGGCGTGCAGTTCGTGAGCCTGCCGCCGAACGCGGGGGCGGTCATCCAGCGGTTCGTCGCCTCGCGCGAGCCCATGTTTTACGCGGAGTAGAGGTCGAATCGCCCGGGTGACAGCCGCGGGAAGTCTGGTTGCGCCGCGTGGCGTCCATCGGCATATCGGCGTCGCATGGAGCTTCGAGCCCGAACCCCTGTTGGAACCGCCGCGTCGGCGCCTGGTCCGGTCGAGGCGAGCGCGGTGGCGCAGGTGCGCGAGCACGCGCTGCGCCGGTTCGGGGTGCTGGCCGATCTCAATCACATCAATTTGGCGGATGAGGCGAGCGTGCCAGGGCCGCTGCCGGGTGAAGGCTCGCGCGAGTTCGTGCGGCGGGTGATGCTCGCGCAGGTCGAGGCGATCGAAGCGACGGCGACCTACAAGCGCGAGCACGCGGCCGTCGGCGCGGTGACACTGACCGAAGAGGAGCGGATCTTCCTCGAGCGCGGCCGGGAGGAGCTTCTGGTCGCGCTGCGGGGAGGCGAGCTGCCGCCCCCGAACGTGGGCGGCACGCGGTACCGCACCTGGCCGGCCTTTCTGACCGGGCTCTACGCGGCGCAGGTGCCTCTGGTGCGCCGGCCCGCGGCGGGCGCCTGAGCGGGCGCGGCCATGCATGAGCCCGTGCGCCCCGAGGTGTTGATTTCTCGGCTGACGTCGTCCAACGAGACCTGGCGCGTCGAGGCGGAGTCGCGGCTCATCGCGATGGGCGAAGAGGCCGTCGCGCCGCTCATCGCGGCGATGCACCACGCGAACCCCGCCGTGCGCGTGCACGCGGTGCATGCGCTGGCCCGCATCGGGGCGCCGCGCGGCATTCCCGCGGTGCTCGAGGCGTTGGCCGAGACCGAGAACCTGAACGCGGTGGCGATCGCCGCGGAGAAGGCGCTCGTGGCGTGGGGCGAGCCGGTGAAGCCCGCGCTGATCGAGTTGGCGGTGAATGGACCCGACGCGGTGCGGCCGCGGGCGCTGCGCGCACTCGGGAGGATTGGCGGCGCCGAGCTTCAGGGGCCGCTCTCGCCGCTGCTCCGCGATCGACATCCCGCGGTGCGAACGCAGGCGGCGGCGGCGCTGGCGAGCGCGCTGGGCGAGGCCGCGATCGGGCTCATCGCGCCGCTCTTGCAGGACCACGACAAGTGGGTGCGCTACGGGGTGGCCGAGGCGCTGATCGGCGTCGGGTCGACCCAGGGCGAGAAGGTGTTGCAGGAGGCCCAGGCCGATCCCGAGGAGCAGGGCCAGCACACGCAGTTTTGGGCCGAGGACCTGCTCGACCAGATCGAGGAGCTGCGGCGAACGGGCCGGGCGATCGCGTAGGTTTTTGCCCGACCCGGCGCGCCCGGTAGGATCGGCTCCGTGGGACTCTTCTCGACGCGACTGCTGGCCCTGGCGCTGTTTTCGGCCCAGGCGAGCGTCCCAGAGGATGCGCCGGTCGCGGACGCTCCGAGTCAGGCGCAGCCCGACGTCCTGCCTTCGGAGTCGGAGGCCTCGTTCGAGGTCCCCAGTCGCATTCAATCACCGCCGATCACGCGCGCGCGTCGGTTGCCGCCAGAGCAGGATCTGCTGCTCCGGGCGCGCAAGGGGCCCGACGGGCGGCTGTGGGCGAGCCACCAAGGCCATGAGCTGCCTCTGACCGTGGTGCCCGAGCTGCAGGCGTCGCTCACGCGCATCTTGCAGAGCTACGAGACGCCGTACGCGGCGGTCGTGGCGCTCGACCCGAACACCGGCCGGGTGCTGGCGATGGCCGAGCACTCGCAGGTGCAGCCCGAGCTGCGCGGGCTCTGCACGCAGGCCGTCTATCCCGCCGCGTCGATCTTCAAGATCGTCACCGCCGGTGCGCTGCTCGAGGCGGGGGTCCCGCCGAGCGAGACCGCGTGCTTTCACGGGGGCAAGCGGCGGTTGAGCGAGAAGCTGCTCGTCGACAGCGAGCGAGATCGCCACTGCTATCCGTTGTCGACCGCGATGGCGATGAGCGCGAACGTCGTCTTCGCGAAGCTGACCCAGCGGCACCTGTCGCCTTCGGGCCTGATGCGCGCGGCGCAGGCGTTCGGCTTCAACCGCCCCATCGCGTTTCCGATACCGACCGACGTGTCGCTGGCGGCGGTGCCGAGCGATCCGTTCGAGCTGTCGACGACGGCGGCGGGGTTCGGAGACGTCTATCTGTCGCCGCTGCACGGCGCGTTGATCGCGGCGGTGGCCGCCCGGCGGGGCACCTGGCCCACGCCCGTCCTGTTCGACGAGCCCGCGGCGGCGGCCGAGGACCGGAGGGTGCTCTCGGAGGGACATGCGGAGGCGCTGGCGGAGATGCTCGAGGAGACCGTCACGCGCGGGACGGCTCGGCAGATCTTCCGGGAGCGCGGTTATCGGGTGGAGGGCGCGGTGGGGAAGACCGGCTCGCTCGCCGATCGCAACCCGTACCGCGACTACTCCTGGTTCGTGGGCTTCGCGCCGAAGCACGAGCCGCAGGTCGCTGTCGCCGCGGTGATCGTGAACGACTACCGCTGGCGCATTCGAGCGACCTGGCTCGGGCGTGAGGCGATGCGGTTGTACCTGGACGGCCGGAAGAAGGCCGCGGCGCACCGGCCCACTGCCGTCACGCAGTGAGCCGGTTTCAGGTCCGCTACGGTCCGACTTCGGGTTGAAGCGAGTCGGGCAGGGTGTCGGGGATGGACTCCTGGCCGCTGCCGCCGAAGGCCGATGGGGTCACCTCCACACGAACCGCCGTGGGCTCTTCACCCTTGTGCGCGTAGGACGCGCGCACCTCGGCGCCGGGCGTGATGTCGGAGAGTGAGCCGCTCCGACCTTCGATCAGCACCTGCGTCTCATCGTCGAGGCCGAGGCGCAGGTCGGGCTGCCCCGGCTGACGCAGGAGCAGCGAGTCGTTGGTCGCCTCGACCACGCGGCCCGAGATCATCTGCTGCGCCATGTTGGCGGCTGCCTGCGGCTGAGGCTGCGACGGTTGCTGCTCCGCCTGCGCCTGTTCCTGCTGAGCCTGTTGCTCTTGCTGTGCCTCCTCCAGCCGCGCCTGCTCTTCCTGAGCCTGCTCCTGCTGCGCCCGTTCCTGATCGGCCTGCGCCAGCTGCTGATCCCGCTGGGCTTGCTGCTGCTCGCCCTGGGTCTCCTGTTGCTCCGCTTGCGCTTCCTGCTGGGTCGCCTCGGCCTGCTGCTGGGTGTCTGCTGCCTGCTGCTGCGTTTGCTGTTGCTGCGCGCTCAGCGCCTCCTGTTGAGACTGCGCGACGATGCCCTGCGCTTGCTGGGCGCTCTGTTGCGCCTGCTGCTGCGCCTGGCTCGCCTCGCGGGATTGTTGCTCGAGCTGGGTCTGGGCCTCCTCAAACTCACGCCGCTCCCGCTCGAGCCGTTGGCGGGCCTCCGCCACTTCATCTTGCTGCTTGCGTGCCTCGCGCTGTGCCTGCTTGGCCTTGTCGAGCGCCTGCTCGCTCTTGCGCTGGGCGGTCTCGACCGCCTCACGTCCTGCCGTGGAGGCGGCCTCGCGCTCCTGTCTACAGCCGACCGCGAGGAGCAGCGCGCCCGCTCCTGCGTACAGCCATGCCGCTCTGAAGTTCATCCGAAATCCCTCCTTCTGGGTGACGGTTCGTCCACCTCAAGATGGAGAGCGGCATGGCGGGGCCAAGCGCTGGTGGGCCTTCAGCCGCGCTTCAGCTCGATCCACCGCTCGGCGAGGAAGCGCTGGAAGTACTTGAGGGCGTCGAGCTCGCGCAGCGGGGAGACATGAACGATGGCGGAGACATCGCGCTCTCCGTCGACGCGGGAGAGCAGGTAGCGCTCGGGCGCGGTGAGCGGCAGCCCCTTGAGCTGGTTGGCGTTCAGGCGAAGCACCGGGATGGGGCGCGGGGTGAGGAAGGTCGCCTTGAGCTGATCGAGCAGCGCGGTCTCGGCCCGCTTGAGCAAGTCCAGCGAGGCGCTGGTGAGCAGCCGTTCCGCCTCATTCGACAGCGCATCGGCCGACTCGGTGGGGCCGAGGGGTTCGTCTTCGGAGAAGCTCTCCGAGATCTCCACGGACTCTTCCTGCACCGTGACGGCGCCGAGCCGATAGAGGGCGTAGAGGCGCTGGTACAGGTAGAAGTCGGTGGCGTGGAGCGCGAGCACCATCTCGTCGATGGTCTGCCCGCTCCGAATCAGGCCCACCAGCCGCTCGTCCAGCGAGCCGGGCTTGGGACGTTCGGGGAGCTTGGATTCGTCGACGGTGAGGCGGGCCATGCCGCTGGGGAACGCGGCCCGAATCGCCGACCAGGCCGCCTCGCGAAACTCGCCTTCGCGGTGCAGCTCCGTCAGATCGATTCGCACCTCGACGCCATCGGGGATCGGCGGCGCGTCGTGGGGATCGAAGTCGAAGAGGCCGTCCGTCCAGTTGAAGGCCTCGAGCACCGTCTCGCGGATCTTCAGGGTGAGGGCGTTCTTGACGGTCTCTTCCGATACGAGGCCGATCATCGTGACGATCTTGCCGAAAGGGACCTGGGTCTCCTGCTGGGTCTGGTACGCCTTGATGAACTGGGCGTCGGTGAGGTGGCCCATGTTGATGAGGAACTGCCCCAGGTATTCGCGCGGCTCGGTCGAGCTGGCCGTGACCAGGTTTCCTTCGACCAGGGTCATCTGCTTGCGCGCGCGGCCGCGCTGGAGCACGAGAATGCCCGTGGACTTCTGGTTGCCCAGGTAGACGAGGACGTCCTTCAAGGGCATGGTGGCGAAGTCGCCGTGGAGACCTTTCATCGCGCTGTTTCGAATCCTCGCATGACTGTCGAAATCTACTCAAAAACCGACTGTCCCCTGTGTGACGAGGCGAAGGAAGTTTTGCTCCGCGTGCGGCGCCGGGTGCCGTTCGAGCTCATCGAGCATGACATCGAGACCAACCCAGAGTGGCACGAGCGTTTTCGCTACGACATTCCCGTGGTGTTCATCGATGGCCACAAGGCGTTCAAGCACCGGGTGACCGAGCGCGAGCTCGAGGCGCGTCTGAAACGCTAAAAGCGGCACGTCGGTTGCTCTTCTGTCCGCGGGCGACGCGCGCCGCGCTGCCTGGGCGGTAACTTTGGCCGGTTTGTCGGCCAGCGCACGGGAGAATCGACCGAGATGGCGGGCAAGCGGATCAAGAAGCGACCGACGGGGAAAGTGCTTCTGGTGGATCCGCGGCCCGAGCGGCTGGAGGAGGCCGCTCAGGGGCTGCGCGAGGCCGGGCACCGGGTGTGCGTCCTGACGCGCTACGAAGCCGCGCCCGCGCTCTGGAGTGTGTTCGAGCCGGAGGTCGCGGTGATCGCGGGCCGGGCGCCCGACTTCGAGGGCTGCGTGTTGGGGCAGCGGCTGCGTCAGCTCTCGCGGCGCGCGCTGCCGGTGGTGTACCTCATCGATGCGCCGGACCCTCAGCTGAAGGAGCACTGCCTGCGGGCGGGCCATGGCGTCGACGCGTTGGCCCAGCCGCTCTCGACCCGGGAGCTGGTGCACAAGGTCGAGCGGCAGATCGAGCTGAAGCGGGCGCAGACCAAGGCGGTGCTCTCGGGGGAGGCGGTCGACCGCCGGCTGAACGATCGGCTCACCGGGCTGGGCACGCGCCGCCTGTTGCTCGCGGTCTGCGATCAGGACATTCGCCGCGCCGAGCGCTTCGGGGGCAGCTTTTCGATCGTGGTCGCGCAGCTTCGCCATTGCGCGAGCGCGCGCCGAACGCACGGGCGGGAGCTGGCGGATCGCATGGTGAGCTACGCGGCGATGGCCTTGTCTCAGGCGGTGCGTGAGGCGGACCTGGTGGCGCGCATCGCCGATGACACGTTCGCGCTCCTGTTGCCGCGCACTCCGGCCGAAGCCGTGCCGTTGGTGCTCGAGCGCATTCGCCGCGCGCCCCGGCTCATGTCGGGGCAGCAGTGGGGAGACGGAGCGCCGCTGCTGTTTGGGTGGGCGGCGTTTCCAGAGGCCGGGTCGAGCGCTGCGCAGCTGCTCGCCGAGGCCGAGCGTGAGCTGCGGCAGGCGCAGGCGGCGAGCGGATCGGCGCAAGGGGGCGTGGCGCTGTTCGCGGGGCAGGGTGGGGGCGAGGGGGATGGTCGATGGGGACGAACCCGGTATTGATCGTCGACGACGAAGAGACAGTTCGAGCGAGCCTGGCGGAGCTGTTGGGGGGGCTGGGGCTGTCGACCGTCACGGCCGCCGGCGGGGTCGAGGCGCTCGAGCTCTTGTCGGCCGGCGCGTTCGACGCGGTGCTACTCGATGTGCTGATGCCGGACTTAAGCGGGCTCGAGGTGATCGAGCGCTACCGCGCGGCGGGTGGAAAGGCGCCGATCATCGTCTTGTCGGGGTTGACCGGCGCCGACGACGCGGTTCGCGCGATGAAGCGGGGCGCGACGGACTACCTGCCGAAGCCCGTGCATCGGCCCGAGCTGGAGTCCGCGCTTCACCGGGCGTTGCAGCGGGAGGCGCCGCCGGCCGCTGCGCCGCCGAACGAGGACGAGCGGGAAGAGCGCCAGCTGGTGTCGATCTCGACCGCGATGCGGCGGGCGCGGGAGCTGGTCGACCGCATCGCCGACACCGATGTGCCGGTGTTGCTCCTGGGGGAGTCGGGCACCGGCAAGGAGATGATCGCCCGCGAGATCCACGGCAAGAGCCGGCGCCGGGGGCACCCGTTCATCAAGGTGAACTGCGCGGCGCTGCCGGCGGAGCTGCTCGAGAGCGAGCTGTTCGGCCACGAGCGGGGGGCGTTCACCGGCGCCACGGCGGAGAAGCCGGGTAAGTTCGAGCTGGCCGACGGCGGGACGATCTTTCTCGACGAGATAGGCGAGATGGCCGTTCGGCTGCAGGCGAAGCTGCTCCAGGTGTTGCAGGACGAGGAGTTCTTTCGGGTGGGCGGGAAGCGGAGCGTGCGCGTCGACGCGCGCGTCGTGGTGGCGACCAACCGCAACCTGGAGAGGGAGATCGAGAGCGGGAACTTCCGAGAGGACCTGTTCTACCGCCTCAACGTCGTCGCCATTCGCCTCGCGCCGCTCCGGGAACGGCGCGAGGACATTGCGCCGCTGGTGGACTACTTCCTGCGCAAGTACAGCCGGCGCTACCCGCAAGGGCTCTCGGAGCTGCCGCGCGAGGTGCTCGACGCCTTCGCTTCGTACGACTGGCCCGGCAACGTGCGCGAGCTGGAGAACATGGTGCGGCGGCTCGTGGTGTTGCGCGACCCGGTGCTCGTGCTCGACGAGCTGAAGGGAGGGACGCGCGCCGCGGAGGCGCCGGCCGCCCCGAAGGACGAGACCGGCGCGCCGACGCCGCCGGCGGAGATCTCTCTCAAGGAGATCGGCAAGCGCGCGGCGCGAGAGGCCGAGCGGGCGGCGATCCTCGAGATGTTGCAGCGCACGGCGTGGAACAAGCGGCGCGCCGCAACCCGCTTGCGCATCAGCTACAAGGCGCTGCTCTACAAGATCCGCGAGAGCGGCATCGTCGATCCGCGCAGCGCGATGTGAGGCTTCAAGGCAGCTTGGTCTTGCCGAGCTGGAGGATCGCGTTGAACTGAACGGCGGTGACGGGGACGACCGACAGCCGCCCTTGCTTGAGGAGCGCGAGGTCCTTCAGCGCGGCCGACGCCTTGAGCTGCGCGAGCGTCACCGGGGCCGCGCGCGCTCGGACCGGCTCGACGTCGACCGCGGTCCAGTCCTCTCCCGGCGCCGTCTCGTCGGGCTTCGGCGGCGAGACGACGCGCGCGACGCCGACGACCTGCTTCTCGTCACCCGTGTGGTAGTAGAGCGCCAGGTCGCCCGGCTTCATCGCGCGGAGGTGGTTGCGCGCCTGGTAGTTCCGAATGCCGGTCCACGCGGTGCGGCGGTCTTTGACCAGCTGCGGGTAGCCGTAGACCGTCGGCTCGCTCTTGATGAGCCAACGTTGAGAAGGCGCCATAGGGCTCGCAATGTAGCGCCTGGATCTCTAGGTTGGGAGCGATGACTCGAATCGCGTCGGTGGCCTTGGCCGTGGTGCTCTGCGCGTGCTCGGGGCGCGGCGGCGAGCGCGTCGAGCAGTCGTGCACCTTGGTCGAGCAGGGATATGGGCCCCAAGGGACAGTGGCGATCACCACCGAGGTCGTGGCCAACGGGCTCGAGGTGCCTTGGGGCCTCGGGTTCCTTCCGAACGGCGACGTGTTGGTCACCGAGCGCCCGGGTCGCGTTCGGCTCATTCGCGGCGGCGCCTTGCAGCCAAGCCCCGTGGCGCAGCTCGCCGTCGCGGCGGATGGCGAAGGCGGGCTCTTGGGCATCGCCGTTCACCCGGACTTCGCGAGCAACCGCGCGGTCTATTTCTACCTGACGGTCAACGTGGGCGCGGTCACCAACCAGGTCGAGCGGTGGATCCTGTCGCCCGACGGGACATCCGCCCACTTCGACCGGGTGATCCTTGCGGGCATCCCCGGCGCGCGCGTGCACGACGGCGGGCGCATGCGCTTCGGGCCCGACGGCATGCTCTACGTCGGCACGGGCGACGCGCGGCAGCCGGAGCGCTCACAGGACCCCGCGAGCCTGGCGGGCAAGCTCTTGCGGCTGACCCCCGACGGCAACGCGCCCGCGGACAACCCGGTGCCTGGCCAAGCGGCGTTTCTCTGGGGGATCCGCAACACGCAAGGCTTCGACTGGCTGACGCCCGACCTGCTGGCGCTGAGCGATCACGGTCCCAGCGGGGAGTTCGGCCGCACCGGCCACGACGAGCTGAACATCGTGCGGCGCGGCGAGAACCTGGGCTGGCCCGAGCTCGACGCGTGTCAGCGCTCGGGGGATTGGGTGACGCCCGTGCTCACGTGGGAGCGCGCGCTGCCGCCCGGCGGCCTCGCCGTCTACACCGGCGCGCGCATTCCGGAGTGGACCGGCAGCGTTCTCATCGGCGCGCTCGGGTCGCAGCAGCTTCACCGCGTGCAGATGGACCCGACAGCCCAGCGCGTGGCCGTGCACGAGGTCTACCTCGAGCAGGCGGTCGGGCGGATCCGCGAGGTGGTGCAGTCACCCGACGGCGAGCTGTACCTGACGACCAGCAACTGCGACGGGCGAGGCGAGTGCCCGCCGGACAAGGACCAGGTGCTGCGCGTCGTCCCCGGGCGCTGAGCGCTACTCGTGCCCGTGGCCTTCGGGGCCGTGGGCGTGGCCGTGCTCGAGCTCCTCGGCGGTGGCCGCGCGCACGCCGCGCACGGTGACCTCGAAGTGGAGGTCCTTGCCGGCCAGCGGGTGGTTCAGATCGATGACGATCGCTCCGTCTTGCTTCACTTCCTTGACGGTGATCGGAATCTGCTCGCCCGCATCGTCCGTGGTGACGAACTGCATCCCGGCGGAGATGTTCACGCCGGGCGGGAAGGCCGAGCGGGCGACCTCCTGCACGCCGCGCGGGTCGTGGGCGCCGTAGCCATCTTTGGAGTCGACCGTGACCTTCTTCGAGTCGCCGACGCCCATGCCTTCGAGCGCGCGCTCGAGGCCCGGGACGATTTGGCCGCGCCCGTGCAGATAGGCGAGCGGCTCGCCCGGCTCGCTCTGGTCGATGATCTGTCCGTCACCCAAGTGGAGCTTGTAGTCGAGCTCCACCACACTGCCCGTCGCCACCTTCATTCGAATCTCCGTCGTCAAGCAGCAGCGAAGCGGCTGTCCGCCCCGCGAACGATCGTCACCAGCGCGGGGGCGCCCGGCGCGCGGCCGATCTCGACGATCGCGCGGTATCCGATGGGCAGCCGCGACTCGACGGCGCGCGCGGTGCGGGCCGGCGTCATGCCGCGCGGGATCAAGAACGAGACGAGCTTGCCGTCGATCTCGACGCGGGCCGACGACTGAACGACGCCGCCGTTGCTCGCCACGCCGTTGATCTCGAAGCAGTTGGTGCCGCACGCGAGCGCCTGCTGCACCGGGTCGGAGATGGTGGCGATGACGATCGGCTCTTCTCCGGTCGGGGGCAGGGCGCGCTGAATCGAGACGACGATGCCGCCGCGCTCGCTCGAGCGGGCGTGCGCCACGTAGCCGGGCGGCAGCACCTGGCGCAGCGCGCGGAAGGTGTCGGCGGGCGTCATGTCGGCCCACAGGGGAACGACCAGCGCATGCTCGTCGAACGACACGGAGAGCTGCGCGGCGATGAGGCCCGTGTTGCTGGCGTGGCCGCTGATCTCGAAGCGGCCCAGCCCGCACACCCTCGCGGATTGGGTCGGGTCCGTGGACTCGACGTGAAGCAGAACTCCGGCGGGCGGCGGAAACGCAATGATGCGTTCGGCGACTGTCGTGAGCATGGTCGTGAATTCCCCTCGCGGGGCGCCTCTTTACCGACTTTTCTCGACATTGTCTTGGCACCCCGGTCGGAGGCCTTGGATGAGGTCCAAAAAGATCTTGAAATTCAGCCGCTTGCATGTCTCGCTGGCGCGACACCGCGCTCAAGCCGTGCGCACCCAGGCGCGGAGCAGCTCCGCCACGCTCCAGGCTTGGGCGATGCAACCGCGCGGACGGTAGGGCTCGCTCGCGTCGAAGATCTCGCTGATCGAGCCCACGCCGGCGTGGCGCAGCTGACCTTCGAGCCCTTCGAGCCACCGCCGCGCCTGTTTGGGATCGCTGGGGTGGACCTTCAGCCAGGCGTCCACGAAGTGACCCACCAGCCAGGCCCAGACCGTGCCCTGATGGTACGCGGCGTCGCGGGCGCGCAGGTCTCCGTCGTACCTCGGCTTGTAGTCCGGGTGGCGCGGCGAGAGCGTGCGCAGCCCGTGCGGCGTCAGGAGATCCTCTTGGACGAGCTCGAGCACTCTCTGCCAGCGATCGCGGCGCAGCACCGGGTGCTTGAGCGAGATGGCGAAGAGCTGGTTCGGGCGCGCCGCGTCGTCGTCGCCGCCGGACTCCGCGTCGACCACGTCGAAGAGGCAGCCCGCGGCGTCGTTCCAGAACCGCTGGTTGAACGAGGCCTGCGCGCGCTCGGCGTGGTCGAGGTAGCGCTGAGGATCTTGTCCGACGCGCTGGCTCCAGTCGGCCATCAAGCGGAGCGCGTTGAACCACAGCGCGTTGATCTCCACGGCCTTGCCGCGGCGCGGGGTCACCACCCAGCCGTCGACCTTCGCGTCCATCCAGGTGAGCTGGTACCCCGGCGCGCCTTGGCGCAGCAGCCCGTCGGAGGGATCGACCTGGATTCCGAAGCGCGTGCCGCGCAGGTGGTGCTCGATGATCTCCTCGAGCGTCGGGAAGAAGTCGCGCGCCAGCTCGGCGTCGCCGGTGACTTCGACGTAGCGATCGATCGCGTGGAAGAACCAGAGCGTCGCGTCGGCCGTGTGGTAGAGGCCTTCGCGGCCGCCTTCGGGGAAGAGGTTGGGCAAGAGCCCGTCGCGCACGTAGTGGCGGAAGGTGCGCAGGATCGCGGCGGCTTCGCGTCGCCGGCCGGTGGTCAGCGTGAGGCCTTCGAGCGAGATCATCGTGTCGCGGCCCCAGTCGGTGAACCAGTGATAGCCGGCGATCACGCTGCGAGCGTCTTGGCCGATCGCGCGCGCCCACGCTTCGTCGTGCGGGCGCGTGGCGGGCTCGACGATGAACTGATCGGCCGCGAGGACCAGCCGGGCGGCGGTGCCGGTGCGCGCGACCATGGGCGCGCGCTCGAGGATGCGGCGCTGCCGGGCCCATTCCAGCTCGAACGCCTCCAGCGGATCGCGGTCGAGCCATCCCCACCCGCCGACCGTCACGCCGAACGAGAGGTTGCCTTGGGGCGAGAGCGCGCAGTCGAAGTACCCAGGGCTGCTCTGCTCCTCGCGGTGATCCAGCCCGCGCGCTCTCTCGACCCGGAACAGCAGCTCCGCCGAGGTCTGCGGCAAGCTGACGAACGGCGACTCGCAGTCGGCCCACAGCTTGAAGCGCATCGCGGGGGCGTTCTCGACCGGCAGGACCTCCACGCGCGTGCCGCGCAGCTGCACGAGCGGGTAGCCAGGGCGCGGCGGCAGCGGCCGGTCGTGGAAGCGGAACGAGGTGAACGGGCGAAGGCGGACGCGCGCCCCGGGGCCGGAGAGGTGCTGGTAGTGGAGGACCAGCGTGTTCTCGCCGTGCACCAGCATCAGCCGGCGGCGAAGCCGCGTGGGCCCCAACGTGAAGTCCCACTCGGGGAGCAGCCCGCGCAGGCGGAACTCGGTGAGGTGCGGCAGCCCGTCCAGGTGGAGCGCGCCGGAGGTGTGCTCTTCGCCGTCGAGCCGGTACTCGACCCCGTCGATGGTGAAGCGCTCTTCCAGGCGCGGCAGCATGACGGTCCGGCCGAGCGGCGCGGGCAAGTTGGGGATGAACAGCCCGTGGTAGCGGCGCGTGTTGCACAAGGCGAGCGTGCCCGAGGCGTAGCCGCCGATCCCGTTGGTGACGAGCCACTCGGTGGCGAGCGCTTGGGTGAGGTCGGGCGCGCCGGCCGGATCTCGCGGCGGCTCGAGGGTGATCATCGGGAGGTCGGAGTCTGCTTCGGCGGAGGACAAGGAGTGGCTACCTCAAGCAATGGCTAGCCGGCGCTGGTCAGCACCATGGCCGACTCGGCCGGGATCGCGAGGGGGCCATCCCAAGTCGGGAAGTCCCCGCCGCACCCGCCGAACTTCGTGTCCTCCGAAGACAGCACGGGCCTCCAGCTTCTTCCTTCGGGCGGCGCGATCAGCGGGATGGGGCAGCTCTCGAGGGTGCGCCGCCGCCCCAGATTGAGCACCAGCAGCCGGTCGCCTTCCTGCCCGTCGCCCAGGAAGCGCAGCGCGAGCGCGGCCTCGCTGAGCGCGCAGCCGTGGATGCGGCGCTTGTCCTGACGCGCGAAGACGGCGTCCTCCCGGCGAAGGGCGAGGAGCGCGCGGTGGAAGTCCCACGTCGCCGCGTTCCGCGAGCGTTCGCTCCAGTCCAGCTTCGAGAGCGCGAAGGCGTCGTCGCCGATGGGCGGGTGGTAGCCCTCGCGCTCGATGGCGTGCCGCGCGGTCGGGAACTGAGACAGGTACCGCTCGCGCCCGGCGCGCACGGCCTTCATCAGCTCGGGGTGGTGATCGACGAAGAAGAGGAACGGGCTGGAGGCGAAGAACTCCTGTCCCATGAAGAGCAAAGGCGTCTGCGGCAGGAGCAGGAAGAGCGTCGTGAGGGCGCGCGTCCTGCGCGGGCCCGCCAGCACGTGCAGCCGGTGTCCCCTGAGCGTGTTGGCGATCTGGTCGTGGTTCTGCAGGAAGAAGACGATCTGCTCCGCGGGTGAGTGGAGCAGGGGGCTGCCGCGCGGCTTCTTCTGCCACTGGTACCACTGGCCTTGGTACAGCGAGTTGTAGAGCGCGCAGGCGATCAGCTCCTCGGCCGAGCCGGTGTAGTCCCGTAGGTAGGCCTCGCTGCCGCCGGTGACCGCGACGCGCGCCGCGTGGTGGAAGTCGTCGGCCCACAGGCCATCGGCCCCGTCGCCGCCGTCCTCCTTCCGGCGAATCAGCCGGATGTCCTGCGGCTCGCTCTCGCCGATGACGAGGACCTTTCGCGCGCCGGCCGCGGCGCGGACCGCGTCGGTGAGCTCGCCGACGATGTGGCGCGGCGACGGGTCGAACAGGTTCTGCGTCGCGTCGAGGCGCAAGCCGTCGGCGTGGTACTCGGTCACCCAGTGCACCGCGTTCTCGACGAAGAAGCGGCGCACGCCGGCGGCGTCGTCCTCGAAGTTGATGGGCTCGCCCCATTCCGGCGGGTACTTGTCGGTGAAGTACCGCCGCGCGAACTGCTTCAGGAAATTCCCGTCGGGCCCGAGGTGGTTGTAGACGACGTCGATGATGACGCCGAGCCCCACCGCGTGCGCGCGATCGATGAGCCGGCGGAGATCGTCCGGCCGTCCGTACGCGGGGCAGGGCGCGAAGAGGTTCACGCCGTCGTAGCCCCAGTTGAAGCGGCCGGGCCAGGTGGCGAGCGGCATCAGCTCGAGGCAGGTGACGCCGAGCTCTTTCAGCTCGGGGAGCTTGTCGATGACGGCGGCGTAGGTCCCCTGGGGGGTGAAGGCGCCGACGTGAAGCTCGTAGAAGACCTGGCCCTTCGCCTCGAGACCGCGCCAGCCTTCGTCGCGCCAGCGAAACGCGCTTGGGTCGACGACCTCGGACGGCCCGTGCGGACCTTCGGGTTGAAAGCGGGAGCACGGGTCCGGGTAGCGGTCGCCGCCGTCGAGGCGGTAGCGGTAGCGCCGCCCCGGCTCCGCTCGCAGCGTGGCCGTGAAGGAGCCGCCTTCCTCCGGTCGCAGCGGCGCGAAGGACAATCCCTCGGGGCCTTCGAAGCAGACGTCCACGCCGCGGCGATCGGGCGCCCAGACGCGGAACTCGGTCTTGCCTTCGCCGAGGTAGCGCGCGCCCAGGGTCATGGGGAAAGTCATGCGCCGAAAATAGTCGCGGGGGTTCGCGAGCGGCGCGGGAAAACGGTGCGCGGTCGACAGTGAACAGACGGGTCTTCAGCGGCGAAGCTCAGCCGTTCGCCTTGACCTCGCGCGAGAGCGCGCCGGTGCCGGTCTCCGATTGCGGCCTGCTGGTGAGGAAGTAGCTCGACACCATCATCGACATGCCGACCAACCCCAGCGACGCGCTCTCGGCGAAGCTGCCCAGCACGCGCGTGAGCCCGGTCATCGCGAGCCCTCCCACCGCAAACGCCACCGCCGCCGCCACCCCTGCCTTGCCCATGGTCCGCCCTCGAAGCCGAATGTCGTGTGCAGCCCAAGGGGATACAAACGACGTGCCGTTGGCGCAGCGCTCGGAGGACTTCGGTGAAGTGGGCAAAGCGCTGGGCCAGGTGGGAAGTCGTCTGAACTTTTTTCGAGAACTTCGTTCCACTCCACGTTTTCCCGAGCCAGAAAAAATTCCTGCTCGCTCGCTGGGCGAGGAAGGCGCGCGGATCGAACCGCCCTGATTTTCGGGTGGCTTGGCGCGCGGCCGTCGCTGGCACACCCGCTGCTATCGCAGCAGCCGCAACCGGAAGGGAGATGCGAACGATGGGGAAGACCAGCGCGATCGGAATGGCCATCGCGGCGCTCGCCTGGCTGGCGGGCTGCGCGCACGGGAACAAAGCGTTGCCGCCGGTGAAAGACGAGCCGTACCGGGTTGGCCGGGAGGACGTCCTGGAGGTCGCGGTGTGGCGCGACGGCGATCTCTCCCGCGTGCTGCCGGTGCGGCCCGACGGCTTCATCTCGCTGCCGATGATCGGCGACGTCAAGGCGGATGGGCTTACCACGTCCGAGCTGGCCGATGAGATCCGGCAGAAGCTGACGCCGTTCATTCAAGAGCCGCGCGTGACCGTGATGGTGCCCGGCAGCTACCCGCTGCGCGGACGCATCTCGGTGCTGCAGGCGGTGGCGTTGGCGGGCGGCTTCTCCGACTTCGCGAACCAGGACGGCATCATCGTGATCCGCAACGGCGCGCGGTACCCCGTCCGCTATAGCGAGCTGATGAGCGAGCCAGGGGACAGGCCGATGGAGGCGGTGCTGATGCCGGGCGACACCGTCGTCGTGCCGTGAGCGCGGGCGCCAAGCGAGCGAGAGACGTCGGTGCACCGGTCGAGTGAGGGCGTGATGCGAGGGCGTTCGATCTTCAGAGCTTGTCTGGGCGCGGCGCTGCTGTCGGCCGCCGCGGCGCACGCGGCGCCTCAGCTCAGCCCGTACCTTCGGTTGACCGCGGAGGAGCGCTACGACGACGCGGCGCTCCTGCGCGTCGGCGGAGAGGGGCAGCTCATCACCAAGCTGAGCCCGCAGGTGGGCGGCGCCGTGCGCGACGACACGGGCAGCGCCGAGGGCTGGTACGCGCCGGACCTCCTGTGGCACCACGGCTCCGGGGCGATGACCTTCGACCACCGCGGTGAGCTGCGCGCGCACCGCCAGCTCTCGCGGCAGAGCAACTTACGAGGGCGCGCGCAGCTGTGGCGCGTGAGCGACCCGACGTCGCTGCCGCGCCTGGGCATG
>CAZEDU010000013.1:31847-59487 GCA_964511185.1 uncultured Myxococcaceae bacterium | reverse complement strand
CTTTTTCTGAAACTGGCAGCCGGTGAGCAGGGCGACGCCCGCCACGACGATGCCAACGAACAAACGGACCATGCGCCCCCCCGGACGCCGAAACGCTACCCCGAAGTGGCTCGTCACGGCGTGGCGAAAGGCGGTCGAGAACCGCCCCAATTCATCGGGATCAAGGGCCGCACAAGAGTCTGCGCTTCGTTTTCGGCAAACGAATCCCCGGTCAAATGCTCCCGGTCGGTGAGTACCAGTATCAGTGCTGCGTATCGGTTCAGTTTTAAAGCTTGATGATGTGATTCATCACCAGCGACGGCTGCATCGCGTCGTGCACCTGACCTGACCCCGTGGCCCCGACGGTGATTGCCGGGGTGGCGCTGCTGGTGTTGGGGCTCGCGACTTCGTAACCGCTGCCCGCGAACTGAATCGTCGCGCTCTGCGAACAATCAATGCAGCCCGAGACAACCACGCCACCGACCGCATTGCCTGACACGTTGCCGACGATGGAGTGAGCGTGGCTCGCTTGGGACGCGGCGTGAGAATGGCTCGGCATCTGCGCCGCGGTGAGCGTCTTGGTCTCGCTGCCGATTTTTTTCGCCGAGCACGCGGTTGGTGCCCGTCGCGTTGCCAGCGCCAATCACCGTTCGGCCGCGTAGGTTCGGCAACAGAAAGTCCTGCGACGTCGTCGAGCCGTAGGTGGTGCCGATCACCGCGAAGAGCGCCGGTTGGTCTGCTCGCAACACCGCGGCGCCATCGCAGATGCGCCAGCCAGGTGGAGCGACGCTGCCGGCAAACGCCCAGACGGTCCCCGGAGGAATGACGCCGGGCGGCCCCGCGACGACCAGAAGTCCGGCGTCGACCGTTACGGTGCTGCCAGGGGCGACCGAGACGTAGAGATCTCCGAGCGCACCAGGGAGCCCTTGCGGGCCTTCGACGCCGCGTGGGCCTACGGGGCCGGCCGGACCCGTAGGACCGGTCGCGCCTTCGGCGACAGGGGGCCGGCGACATCCGAGATGCAGGTAGACAGCCCAAGCAGGCAGACGACCAGGGGGGAGGCGACAGCTCGCGTCTTAAGACTCATTGTGCCGCGCAATCTATCCTTGAGAAGCGAGTCGCTCGGCGGCTCTTCAACGCCCGTCTTTGAGCAGCATGCGCGCGCGATCGGTACCGCGATGACACGGCGGCTCTTCGCAACGAGGTGATTCTTGAAAGAGCGGCGCAACAAATGATCGACACCTGTTGGCGCATCGGCGGTAAGAGCTGAAAACAACGTGAAGATCGCGGGCACTCATCGGCGCACGATTCATGTGGCGAAAGACGGCTGGTCGATCGAGGTGATCGATCAGCGCCGGCTTCCGCACGCGTTGGTCATCGCCCGGTTGACCGACGTCGAGTCCGTCGCGACAGCGATTTCGCAGATGTGGGTGCGGGGCGCGCCTTTGATTGGCGTGGCCGCGGCGTACGGCGTCGCGCTGGCGATGCGGGCCGATGCTTCGGATGCGTCCCTCGAGCGCGCGGTCGAGCGACTCATTCGAACTCGGCCCACCGCGATCAATTTGAAGTGGGCGCTCGATGAGATGCGCGCGACGCTTTCTCCTCTGCCTCAGAGCGAACGAGTCATCCAAGCGTATGCGAAGGCGGCGCAGCTGGCGGACGATGACGTGGCGGTATGCCGGCGCATCGCCGAGCACGGGCTCAAGCTGCTCGAAGCCGCGAGCGTTCGCGCGAAGGGGCAGCCGGTGAACGTTCTCACCCACTGCAACGCGGGCTGGTTGGCGACGGTCGATTGGGGCACTGCGCTGGCGCCGGTCTATCTCGCCCACGAGCACGGTATTCCGCTTCACGTCTGGGTCGACGAGACGCGCCCGCGAAACCAAGGCGCTTCGCTCACCGCCTGGGAGCTCGCCGAAGCGGGCATTCCACACACGCTGATCGCCGACAACGTCGGCGGCCATCTGATGCAGCACGGCCGAGTCGCTCTGTGCTTGGTCGGCAGCGACCGCACCACCGCGCGCGGCGATGTCTGCAACAAGATCGGGACGTACTTGAAAGCGCTCGCGGCGAAGGCGAACGATGTGCCGTTCTACGTCGCGCTGCCCAGCTCGAGCATCGACTGGTCGCTCAACGACGGACTTCGAGAAATTCCCATCGAGGAGCGCGAGGGAACCGAGCTGACCTGGGTAAGCGGCCGCACCGCCGACGGGCGGGACGAGTCAGTTCAGATTGCGCCCGAAAAAACGCCCGCGCTGAACTTCGGCTTCGACGTGACCCCGGCCGAGCTGGTGAGCGGGCTCATCACCGAGCGCGGCGTCTGCGCCGCCAGCCGCGAGTCGATGCTCGCGCTCTTTCCGGAGCGCAAGCCGTGAGCGCCTATCAACTTCGTCGCGAGCTGGTGAGCGTCGCGCAGAAGCTCAACCCGATGGGGCTCAACCAAGGCACCTCGGGCAACCTGAGCGCGCGCAGCGGCGAGCGGTTTCTCATCACGCCCACCGGAGTGCCCTACGACACGATGGGGCCCGACGACGTGGTCGAGATGCGCATGGACGGCAGCTCGTCGCTCCACCAGCTCGCCCCCTCCAGCGAGTGGCGCATTCACCGTGATCTCTATCTCGCCCGCTCCGACGTCGACGCTGTGCTGCACGTGCACTCGATGTTCGCGACCACGTTGTCGTGTCTGCGCAAAGACCTGCCCGCCGTGCACTACATGATCGCGCTCGCCGGCGGCAGCGACGTGCGCTGCGCGCGGTACGCGACGTTTGGAACCGAGGCGCTCTCGCGAAATGCGCTCGAAGCGCTGACCAGTCGCAAAGCATGTCTGCTCGCGAACCACGGTCTCGTCACGTTGGGAAAGAACCTCGCCGAGGCGCTCAAAGTCGCTGTCGAGATCGAGACCATCTGCGCTCAGTACCTGCGCGCGTTGCAGGTCGGCGAGCCGTACATCCTCGACGAGGTCGAGATGGCGCGCGTGCTCGAGCGGTTCGCGACGTACGGTCAGAAAGCGAAACGTCCGCGTGAGCGACAGCAGACCTAGGCGCCTATCCGTCAGCGAGCAGCGGACGCAGACGATTCTTCTCTTCGAGTGAAATCGTCGAGGGGTCCGACCAGACCGCGTGCTTCATCGCCGAGGCGCAGTGGCAGTTCCGCTCGCTTCGAATGAGCGGCAACACGCGGCGAATCAAGTCGATCCCCTGCTGGGTCGCGGCTTTTAGGTTCCCGATGATCTCTTCGAGCAGCGCCTCTTGGGTGACGCCCGGTCGGGGTGGTCGCCACGAGTCGTAGTCGGTAGGCAGCGCGACCAAGCCGTAACAGAGCGAGGCTTCGCGCGCGAGCTTGGCCTCGGGCAGCGCCGTCATGCCGATGAGGTCGCCGCCCATCGAGCGATGGAGCTCGCTCTCGGCGCGGGTGGAGAACTGGGGCCCTTCCATGCAGATGTACGTGGCGCGTTCGTGAACGCGGACGGCTTCGGCGCGGCTGGCTTCCAGCAGTTGTGCTCGCAAGGTGGGGCAGAAGGGCGAGGCGAGCTCGACGTGAACGGCGAGGTTGTCGAAGAAGGTCGCGTCGCGACGAAAGGTTCGATCGATCAGCTGATCAGGCAGCGCGAGATGTCTGGGTTCAATCTCCGCGCGCAGACTGCCGACCGCGCCGGTCGCGAGCAGGTGGGTGACGCCGATTTTCTTCAGCGCGAAGATGTTCGCTCGATACGGAACCCGGCTTGGGTTGTAGCGATGTCCCGGGCCGTGGCGCGCGAGAAGCGCGACGGGAACGCCGTCGACTTCAGTCCGAACGATGGGCCCCGCCGGAGCGCCAAACGGAGTCTCGACTTCAACCGATTCTCCCTCACCGAGCGCCGAGAGCGCCTGCCCCAACCCCGAGCCGCCGATGATTCCCACCAAGAGTTGTCCCATCGAGCCTCGTCCCTTCGGTAGTCTGTGGGCGTGAACGCCAACGCTCTCAAGTCGCTGATTCGATCCGTGCCGGATTTCCCCAAGCCCGGGATTGTTTTCTACGACATCACCACGCTGCTGAAGAACGCGGCCGGTTTCAAGGCTCTGATTGACGGCTTTCAATCGGCCTACGCGAACGAGCGAATCGATTTGGTCCTCGGCATCGAGGCGCGCGGCTTCATCTTCGGGCCGGCGCTCGCCTATCGATTGGGCGCGGGCTTCGTGCCGGTGCGCAAGCCCGGAAAGTTACCTGCCGAGCGAGCGAAGGTGACGTATCAGCTCGAGTATGGAAGCGACGCGCTCGAGATCCACAAAGACGCGATTCAGCCCGGCCAGCGCGTGCTGATTGTCGACGACTTGCTCGCGACCGGCGGCACCGCGAAGGCGTGTCTCGAGTTGGCGCAAGGCCTGAAAGCCGACGTGCGCGGGTTGGGCTTCGTCGTCGAGCTCGACTTCTTGAAAGGCCGCGATCGGCTGAACGGTCACACCGTGACGTCGTTCATTCACTACGCTGAGTGAGCGCTCACGCGGCTGGAGCAGTGCTTCGGCACGCGCGACGTCTTCGGGCGTGTCGACCCCGATGTCGACGTGTGGCGTGCGTCGGTGGGTACGCCTTGTGGAGCTGCGTGCCAGGCAGAGGCGTGAGGATCGTCACCAGCGGAATGCCGATCTCCAGCGTGTTGATGTACTCGTAGAGCCGGTCGAATTGTTCTCCCGTCCAGTCGGGGCGAACCATGAAAATGCCGGTCGACCAGATTCCGTTCTCGCGCAGTACGCGATTCGCGCGCACGTTCTGATCCCACGTCGTCTTCTTGCGAAGCGCCGCCAAGGAGTCGTCGTCGTTCGACTCGAAGCCCGAGAGCAAACCGACGAGGCCGTTGCGCGCCAGGCGCGCCATCAGCTCGGGGTTTTCGGCGACGAAGTCGGCACGCCCTTGGGTGAACCAATATTTCTTGATGCCGCGCGATTCGATTTCGTCGCACAGCTCGATGAGTCGCTTCTTGTCGGTGAGGAAGTTGTCGTCGAGCAGAAAGATGAAGGGCTCGTCACACGCGACCATTCGGTCGGCGATGCACTTGACCGAGAGAAAGCGGGTGCGCCGCTCGTAGAACTCCCAAATCGCGCAGAAGTTGCAGTCGAACGAACAGCCGCGGCTGGTGAAGATGCTCGCGAGGTCTTTCGCCGCGGCGAAGAAGTAGCGACCCCGGTATTTTCGAATCAGCGACCGGTTCGGCGGTGGCAGCGTGTCGAGATTGCGCACCTGCGCGCGCTTGGGGTTTCCGATGCGAAGCCCCCGCGGCCCGCGAAAGCGCGTTCCGTTCAGGCCAGCAAAGGTGCGGTCGTCTTTGTCCTTCTGGCGTTCCCACGCTTCGACCAGCTCGCGGAATGTTTCTTCGCCTTCGCCTTGAACCACGACGTCGATGTACGGCTCATCGAACTCTTCGGGCGTCAGCGTGGGGTGGTGGCCGCCGACGACGGTGAGCGCTTGTGGCCGAATCGCGCGCGCCATTCGGAGCACCGCCTTGGCCTGGTAGGCGTCGGTGGTCATGCTGGTGGTGCCGACGACGTCGGGCTCGAAGCGCGTCAACGCGAGCGCCAGGGCGTCTTCGGCCTCGAGGCGCATGTCGAGAATCTCGACTTCGTGCTCTGAGACTGCCCCGGCGACCGACGTGAGCGCGACCGGCTCACTGAGCCAGATGGTGTTCTCGAGCCCAAGCCTGCCTCTCTCAAACGAAGGCGGCATCACCAGCAGAATTCGCACGTGGTTCTCCCTCAGCCGAAGTGGTCTCGAGAGCAGTACGTGCCACCCCAAATTCTGTTTCGGGCGAGGTCGAGCGAAACGAGCTCTGGCGTTGGCGCGTATTGCTTATATGGGTGCCTGACGATGGACGAGTCGTCGGACGAAGAGCTCATGCGACGGTTCTGCGACGGCGAAGACGCGGTGTTCGATGTCCTGTTCGAGCGCTATTCGGCGCGGGTGCAGGCGTACATGCGGGGCATGGTGTCGGACGGGGCGCTGGCAGACGACCTGACCCAGGCGACCTTTCTGTCCATCGTGCGTTCGAAGGACCGCTATTTGCGCGGCACGCCGGTCGCGAGTTGGGTTTTCGCCATCGCCACCAACGCCGCTCGGGACGCGCTGCGAAGGCGGGGCGTCGAACGCACCGCGCACGAGCAATTGTCGGTTGCGCGCGAGGAGACGGCTGATCCGCAAACGCCGGACCCACCGCTTCGTCGCCAGCTCGAGGGGGCGCTGCAGGCACTTCCTTCGAATCAACGTGAGGCGGTGCTTCTGCGCGAGGTTCAGGGCCTTTCGTACGAGCAGGTGGCGCAAAGCTTGGGCATCACCGAAACGGCGGTGCGCATTCGGTGTCACCGCGGGTTCCAGCGGCTTCGCGAGCTGCTCTCTCACTTGGAAGGTCAGTCATGAAGCTGGAGCCCTTCCGCGAGACATCGGACGAAACGTCGAAGGCGGCGCTCGAACGAATTCGCGCCGCCGCGCGACAGGCGCTGCGTGAACCGCCGCGACGCGGCTGGAAGGGTGACCTGCTGCTGTTGCTGGGAGCGATGTGGCTCTTGTTGGCGGTCGTCGCCGGCGTGCTGGCGACAAGCGGCGAATTGGTTGCAGGCTCGTCGCGTCGCATCGCGACCTCGGTGATGCCGCTGTGGTGGGTGGGGGCACTCGCCGCCTTCGCGGCGCTGTCGCCGTTCCGGAAGTTGCGACCGTGGGGGGTTCTCGCCGCGGGGCTGGCGGCGATCGCGATGGTCGTCGGTCGTGGAACACCGACAGCTGTTTCAGCGTCTCCCGACTGGCTTTGCACCGTCAGTCACCTCGGTCTCGGTGCGTTGCCGCTCGGACTGGGACTGCGCCTGCTTCGACGTTCAGCGCTCACCGACGCGCGGGCGATTCTCCTCGGCTTGTCGATCGGCACGATAGGCGCTCTCATGGGCGAGCTCGCCTGCTCGCGAGGGTGGAGCCACGTGCTCGTGTGGCACTTGGGAGCATGGGCAGGCCTTGGTGTCGCTGCGCTGATTGTCGCGCGGTGGCTGAGACCGACTTCGTTCGCGCCCTGAGCGTCGTCGTCGTTCTCGCGCTCGCCGGCCGACGCCGCCGCCGCTTCCGCGACGCTGAAGCAGCTCTCCAGGGCCACCGCTGAACAAAACCCGCCCGCGAGAGCGGGTCTGAAGTAGAACTCGGGCTGTCTCGAGGGGGGACTCTCCGTGAAGATCGTCAAGCTGCTCGGCGCGCTGATCGGCGTCGCCGTTCTCGCGCTCGCCGGCTTTCTGGCCTTCGTCTCGGTTCGCGGCATTCCGCACTACGAGCCGCAGAAGGTCGATCTCAAGGTCGAGGTCACCCCCGAGCGCGTCGCCCGCGGCAAACGCTGGGCGTCGATGCTCTGCGCGGAGTGCCACGGCAACCCCCGCACCGGTCAGCTCACCGGCGCGGACATGCGCATCGATGACGAGTTCGGCAAAATCTTCTCCCTCAACATCACCCAGCATCCGGTCAAAGGCATTGGCCAATGGACGGATGGAGAGATCGCCTACCTGATTCGCACCGGCGTGGCGCGCGACGGCCGCTACACCCCGCCGTGGATGGCGAAGCTGCCGCACATGTCTGACGAAGATCTCCACTCCATCATCGCCTTCCTGCGCTCGGACGACCCGATGGTGAAGGCGGCGGACGTCGACGACTACCCGTCGCAGCCCAATCTGATCTCGAAGGTGCTCGCGACGCTGGTGTTCAAGCCTTACCCGTACCCGACCAAGCCGATCACCGCGCCGCCGCTCTCGGACAAGGTCGCCTACGGCCAGTACCTCGTCTACAACTTGGACTGCTACACGTGCCACTCGGCGGACTTCAAGAAGATCAACCCGCTCGACCCACCCGCGAGCGCGGGCTTCTTGGCCGGCGGCAACCCGATCAACGACTACGACAACCGCCTCGTCTACTCGTCCAACCTGACGATGGACGAAGAGACCGGCCTCGGGAAGTGGACGGAAGACGAGTTCGTGCGCGCGCTCCGCTACGGCGTTCGCCCGGACAACACCGCCATCCGCTACCCGATGTCGGCTTATCCCGCGCTCTCGGACGAAGAGGCGCGCGCCATCTGGGCCTACCTGCAGACGGTGCCGAAGATCCGAAACCCGCGCACGGTGAGCGAGGTCGCCGCCCCGGCCACCGCCGACGACGGCATGAAGCTCTACTACAGGTACGGCTGCAACTCGTGCCATTCCGAGAACGGCGTGGGCGTCTGCGACCTCACCCAGAACAAGTCGCAGTACCCGACCGATGAAGAGCTGGCCGCCTTCATTCGCGAGCCGGCGAAGAAGTTCCCCGAGACGCGCATGCCCACCTGGGCCGAAGTCATCCCCGACGCCGAGCTTCAGGTCCTGATGAAGCACGTGCGCCGCTTGAGCGCCCTCCCAGCAGGCGCCTCGCCGACCCAAGGTGGGCAGAGATAGGGTCCAGGAGGGCCCCAGAAGACAGCCTGTTGACCACCTCCTTGGTTTGCGAGCATGATTCCACCGCTTCCAAGGGGAAATTCCTAAGGAGTCTTGGCTACTTGCTACCGGGGCAAGCAGGCGTTCCCTCCGATGCTCGCAGCATCTGCGCGCTGAGTGCGGTGCGCTCGTGTGTCGAGAACCTTCCGACAAGGATCACCATGCGTCGTTTTTCACTGTTCGGTGCGCTGTTCGCTCTCGCGTTGTTCGGCGCCACGCCGGCGTTCGCGCAGGCAAAGAAAGAAGCCAAGGAAGCCGCCCTCGGCAAAAAGGAAGCGTCGAGCGGACCGGACAAGTCGCTCGCCGGCGACCTGACCCGTAAGAAGGAAGAGCGCGCCCAGGCCGCGCCCGCGCTGCAGTACGACCAGTTCCGGCTGGGCGTGGAGCTGCAGGTGGCCTCGAAGCGCCGCCAGCAGATCGAGGACCTCAAGAAGATCATCGCGCTCGACTCGGACAACCCGAAAGAGAAGCCGGGCCTGCTCTTCCGCTTGGGCGAGCTCTACTGGGAAGAGTCGAAGTTCTTCTTCTTCGAGGCCAACCGCAAAGACGACGACTACATCAACGCGATGAACCGCAAGGACAAGGCGGCTCAGGATCGCGCCAAGGTCGAAAAAGAAGAGCTGCTCGCCCAGAGCAAAGAGTACGGGAAGATGGCGATGGACCAGTACTCGGAGATCGTCCAGCGCTACAAAGACTTCCCGCGCACCGACGAGGTCCTCTACTTCCTCGGCCACAACTTGATGGAGATGGGCGAGGACAAGAAGTCGCTCGTCGCCTACCGCCGGCTCATCGAGAAGTACCCGAAGTCGAAGTTCATCCCCGACGCGCACCTGGCGTTCGGCGAGTACTACTTCAACTCGTCGAAGGGGAAGCGCGACCTGGTCGAGAAGGCGCTCGACTCGTACAAGAAGGCCGCCGCGTTCCCGGAAAACCAGGTCTACGGCTTCGCGCTCTACAAGCAGGGTTGGTGCTACTTCAACCTGGCCGACTACCAGCAGGCGATGGACAAGTTCAAAGCCGTCGTCCTCTACGGCGAGATCGCCGGCGCCAAGGCGGTCGAAGGCGAGAAGGGCAAGGGCGGCCGCGCGGGCCTCATCCGCGAAGCGCGCAACGACTTCGTTCGCAGCTACGCGCGCTCGGGCGGCTCACCGACCGACGCGAAGGTCGAGTTCGCCAAGCTCGCCTCGCAGAACGACGACCGCTACCTGATGATGAAGCAGCTCGCGAACCTCTATTACGAGGACGGCAAGGATCGCGAAGCCGCGCTCGCCTACAACATCCTGATCAAGGAGCGCCCGCTCTCGCCCGAGGCGCCTGGCTTCCAGGGCAAGATCGTCGACTGCGTCCTGCGCGCCGGCAACAAGAAGATGACCGTCGAGCAGGTCCGCCGCCTGGTCAAGGTGATGGACGACGTCGTCAAGGGCGGGCAGATCAAGGACGAGAAGGACAAGAAGGCGCTCGATGAGGCGCGCGAGCTGTCCGAGCGCACCATCTCCAACCTCGCCGTCAACTGGCACAACGAGGGCCGCAAGACGCGCGACGACGAGACCTTCCAATACGCGAACGAGGTCTACTCCGACTACCTCACGCTCTTCCCCGACGGCGCCAAGGCGTACGACCTGCGCTTCTTCTGGGCGGAGCTGCTGAACGACAACCTGCAGCGCTACGACAAGGCGGCCGAGGAGTACACCAAGGTCTTGATGATGGACGTCTCGCGCCTCGAGAAGGCCGGGGCGGACAAGAAGAAGGTCAAGCCCGGCAAGTACATGGTGCAGGCCGCGTACAACGCGGTGCTCGCCTATGACGAAGTGGTCAAGAAGGCGGAGTCCTCGGGCAAGCTGAAGACCGAGGCGATCACCGACCCCACCAAGAAGATCAACATCCCCGCCGAGAAGAAGGCCCTGCTCGACGCGTGCGAGCGGTACGTGAAGTACGTGCCGCAGGGGGACAAGATCGTCGAGATCACCTACAAGGCCGGGAAGATCTACTACGACCACAACCACCTCGACGAGGCGGTGAGCCGCCTCTCGGCGATCGCGCTCAAGCACCCGGAGTTCAAGTTCGAGAACGGCGACGCGGCGGGTGAGATCGCCGCCAACCTGGTGCTCGACTCGTACAACCTGCTCAACGACTGGGCGAAGGTGAACGAGTGGGCGCGCCGCTTCTACGCCGAGGAGAAGCTCGCCAAGGGCCGCTTCCGCGAGGACCTGGCCAAGCTCATCGAGCAATCGGCGTTCAAGCTCGTCAACCAGCTGGAGGCGCGGAAGGAATACGCGAAGGCCGCCGAGGCCTACCTGGGCTTCGTGCAGGAGTTCCCGAAGTCGGACATCGCCGACAAGGCGCTCTTCAACGCGTCGATCGACTTCTACAACGCGAAGATGCTCGACCGCGCCATCGAGACGCGCAAGCGCATCGTGCAGCAGTACCCGAAGTCCGAGTTCGTGCCTCAGTGCATCTTCGGCATGGCCGAAGGCTACGAGGCCACCACCGACTTCGATCAGGCCGCCGACTACTACGAGCTCTACGCGAACCGGTTCGAGCAGAGCCGCGGCGGCGGCAAGCCCGAGCGCAGCAGCGCTCGACGCGGCAAGAAGGCGCCGCCGCCCGCCGCCGAGAAGCCGCAGGTCTGGGAGGAGAGCAAGGCGCAGGTGGCGCTGTTCAACGCCGGCGTCTTCCGCGAGGGCCTGGGTCAGTACCGGCAGGCGCTCAAGAACCGCGAGCGCTTCCTCGAGGACTTCTGCGAGGCCAAGAAGGAAGAGAAGGACTGCGAGGCGGTCCGCCTCTCGATCGCCGACCTCTACGAGAAGATGGGGCAGTACGCGAAGGCGACCAAGGCGCTCGAGGAGTACGAGAAGAAGTACATCCGCGACCCGAACAAGGTGCTCCTCGCCGAGGGCCGCATCGCCCGGATCTACGAAGAGAAGCAGAAGGCTAAGACCGCGGCGCGCAAGGTCTACGAGCGCATCTGGAACTACTACCGCAAGCTCCCCTCGCGGACGCAGAAGGCGCTCGACATCACCGCGCTCGACGCGGTCGCGCGCGCCCACTTCGTGATCAACGAGGACGAGTACAAGAAGTACGCGGGCATTCGGCTGCGCTGGTCGAAGCTCCAGAACGTCGGCGAGTTCAAGGCCAGCGTCCAGGAGAAGGCCCGCGCGCTCGACGGCATCCAGAAGCTCTACACCGCCACCGTCGGCTTCAAGTCGGCCGACCCGGCCATCTGCGCGCTCCACAAGATCGGCGCGGCGTACGACCACTTCGCCAAGGCGCTCGTCAACGCGCCGACCCCGCGCGGCATGCCGGAGGATCTGGCCTTCGAGTTCAAAGCGCAGCTCGAAGCGCAGGCCCAGCCGGTGAAGGACAAAGCGGCCGAAGCGTTCACCGCCGCGGTGGCCAAGAGCCAGGAGCTCGACATCTTCAACGACTGCACCACCGCGTCGCTCGACATGCTGCGCGACACCTACCGGCCCGAGCAGTTCCCCCAGATGCCGGAGGAGCCCGCGGAGCTGAAGGACAAGGGCGACTTCAGGGCCCAGGCGATCGGCGGCGATCTGCTCGCGACCATCCAGCCGATCCCCGTCGTCTCGGCCGAGAGGGCGCAGGAGAACAGGCGGAAGGCGCAGGAGGTGGGCAAGAGCCTCGACAGCTTGCCGCCCGATGTCGACGACGGCGACGACTCGGAGGCGCCGGTGAGCCCGCCCCCGCGGGGCTCCGGTCAGGTCGCCAAGCCCACGCCCAACAAAGACGCCGAGCCTGAGGACGAGCCGCTCTAATGAAAACCTTGAACCTGCGATTGACGTTGCTGGGCTTGTCGGCCGCCGCCGCGCTGGCGGGCTGCACGAGCTCGAAGGAAGCCTCCCGTGGGGTCGAAGTGTCGGGCCCCCAGGTCGCCGGCAAGCCGGGCGCGCCGGGACAGACCGAGGTGGTGCCGCAGATCTCGGCCCGCGCGAAGCTGCTCTTCGAAGACGCCAACAAGGCGTACGAGGCGCAGCGCAAGGCGGGCAAGATCGACTACGCCTCGCTCGAGCGGAAGTACCAGCAAGCGGCCGCCGCGGATCCGAACCTGGCCGAGGCCGACTACAACTTGGGCGTGCTCGCCGAGCGCCAGGGCAACCGGCAGCGCGCGGTCGAGCACTACAAGACGGCGCTCCGCAAGAAGCCGACGCTGAAGGAAGCGGCGGAGAACCTCGCCGTCATCGCGCAGAACTCGGGCGACGAAGACGGCGCGATCCGCGTCTACCAGAACATCCTCGAGAACTATCCGGACGACGCCTCGAGCCGCGCCCGCATGGCCGAGATCTACCGGCGCCGCGGCGACAGCACCCAGGCGGTCGAGCTCGCCAAGCAAGCGCTCTTCCGCGACCCGAAGACGCTCACCGCCTACAAGGTGCTGATGCAGGTGCACTACGAGCAGAAGCAGTTCCAGCTCGCCAAGCTGGTCGCGCTGCGCGCCTCGAAGCTCGACGAGAACGACCCGGAGATTTACCACACGCTGGGGATGATCGCCCTGCACGAGAAGGAGCCCGCGAAGGCGCGCGTGCACCTCAAGACCGCCGTCGAGAAGCGCCCCGACTTCTTGCCGGCGCACCTGGTGCTGGCGCGCATGGCGCTCGAGCAGGAGGACTACGAGGGCGCCGAGGAGAGCTTCCGCCGCATCCTCCAGGCGGACGGCAAGAACGCCGAGGCGCACCTCAACTTGGGCATCGCGTACAAGGGCCTGGGGCAATACGACAAGGCGATGGCGGAGTACGACGTCGCCGCGCAGCTCAACCCCGGTCTGGCCGCCGTGCACCTCAACCGCGGCGTCATCCTCGCCAACCACAAGCAGCTGCCCGAGAAGGCGCTCGAGTCGTACCGGCTCTACATCTCGAACGGCGGCACCAACGACGTGGTGAGCGAGCTCATCAAGGAAGCCGAGCAGAAGATCGCCGCGCGGGAAGAGGAGAAGCGGACGCTCGAGGAGGCGAAGAAGCTCGAGGACGAGGCCAAGCGGCAGGCGGCGGAGCTGGAAGCCGCCGAGAAGGCGAAGAAGGACGAGGAGCTCAAGAAGCAGATCGAAGCGGCAAAGGGCAAGATCCCGCAGCCCAAGCCGGCGGACGCCAGGGAGAAGCCGAAGACCGCCCCAGCGACGGGGCCAGCCCCAAAGAAGGCGCCGGTTCCTGCCAAGGGCGACGAACCCGGCGACGAGCCAGAGCTGTAAAAGGGGACTGTCCCCAACGGGGACTGTCCCCGGCCCCTCAAGTGCCTATCAACAAACATATTTCACTGTGGTTGTAGCGTTCCAGGTGTGGTTGCCGGTGGGGCCCCCATGGGTGCTAGCATCGGTGTCGCAAAGGGGAACCGGGAGTCCAGGAACCTTGAGGGTCAAGGACGGAGAATAGAACGTCATGAAGCGACTCATCGGAATCAGCGCCCTGGTCCTCTTTGCGACGAGCGCATTCGCCCAAGACAAGGGCGAAGAAGGCAACGTCCGCTACCAGAAGACGACCACGATCAACTTCGAAGACGACACCATCGAAGGTGACCTGACCCGCCCCGACGGCGAGTACGTCGAGGCGCGCAAGACGGTGAAGCACTCGAACCTGATTCGCATTCGCGAAGAGTTCAAGGACAAGGTCATGCAGTCGGTGGGTGAGCTGTAGCCAGAACCTTTTCACCTCTCTGGGTGTCGTAAGGATTTGAGGTTTTTCTTTTTAGGAGGCTTCTCGTGGCCGTCCCCTTGAGGCTCAACGTTTTCAAAGGCGATCAGCTGGTCGCGTCGAAGGACTACGACCGCGACATCATCAAGATTGGTCGGCTGTCGTCTGCGCATCTGTGCCTCGATGACGAGAAGGTCTCTCGCATCCACTCGGTGATCGAGGTCGCCGCCGACGGCACGCTCTCGATCATCGACATGGGCAGCGTCGAGGGCACCTACGTCAACGGCAAGCGCGTCAACAAGGGCGCGCTCGCGATCGGCGACGAGATCAAGGTCGGCAACACGGTGATCAAGGTCGAGAGCGCGACCGAGGCCGCCGCGACCGGCCTCCACACCGTGGCCGAGACGGCGGACGAGCCGACGAAGATCGCGCAGGCCGTCCCGGCCGAGGCGGTCACCATGCCGCTCGCCGCGACGGTGCAGGCGGCGGCGCAGGCGGCGCCCACCATGACCTCGCCGGCGCCCGCGACCGCGGCGCCTTCGCCCGCCGCGCGCACGGTCGTCGAGCCGCCTCCGGCCCCGGCGGCGGCCGTTCAAGACGAGCAGTCCGGCGCGCGCGTTCGCGCCCGTCCCGCGCGGCGCGGCGGCTCTGGTCCACTCGGCCTCGAGATCCGGCTGCTGTGGGGCGACCAGATGGTGGCCGAGCACTTCTTCAAGCCGGGCACCGCGGCGACGTTCTCCGTCGGCTCGGCCGCGGGCGTGAGCTTCGTCATGGGCGATCACAAGCTCGGCGGCGACAAGTTCGAGGTGGTCAAGAGCGACAACCAGGGCTTCACGCTGCGCTTCACCAAGAAGATGAACGGCGAGCTGCACCGCCGCGGCGGCGAGCAGGTGATGGATCTCAAGCAAGCCGTCGAGGGCCGCGTGGCCTCGAGCGACGGCGATGGGTACGCCATCTCGCTCCAGTCCGACGACTTCGCCTGGGTCGACATGGGCGGCGTCACCATCGAGGTCTTCTTCCAGCCGGTGCCCAAGCCGGTCTTCGTGCCGTTCGCCGAGACCATCGACTACACGGCGCTCAACATCTTCCTCGTGCTGTTCTTCCTCGCGGGCGCTTTCGTGATCACCGCGATGAACCGCGAGCGCGAGGGCGACGAGTACGCAGACGAGCTGTCGGGCAACCAGGCCCGTATCGCCAAGCTCATCATCAAGCCGCCCGAGGTTCAGAAGAACCCGCTGCTGGAGCGCTTGAGCCGCCAGAAGCAGGAGCAGGGCGAGATGGCCGCCAAGCACCGCGGCGACGAAGGCCAGATGGGCAAGAAGGACGCGCCCAAGCGCTCCGCCCACGCGGCGCCCAAGGGCGACCCGAACAACAAAGATCAGGCGCGCATGCTCGTGCAGAAGGTCTTCGGCTCGGGCGGCGGCGGCATCTCCACCATCTTCGGTCACAACGGCCTGGGCGGTGAGCTGAAGGCCGCGATGGGCAACATGTTCGGCGCCGCGCCTGGCGACGCGCAGGGCTTCGGCGGCTTGGGCCTGCGCGGCTCGGGCTCGGGCGGCGGCGGCGTGGGTGACACCATCGGCATCGGCGGCATCGGCACCAAGGGCCGCGGCGGCGGCACCGGCGCTTACGGCTCGGGTGTCGGCGTGCTCGGCGGCAAGAAGAGCACCGACATCGGCATCACGTCGTCGGAGCCCACGGTGATGGGCTCGCTCGACAAAGAGCTCATCCGCCAGGTCATCCGGCGGAACATCAACCAGATTCGCTACTGCTACGAGAGCCAGCTCACCCGCTACCCGAAGCTGAACGGCAAGGTCGCGGTGAAGTTCGTCATCTCGGCGAGCGGCTCGGTGGCGAGCTCGTCGGTCGCGCAGTCGACCGCGAACAACGCCGAGCTCGAGACGTGCGTCGCCGGTCGCGTGCGCACCTGGCTCTTCCCGAAGCCGAAGGGCGGCGGCGTGGTCGTGGTGACCTACCCGTTCCTCTTCAAGCCGTCGGGCGAATAACCCGCCCACCGAGGGGACCGTCCCCAACGGGGACTGTCCCCGGTGTTCTCGAGCCCGTTGGTGACCATCCAAGGGAGCTGGGGTAGCCTTCCCGACACTTATGACCCGGTTCGCGACCCTGTGTGCGTTGTCGCTCCTCGTCTCGTCGTCGGCTGTGGCGCAAGGCAAGGCCGACGCGCCCGCCCGAGCCGTGCGAGACAAGGAAGCCGTCCAGTTCGACGAGATTGAGCGCGGCTTTCACTTCGGTCTCTCGTTCGGTGGTTGGTTCATTCTGAACCCGCCGGCATTGCCAGGAGGCCGGCAGCCGTTCTCGCCTGGCCAGATGACGCAGTTCGAGCTCGGCATGGACTTCGGCGAGCGCGTGGCGGTCGACCTGTTCCTCGCCGCCACCGCGAACCGCGCCGGCTCGGACTACGTCGGCAAGTCGAACCCGGTCGGCGCCGCGTCGGGCGACTTCTTCTCGCTCATTCCGGGCGCCTCGGCGCGCGTGCGCGCGGTCGGCTTCAACGACTCGCAGGACGTGAAGCGCACGTGGATTTACGGGCGCATCGGCGGCGGGTACGCGCTCTTCGCGCCGAAGGCGCTGCTCCCCGATGGCGACGTGCTCATCTTCGTGGGCCCGGGCGTCGAGTACTACACACGGCTTCGCCACTTCTCCATCGGCCTCGAGGTGCTGGGGACCTTCCTGGCGTCGAACGGGTCCATCGGCATCGCCGCGACCCCCAACCTGCGCTACGCGTTCTAGCGGGCCGAGTTGAGCTTTCCTTCCTGGGCCTGCTAAGTCCGCGCGCTTCAAGCGAGGACGCGCGTGGCTCAGAACAAAGACACCCATTCTTTTGGACGCCCTGGCGCACGGCCGGGTGAAGGCCGTGGTCCTGGACCGCGCGGCGATCGCGGTGGCCGTGGCGGGCACCGCGACGGCCGCGGCGGACGGGGTGGCCGCGATCGGCAAAACCGGGAAGGCGGCGGTGGCGGTGCGGCGTACCGGGTGGTGCACGAGCTGTCCGCGATCGAGAAGGCGCTCGGCAAGAATGACTTCGCTTCGCAGAAGAAGCCGCTCGAGGAGATCGTTCGCGCGCTGCGGCCGCTCCGGCTGAAGTCCATCGCGGAGCTGGACATCGCGACCCGCGGCCGGTTGATCACCACGCTGTTGCGCGTCACGCGACAGCCCAAGCCGGCTGCAGCGGAGGCGCCGCCTGCCGAGGCGCCCGCGGCGGAGGCGACGCAGGTAGAGGCGACGGAGGCGGCGCAGGCGGAGGCAGCGCCCGCTGAAGTGGCGCCGGAGACTCAAGAGGCTCAAGCCGCGGAGGCGGCTCCGGCTGAGGCGGCTCCGGCGGACGCTCTCAACACGGGGACAGTCCCCGTTGGGGACAGTCCCCAGCAGGAGAGCCCCCAGCAGGAGAGTCCCCAGGCGCCGGCGAAAGAGGAGAAGGTCGAGGCGTACCAGGACGTGATGTTCTTGGTCGGCTCGGTCTGGCGCGCGGTCGGCGACAAAGAGCGCGCCGAGGTGGCCTTCACGCTCAGCGGTCGGCAGCCGGGCGCGGAGCCCGAGCACATCGGCGCGGAGCGGCCTGACCGGCCGGAGCGTGGCGAGCGCAAGCCGCGCGGCGAGAAGCGCGAGCGGCGCGAGCGCGGCCCGAAGGCGCCCGAGCACGCGGGCGATTGGAAGCAACAGGCCTTGGTGCTCGAAGAGTCGGGCCGCACCCGCGACGCGGCGCGCATTCACGAGAAGAACGGCTCGTTCGTCGAAGCGGCCCGCTTGTTCGAGATCGGCACCGACATCAAGTCGGCGATTCGCGCCGCCGCGGCGGGCGGCCTGGCCGACGTCGCCAAGCGGCTTTGGGGCACCCTCCAGCCGGAAGAGGTGATCCCCACGCTCGAGAAGGCGCAGGCCTACGAGCTGCTCATGGAGCACTACGTCGCCGCCGGCAACTTCGAGGGCGTGGCGAAGCTCTACGAGCGCGCGCGCCAGTTCGATCAGGCGGCGCTCGCGTGGGAGCGCGCCGGGAAGTTCTCCGCGGCGCGAAAAGCGTTCGAGCGCGCGAAGGACCCGGTCAACGCCAACCGCATGCGCGACCGCGAGGTGGCGCACCTCGTCGAGCGGGGCGATCGGCTCGGCGCCGCGACGATCCTGGCCAGCGCGGGCATGCGCACCCAGGCGATCGAGGCGCTCGCGCCGCTGCCGGGGCCGAAGGCCTACCGCTTCTTGCAGAAGCTCGGGTTCAACGACGAGGCCCAGGCGCTCGCCCAGAAAGAGATGGCCGCCGCCGAGGCGGAGAACCGGCTCGGCGCGAAGGCCCGCTGGCTCGAGACCTTGGGCGACGTCCCCGCCGCGGCCGAGACCTGGGAGCGCGCGGAGCGCAAGGACAAGGCGCTGCCCCTCTACGAGCAGCTCGGCCAGTGGCAGAAGGCGGCCGAGCTGGCCGAAGCGCTCGGCCAGCACCCCAAGGCGGTCGAGCTGTTCCACCGCGCCGGCGATAAGGAAAACGCCGAGCGGGTGGCAGCCCTGCCACCCCCCGCCACACCTGCGCCTACGCCGCCCGCCGACGTCTCTGAGGCCGAAGAGCACGCGTAGCGGAACACCAATCTTTCCATAGGTTTGGACGTCAGCATCCATTGCGGGATCTGGCGCACCGGCGATAGAGTCTAGAGCCTCCAAACCCATGACAACTCAGACGGTTCGCCCTCGCGCCAAGTCGGAGGAGAAGCCCTTCGTTGAGGTCGAGGCCTCGCTAGAAAAGGCCGGTCGGGTCGAAGAGCTGATCCGCCTCTACGCGGGGCGCGCGAAGGCTGTGCCCTCGCGCGACGAGGCGGGCCATCTGCTCGCCCGTGCGGGGGAGCTGGCGCGCGACCGTCTGAAGAACGTGGACCTGGCGGAGACGCTCCTGCGCCGCGCGCTCGTCTTCGCGCCGCTCTCGCGCGAGGCGATGGCGGGACTGCGGACGCTCTACGAGCAGCGGCAAGACCACGCCGCCTTGGCCGAGGTGCTCGAGCAGCTCGCCGCGTCGAGCAGCGGCCCCGAAGCCGCCGCGCTGTACCTGAAGGCCGCCGAGCTCTACGAGACGAAGCTCCTTCGAAAAGAGCGCGCGGTGCTCGCGAGCCAGCTGGCCAGCCGCGCCGACCCGCGGGAGCGGCGCGCCTTCGCCAAGGCCCGCACGCTGCTGCTCGCCGAAGGCCGCTACCTGTCGGCGCTCGAGTCGTTGGAGCGCGAGCGCGCCGCCATCGGCGGCAAGGAGCTCTCCGAGGAGTACGTCGGCCTCGCCGAGCGGCTGCTGGATGATCCGACCGCGCAAGGAATCGCGCTCAAGGCGCTCGAGTCGGCCAAGGCGCTCGATCCCGCGCACCCGCGCATCGAGAAGGTCCGCGCCGCCATCGGCAAGCTCGAGCACACCTGGCGCGAACGGGCCCGTGCGCTCAAGGCCGCCTCGCTCGAGGAGCGCGATCGCAAGAAGGCGGCGCAGCTGTCGCTCTTGGTCGCCAAGCTCTACGCCGACT
This sequence comes from uncultured Myxococcaceae bacterium, assembly GCA_964511185.1. Classification (GTDB taxonomy): domain Bacteria; phylum Myxococcota; class Myxococcia; order Myxococcales; family Myxococcaceae; genus CAZEDU01. The sequence goes on along the minus strand of CAZEDU010000013.1, from coordinate 39,912 downwards.
TCGAGTCGGACAGCCCGAAGTACCAAGAGGCGCTCGACCGCTGCCTGCTGCTCGCGCCGGCGATGCCAGAGGCGCTGCAGCTGCTCGAGCGGCAGGCGGAGCGCAGGAACGACTTCAAGCCGTACGTCGCCGCGCTCGAGAAGCTCGCGGGCGAGGCGAAGGACAAGAGCAGCCAGGTCGACCTGTGGCTCCGCGCCGGCATGGCGTGCCTCGCGCGCCTGGGGAACGGCGAGGGCGCGCTCAAGAGCTTCTCGAAGGCCGCCAAGCTCGACCCGTCGCGCGCCGACGCCGCGAGCCTCGCCGCCGAGCTGCTCATCGAGGCCGGGCAAGGGGAGCAGGGCGTCGCGCTGTTCGAGGCGTACCTGGCCACGCTCAAGCAAAAGAGCGCGCAGGTGTCGCTGCGCCTGCGCGTGGCCGAGCTGTGCCTGGAGCCGCTCAAGGACACCGCGCGCGCGAAGAAGCACCTCGAGGCGGCGCTCCACCTCGATCCGGCCTGCGCCGTCGCCGCGTTTCGGCTCGCGCGCGTCCTCATCGAGGACGAGCAGCCGGCGGGCGTGGCCGAGCTGCTCGAGCTCGCCGCCCACGCGCCGCGCCCCTTGAACGAGCGGCTCGCCTTGCTCGAGAGCGCGGCGATGCTCTTCGACGAGAAGGACGACGCCAAGGGCGCCTTCGACGCGCTCGCGCTCGCGCTCACCCTGGCGCCCTCGCGGCCGCTGCTGCTCGGCCAGGTCGTCGCGTCGGCCGAGAAGGCGCAGGTCCCCGCGGAGCTCGCGGTGGCGCTCCGCCGCGCCGCGCAGGTGGCCGAAGGGCCCGCGGCGCTCGAGCTGTGGCGGCGGCTCGCCCAGCTCTTACAGAGCCCGCTGGCGCGCCCGGCCGAGGCCGAGGCCGCGTGGCAAGAGGTGATCAAGCGCTCGCCGGGAGATCCCGCCGCGGTCGAGGCGCTCGAGGCGCTGAAGCGCTCCGCCGCGGCCGAGGTCCCGTCGCCCGACGCGGAGTGGCCCGCGCTCGAGACCGAGGCGCGCAGGCTCGAAGGCTCCGCCGCGGATCCGGCGGCGGCGGCTTCGGTCTATCGCCGCATGCTGAAGCTGCGGCCCGAGGACACGGCGATCTGGCGAAAGCTCGGCGCCACCTGCGCCGCGATGGGGCAGTGGGAAGAGGTGGCGACCGTCGCCGAGCGGTTGATGGCGCTGGCCGATTCGACCGCCGAGCGCCAGGAGTGGCGGGAGCGGCTCGCCCAGCTCTACTCCGAGCGGCTGGGGCGCCGAGAAGAAGCCGCCCGGCTCTACCTCAACCTGCTCTCCGAGGGCGTCGCGTCGGCCGCGGTGGTGAACGGCCTCGAGCGGCTGGCCAATCAGGGCGTGTTCCCGGCCGAGATCTCCCAGGCGCTCGCGCCCCACTACGCGAAGGCGGGCGACCACCAGCGCCAGGTCGCCTCGCTCCTGGTGCAGCTGTCCACGCTCAAGGACCAGGCCGCGCAGAAGGAGCTCCTCTCGCTGCTCGCGGACGTGAGCGAGCGGCGCCTCATGGACAGCCGCGCGGCGTTCGAGTACCGGCTGCGCGGGCTCTCGCTCGACCCCAACGACTTGAGCTTCCGCGCCGAGGCGATGCGGCTGGCCCGGGACCTGTCGTCGCAGGCCGAGGCGGCACGCTTCTTCTTCGACTTGGCCTCGAAGGTCCCGGACGGGCGCTCGGCCAGCCTCTTCCAGGCGGCCGCGACCTTGTCCGAGGAGTCGGGCGCGCTCGAAGACGCGGTCAAGGCGCTGCAGGCCGCGCTCGACCAGTCGCCCGACGACGCCGAGACGCTGTATCGGCTCGGCACCTTGCTCGCCAAGTCGGGCCGAATGGCCGAGTGCGAGGAGGTCACCCGGCGGCGCGTGCAGCTCACCACGCCCGAGGAGCGGCCGGTGCTCTTGCTCGGGCTGTCGCAGCTCAACGCCGACGCCGGCCGTCCGCGCGAGGCCGCGATCGCGCTGCGCGAGGCGATCGAGGCGGGGCTGGAGGAAGGCCCGCAGCTGGCGCGCCTGGCGGAGCTGTACGCGCTGGCCGGCCGGAACGAAGAGCTCTCCGAGGTGCTGATCAAGCGGATCGCCGCCGCCGAGAAGGCCGGCGATCAGGACGCGGTCCGCCGGCTGTCCATCCAGCGCGCCAAGCTGCTCGAGTCGACCTTGGGGGACCGCGCCGAGGCGATGCGCCGCTACCGCGACGTGCTCAAGGCCAAGCCGACCGACCCGGACGCGCTGAGCGCGCTGGAGCAGCTCCTGGCGGACCCCGCCCTGCGCGCCGATGCGGCGCGGGCGCTGGCGCCGGCGTTCGCCGCGGTGAAGGACCACCGCAAGCAGGCGGCGGCGCTCCACGCGGTCGCCGAGGCGTCGACCGACGCGAACGAGAAGGTCCAGGCGCTCCGCGAGGCGGCGGCGCTGCACGCCCAGCACCTGCGGCAGCCGGAGCAGGCGTTCGCCGCGCTGCTCAACGCGCTGCGCCTGAGCCCCTCCGACCCGCAGATTCGCGCGGCGACCCGTCAGGCGGCGGAGGAGGCCGACGCGCTCGACAGCTACGCCGAGGTGGTCTCCGAGCTGCTCGAGGGCGGGCTGGGGGCGGCCGAGGTCCCGCTCTGGCGCGATCTCGCCGAGGTCTACGAGAAGAAGCTGGACGACCGCGCGCACGCCGTCTCGGCGCTGCGCAAGGTGCTCGAGCGCGAGCCGAAGAACCTGGACGCGCTGCGCTCGCTGCTGCGCCTGCACCGCGCGAACGAGGAGTGGGCCGCGCTCGCCGACGTGCTCGAGCGGCTCGCCTCGCTCGAGCCGGACACCGCCGAGAAGGTCGCGCTCTGGCGCGAGGCGGCGCTCCTCCACGAGCAGCGCCTGATGGACAAGGAGAGCGCGGCGGCCAGCTGGCGGCAGATCGCCGGCCGCGACCCGCTCGACCGCGAGGCGGCCACCGCGCTCGACCGCCTCTACCTGGAGCTCGACAAGCCGCAGGAGCTCGCCTTCGCGCTCGAGCTGCGCAGGAACCAGGAAGGGCAGAGCCCGCAGGGCCGCGAGCTGGCGTTTCGCCTGGCCCAGCTGCGCGAGCAGCGGCTCGCGGATCCGGCCGGCGCGCTGCAGCTGTACCGGCAGATCCTCGACGAGGACCCTTCGCACCCCGGCGCCCGCGGCGCGCTCGAGGCGCTCGCGAAGGGCGGCGGCGCCGAGAGCATGGCCGCGATGGAGGTGCTCGACCTGGCCTTGGGCCGGGGCGGCGACCACGCGCACCGCATCGAGCTGCGTCAAGCGAGAATGGAAGGCGCCTCTTCTTCGGAGCGGGCGCGGCTGTCGTCCGAGATCCGCGCGATCTACGAGCGCGACCTGGGCCAGCCGCAGGCCGCGTTCATGGCCGCGCTCAAGGCCTTCGCCGACGGCTTCGATCGCGAGGGCGTGCGCCCCGACCTGGAGCGGCTCGCGAAGGAGACCGGCTCGTTCGAGGACCTGGCGGAGATCTACGAGACGACGGCGAGCGAGCTGCTCCCGGGCGACGACAACATCGCGCCGCTCCTGCGCCGCGCCGCCGAGCTGCGCGAGCAGCTGGGGCAGGTGGACGAGGCGGCGCGGCTGTGGCGCGAGCTGCTCGAGGAGTCTCCGCAGGACCGGCAGGCGCTCGACGCCCTGGGCCGCGTGCTCGAGCGCACCCAGAACGCCAAGGACTTGAGCGACGTCTACGCCAAGAAGGCGCAGCTGACGTCCGACCCCCAAGAGCGCCTGGGGCTGCTCCTCAAGGCCGGAGAGGCGTACGAGCAGGCCGGCAACGACGCGGCGGCGATCGAGGCCTTCAAGTCGGCGCACGCGATTGGCCGCGGCGTCGTCGGGCTCGTCGAGCTCGATGTGCTGCTCGGCCGCGCCAAGCGCCTGCTCGAGCAGGCCGACGTGCTCGGGCAGCTGGCGGAGGCGGCGCAGGACGCGAACGCCCAGGCGGGCTACCTGCTCCGGCGCGCGCAGCTGGTGGAGCGCGAAGGCCAATACGCCGAGGCGCTCGCCGGCTACGCCCGCGCGCTCGAGCGGGTGAGCGGCGAGCCGGCCGCGCTGGCGGGCCTCGAGCGGCTCCTGTCGGCCGAGGCGGTGCGCGTGGAGGCCGCGCGGCTGCTCGAGCCGCACTACCGCGCCCAGAACGACCTGAAGAAGCTGGTCGAGGTGCTCGAGCTCAGGCTCCAGGTGGCCGACCCGGCCGGCCGAAAGCCGCTGCTCGCTGAAATTGCTTCGCTGCGCGAGGCGCTCGGGCAGAAGTCGCTCGCCTTCGCCGCGCGGCTGCGCGCCTACGCCGAGAGCCCGGAGGACGCGCAGGCCCGCGAAGAGCTCGAGCGCATCGGCGCTGACATCGGCGCGTTCGAAGAGCTCGCCGCCGCCTACGAAGATCTGCTCGAGCGCGGCCTGCACGACGACCTGCAGGAGGAGCTCTGGCGCCGGCTCGCGGTCTTGTACTCCGACCGCTTGAACCGCCCCGAGCTCGCGGCGCGCGCCTGGTCCGAAGTGCTCCGCCGCGACAGCGACAACGGCTTCGTGCTCGACGCGCTCGCGCGGCTGTACCGCAAGATGAGCGCCTTCAAAGAGCTCGCGGCGGTGATGAAGCGCCAGGCGGACTTGGAGCAGAACGAGAGCGCCAAGCTGAACCTGCTCTTCGAGCTCGCCCAGCTCGCCGAGGACACGCTCGCCGACAAGGCCTCCGCGGCCCGCTGTTACCAGGAGATCCTCGAGGTCAAGCCGGACGACGTGAACGCGATGAAGCTGCTCGGCCGTCTCCTGTCGGAGACGGAGCGCTACCCAGAGCTGGCGCTCCTGTTCGACAAGGAGATTCAGCTCGCCGAGCGGCGCGGCGCGACCGAAGAGGCGCTCGATCTCGTCGTCCGGTTGGGACGGCTCAAGCTGCAGCGGCTCAACGACCCGCGCGGGGCGTTGACGCTATACCAGGAAGTACTCGCCAAGCGCCCGGCGCATCCCGCCGCTGTGGGCGCGCTGGAAGAAATGGCTCGCTCCGAGAGCCCACTGCGGGGAGAGGCGGCACAGGCCTTGGAACCTGTCTTCGCGAATCAAGGGGACTTCTTGAAGGCGGTGCAGATGCTGGAGTCACAGGCGTCCGCCGAAACGGTGCCGCAGGAGAAGGCGGCGCTCCTTCGCAAAGTGGCCGAGCTGTACTCCACCAAGATGGAGAACCCCGAGATGGCCTTCCTCGCGGCCACGCGGGCGCTCCGCGAGGTGCCCGACGACGAGCGGTCGCTCGAGCTGTGCTTGTTCCTGGTCGAAGGGGCGGACGCCACCGACGAGCTGAAGGCCCTGCTCGCCGAAGTCGCGGTCAAGGCCGCCGGCGAGAAGGCGCGGGTGCAGCTCTACCGCGCGCTGGCGCGGCTGCAGGCGAAGACCGGCGAGCCGGACGAGGCGGTGGAGAGCTGGAACCAGGTCCTGGGCCTCGAGCCGACCGACGCCGAGGCGCTCGACCAGATCGGCAAGCTGCTCGCCAAGCAGAACAAGATCCCCGACCTGCTCGAGGTGCTCAAGCGCCAGCTCAGCCAGGCCGAGGACGCCGCGCGCCAGGTCGCGCTGCTCTACCAGATCGGCTCGTTGCAGGACGAGTACCTGAAGGACGGCATGTCGGCGCTCGCCACCTTCCGCCGCTTGCTCGAGCTCAAGCCGGACGACGCCGCCGCGCTGGAGAAGATGGATCAGCTCTGCGAAGAGCAGGAGCGCTTCCCCGAGCTGGCGGACGTGCTCTGGCGCCGCATCCAGCTCAAGGGCGCCGAGCCGAGCCTGGACCTCAAGTTCCGCCTCGCGCAGGTGCGCGAGGTGAAGCTCCTCGACAAGCAGGGCGCGCTCGACCTGTACACCGAGCTCCTCGCGATTCAGCCGAACCACGCCGGCGCGCTGGGGCGCATGGCGGCCATCGTGCAGCGCGAGCCGCAGAACCAGGCGGCCACCGAGGTGCTGCTGCGCGCGTACCGGTCGAACGGCGACGTCGCCAAGCTGGCGCAGCTGCTCGACGCGCGCATCGCGGTGTCGTCCGACCAGTACGAGCGAAAGACGCTGCTGCAGGAGCTCGCCGACCTGCGGCAGACGCAGGAGGAGCCGGAGCTCGAGTACCTGGCGCTGTGGCGCGCGTTCAAGGAAGACCCGAACGACCCCGAGCTGCGCCGGCGGCTCGAGGCGGCGGCCGACGCGGCGAAGACCTACGACGAGCTCGCGGCGGCGTACGAAGAAGAGCTGCCGCGCGTGGCGGAGGCGGCCGACGCGGCCGAGATGTGCCTGCGGCTGGGCCACGTGCTCGACCAGAAGCTCGAGGAGCCCGACCGCGCGGTGACGTACTACGAGAAGGCGCGGCAGCTGGACCCGGCGGTGTGGGCCAAGGCGCTGCCCGCGCTCGATCGCCTCTACCACAAGCTCGACAAGCCGCAGGCGCTGGCGACGGTGCTCGAGGCGCTCGCGGCGCTGACCCAAGAGCCGCACGAGAAGGTCGGGCTGCTGTTCCGCTTGGGCCAGCTCGCGCAGGACAAGCTCGACAGCCCCGACCGCGCGGCGACCGCGTACGAGAAGATCCTCGAGCTCGATCCGAAGCACCTGCCGGCGGCGCGGCTGCTCGAGCAGATCTACGAGCGCGCGGGGAACCACGACAAGCTCTACGGCGTCCTCAAGCTCCAGCGCGACCTGGTGCAGGGCCCCGACCGCGAGCGCGCGCTCTCGCGCATGGCGCAGGTCTCGGCCGAAGGGCTCTCCGACGTCGCCCACTCCATCGACATCTACCGCGAGCTGCTCCAGAAGAACCCGCGCAACGATCAGGCGTTCGCGGCGCTCGACGGCCTGCTCGAGCGGGCGGGGCGCTTTGACGAGCTCAAGGAGCTGATCCAGTCGCGCCTGCAGCAGACGGTCGACCCGCGCGAGCTGGTGAAGCTGAACGATCGCCTGGGGCGCGTGGTGGCGAAGATGATCGGCCGCCCGGAAGAGGCGGTCCCGTACTTCAAGGCCGCGCTGGAGCGGGACCCGCGCCACAAGGCGGCGCTCGAGGCGCTGCGCGACATCTACGAGGAGACGGGCAAGAAGGACGAGCTGGTCACCGTCCTGCGGCGGCTGGTGCCGGTGCAGGAGGCGGCCGACGGGGTCAAGGCGATCCGCATCCGCATGGCCGAGGTGCTCGCGGACCTCTCCCGGCGCGAAGAGGCGCTCGACGCCGCCCGCCGCGCGCTCGAGGTCGAGCCGCACCGCGTGCCCGACATGAACCGGGTCTACACGGTCTGCTCTCAGCTCAAGGCCTACGGCGACGCGGCGCGCGCTCTCGAGCTCAAGTCGCAGACCGAGGTGATGCTGGAAGACCGCGAGGAGGCGGTCGACACGCTCTTCCAGATCGCCGACCTGTGGCGCGGGGTGGGGCAGCGGCCGGAAGCCGCGGGCCCGGCGCTGGAGAAGGTCCTCGAGATCGACCCGGCCAACAAGACGGCGTACGAGCAGGCGCGGGAGCTCTTCCAGCAGGTGAACGACTGGCGCGCGTACGCCCAGGTCATCGACCGCTACCTGCCGCACCTGGTCACCGACGAAGAGAAGATCGCCGCGCTCCGCGAGCTGGCGCGCGTGCAGGAGCAGAAGCTCGGGCAGAAGGACGTCGCGTTCTTGCAGGTGTGCCGCGCGCTGCAGCTCAACCCGGCGGATCCGTCGGTTCGCGACGAGGTCGAGCGGCTCGCCGAGGAGACCTCGTCCTACGACGAGCTCGCCGCCGTCTACGAAGAGGTGGCCGACGGGCTCCCGCGCGGTCCGCTCGCCGAGAAGCTCTACCTGACGCTGGCCAAGGTGCACGACCAGAAGCTCGACGACGCGCCCGAGGCCGAGGCGGCGCTGCGGCGGATCCTCGAGTTCGATCCCACCAACGAGCAGGCGCTCGACGCGCTGGCGACGATGTTCAGCCGGCGCGGCCGCGACAAGGAGTACATCGTCTCGCTCGAGCAGAAGCTCGAGGCGGTCAGCTCGATCGAGAAGCGCAAGGAGATCCTCCGCGAGATCGCCAAGGTGTTCGACGAGCGCATCGGCGATCCGAAGGAAGCGGCGGGCGCCTACCTGCG
>CAZEDU010000013.1:0-31837 GCA_964511185.1 uncultured Myxococcaceae bacterium | reverse complement strand
TCGACCTGGAGCCGGACTCCCAGACGCTCGAGCTCATCACCGCGCTCTACCGGCGGCAGAAAGACTGGAGCAACGTCGCCTCCACGCTGCTGCGCGCGCGCGACCTGGCGGCCACGCCCGAGGAGCGCTCGAAGTTCCAGGCCGAGGTCGCGCTGGTCTACGACCGCGACATCGGCGACGAAGCGGCGGCGATCGACGCGTACGCGCAGGCGCTCGAGTTCGACCCGAAGAACCGGCTCGCCGTCGAGGCGCTCGAGCGGCTCTACACCAAGCTCGACCGGCCGGCCGAGCTGCTCACCATCTACCAGCGGCAGCTCGAGCTCTCGAGCGACTACCGCGAGCGGGTCAAGGCGCTCTTCAAGAGCGCGGCGATCTGGGAAGACCGCTACCAGAACCTGGCCAACGCCGACACCTGCATCGAGAGCGTGCTCCAGCTCGACCCGCAGAACATCCAGGCGATCAAGACGCTCGAGCGGCTGCGCAAGGCGCAGGGCCGCTGGGACGAGCTGATCGGCGTCGTCGACCGGCACATCCAGCTGCTCAACGACCCCACCGAGCAGGCCGAGCTCTGCGTGGAGATGGGCAACATCTTCCACCAGCAGCTCCGGCAGGTGGACCGCGCGGTGGCGACCTACCATCAGGCGCTCGAGCTCGACTCGCAGTGCCGCCCGGCGATGCACGCGCTCGGCACGCTCTACGAGCGCAGCGGCAACTGGCCCTTCGCGCTCGACATGCTGCAGCGCGAGGCGCGCGTCGCCGGCCCCACCGCCGAGGCGGTCGAGCTGTACCACCGCATGGGCAAGATCAACGAGGACATGCTCCTCGACCCGGCGAGCGCGAAGGGCTGCTACCAGGAGGCCCTGAAGATCGACCCGGGGTATCTGCCCTGCATCCGCGCCCTCAAGGGCATCCACGAGCTCGAGAAGGACTGGGACTCCTACGAGCGCGCGCTGGTGCAGGAAGCCGAGCAGACCGAAGAGCCCGAGGCCAAGAGCCGCGCGATGCTCGAGGTGGCGCGCTACTTCGCCGAGACCAAGGAAGACCGCGAAGCCGCGACCCACTGGTACGAGGAGGCCTTGCGGCTGTCGCCCGAGTCACTCGAGGCGGCCCGCCCGCTGGCCGACATCTACATCGCCAAGGAGAACTGGGAGGCCGGCGAGCGGATGCTCGACATCGTCGTCCTCAAGATGTCCCAGAAGGCGATCGCCGAGCAGGACGAGAAGCTCGCCAAGGAGATCTGCCGGCAGCTCTACCGGCTCGGCTACGTCTCCGAGAAGCTGGGCAAGAAGGACAAGGCGCTCAAGAGCTACGAGAAGGCGTACCAGCTGGACGCCACCTACCTGCCCGCGCTCGAGGGCCTGGGCAACCTGCTCGTCTACGCCAAGCGCTACGAAGACGCGCTCAAGGTGCTCCAGACCATCCTGCTGCACCACCGGGATGATCTGACCGACCTCGAGGTGGTCGAGATCTACTGGCAGCTCGGCGACGTGCACAACCAGCTCAAGCAGTACGACCGCGCGCAGAACCACTTCGACAAGGCGCTGTCGATCGACCCGGGCCACGAGCCGTCCTTGCGCTCGCTGGTGGTGCTCGCCGACAACGCCGGCCGCCACGACAAAGCCGCGGAGTACCGCCAGAAGCTGATCGGCGTGCTCGACGACGAGGCGAAGTTGCCGGTGTGCCTCGAGCTCGGCAAGCTCGCGCGCGAGAAGCTGAACGACCAGTACATGGCGATCGACGCCTACCTGGCGGCGCACAAGATCAAGCCGGACGCGCTCGAGGTGCTCGACGCGCTCTTCGTGCTCTACCACGAGACGAAGCAGGGGCAGAAGGCGGCCGAAGTCCTGCAGAAGATGCTCGTGCAGCCCGAGCTCAAGGAGCAGCCGCAGAAGGCCAAGCGGGTCTACTTCGCGCTCGGCGAGCTGATGCGCGACGAGCTCAAGGAGGTCGAGCCCGCCGTCGCCGCGTTCAACTCGGCGCTCGACTTGGACTACCGCTTCGTCGAGGCGTTCAGCGCCCTCGAGCAGCTGCTCGGCAAGAAGAAGCTGTGGAAGGACCTGGTCGAGAACTACACGCGGATGATCCAGCGCCTGCCCAAGACCGACGAGACGCACCCGGCGCGCATGACGCTGTGGCGCGCGCTCGGCGACCTGTACCTCAAGGTGCTCAAGGACAACGACGGCGCGCTGATGGCGTATCAGGTCGTCGCGCGCGGCATGCCCGACGACGCCGGCATCCAGGAGCTGTTCGGCGAGCTCGCCGCGAAGACGCCGGGCCAGGAGCAGGCCGCGGTCGAGGCCTACCGCCGGGCGCTGCCGGGCACCACCAACCCCGGCAAGGTCGCCTCGGCGCTCGCCGAGCTCGCCGCGCGCCGCAAGGACTACGACTCGGCCTACCTCGCCGCGCAGGTGGTGGCGGGGCTCATCGGAGAGCCCGGGCCGGGCGAACGGGAGATCCTCACCAAGCTCGCGCCGTACGCGAAGAAGAAGGAAGTCGCGCAGCGCGCGCTCACCGACCGCCTCTGGCAGACGCACCTGTTCCACCCGAAGGTGCGCGGGCCCATCGGCGAGCTGATGGCCATCCTCCACGAGCAGGCGGGCCACCTCTACAAGGAGGAGTTCGCCAAGTACCAGGTGAACCCGAAGAAGCACCTCATCGACGTGGCGTCGGCGCAGGAGTACCAGATTCACCACTTCCGCTACGTCGCGAAGCTCCTCGGCATGGAGCACGTGCCGCTCTTCTCGCCGTTCCTGGTCGCCACCCGCGAGCGCCTCGCCCGGCGCTCCAGCGAGCCCGCGCCCGAGCCGCTCGTCGGCGTCGAGGTGCTCCACACCCACCCGGTGGCGCTCAAGGTGGGCGGCAAGTTCTTCGGCGAGACAGGGCAGAAGGAGGTCTACTACCTGTTGGGCCGCCACCTGGCGCTCCTGCGGCCCGAGCTCGCGCTCGCCACCCGGCTGTCGGCGGAGCGGCTCGAGGCGGTGTTCCAGGCGGCGATCAGCCTCTCGGTCAGCACCTTCCGCTTCAGCGCCGACCCGCGCGCGCTCGACACCGAGCGGCGGTTGCTCGAGAAGGCGCTCACCGAGCCGGCCCGCGCCGCCCTGTCCCGCGTCACCCGCGAGTACGTGCGCGGCGCGAGCCCCAACGACCTGCGCAACTACCTCGAAGGCGCCGAGCTGTCCGCGGTGCGCACCGGCCTGTTCGTCGCCGGCGAGATAGAGCCGGTGAAGAAGATGGTGATGGGCGAGACCGGGTCGACCTACCGGGTGCAGCCGCGCTCGAAGATCCGCGACCTGATGGTCTTCGCGCTCTCGGAAGACCTGCACGCGCTGCGCGTGGCGGTGGGTACGCAGGTCGAGGTGCAGGTGCGCCGATAGGCGGGAAAGTGCCGACAGCGTGCAGTGGAACTGGCCCCGGGGCTCAGAGCGTCCAACCAGGCATCCCCCCCTGGAGGTGCGCTCCTTGACCCCCCCTGCCAGCAACCCTACGCTCTGAAACGCGAAAACCTGTCGTCCCCTCTCCCTGTTTCGCCTATTGAGTCCGAGCCGACCTAGAGCCGATGCGCTTCGTCTGTGACAGTTGCAACGCGCAGTACATGATCAGCGACGACAAGGTCGGCGCGAAGGGCGTCAAGGTACGCTGTAAGAAGTGCGGCCACGTCATTCTGGTCAAGAAGGACGCGCCAGAGTCTGCCGCGCCCCCGCCGCCGGTCGCCGCGGAGCCGCCGCTGCCGCCGTTCGACGACGACTCGGATCGCATGGCCACCCAGGTGATGATGAATCCCTTGGGGACCTTGGCCGCGACCGACCCGGGCGCCTCGGACCCCGAGCTCACCGCGCCGAACGCGCAGCCGAAGAACCTCGCGGGCGCGCCGGGCAACCCGGTGCTCGCCGGCGCCGACGACGACGAGATCGGCGCGGTGTTCGACCAGGCGCTGAGCTCCGAGCTGCCGAAGGTCGACAAGCCCGCCGCGCAGGACAACCCATTCGACGACGACGATGACCGCATGAGCACGCGGGTCTACGACGCCGAGACCGCGCGCAAGCTCGCGCAGGAGGCGGCGGGTGACAAGCCGGCCGCGCCCGAGAAGCCGGCGGAGCCGCAGCACGACTGGTTCGTCGCCATCGACGAGAAGCAGGTCGGCCCGCTGACGGTCGAGAAGATCAAGGACTACTGGAACAAGGGCGAAATTGGCCCTGACTCGCTGTGCTGGCGCGCCGGCTTCAGCGACTGGATTCCGCTCTCCGAAGCCGCGGAGCTGGCCAGCGTGCTCGCGCCGCGGCCCACCAAGCCGGTCATCGTCGCCCCCGCGCCGCTGCACACCGGCTCGGGCCCGGTCGTCACCGTGCCGGTGGAGTCGGCCTTCACGGCCGGCAGCGTCACCAAGACGGTGCGGGGCGAGGTGCACGTGCCGCTCGCCGCCGCGCCGGTCGAAGAGACCAGCGGCGGCTGGAAGCCGTCGGCGGCGTCCGCGCTCGCCTCGCTGGTGAAAGAAGAGATGGAGGCGCTCACCAAGCCGGCGCCCAAGTCGCTGGTGGCCGATGAGCCGGTGAGCGGACGCTCCACCGCGGGCCTTCTCGACGTGCCGCCGCCGGAGGAGCGGCCCGCCGTCAATGGCAAGGTGAACGGGCACCACGCGCGCCCGACGGTCATCGAGCCGGCCCCGGTCCCCATGGCGCGGCCGCCCGCCGCGGCCATCGGCCCCACGTTCACCTCGCCGGGCTTCTCGGTCTACGCGCCGCCGCCGCGCCGCCCCTGGCTGGTGCCGGCCCTCATCGGCGGCGGGGTGGTGCTGCTCGGCATCTTCGGGCTGCTCGCCTACCTCGCGCTCAAGCCGGACGCGCAGCCACCACCGGTGGTCGCGCGCGCCGAGCCTCCCGCGGCTCCGCCAGAAGCGCCGCCTGCCGCGGCCACGGCCGCCGCCGCGCCCGCGGCGCCACAGCCCGCGCCACCGAGCCCCGCGCCCGCCGCCCCCGCGCCGCCGGCCGCCGCGGCGCCCGCGCCGGCTCCTGCGGCCGACCCGGCCCCCCGGCCCGCCCCCGCCCCGAAGCGCCCGGCGCGCAGCGACTCGGAGAGCGAGACCATCGTCGCGCCCAAGCCCTCGAGCACGACGCGCTCCAAGCCGGCGGTCGAGACGAGCGGCAGCGAAGACGAGTTCGAGAAGGCGTTCGGCTCGGTGAAGTCGGAGCCGCCGCCCAAGCAAGAGGCGAAGAAGCCTCGCGAGACGTACATTCCGCCGCCGCCCGGACAGACCAACGTGATGGACAGCCTGGGGCAGTCGGACATCTACCAGGTGGTCTTGTCGAGCAAGCCCGCGCTGCAGAAGTGCGCCGCCGAGCAGAAGAAGCGCGACCCGGGCACCTCCGGCACCTTGATGATGCGCTGGCAGATTCAGACGAGCGGCAAGGTGACGAACGTGGCCGTGGTGTCCGAGGAGTTCAAGTCGACCTACATGGCCAGCTGCGTGGGGAGCGTCATCAAGTCGTGGACGTTCCCTCGGCACAAGAACCAGGGCGAGCCGACGGTCTTCCCGTTCAAGTTCTAAAAGGGGGCTCGTCGGTGCTCCGCACGTTCGTCGTGGCGCTCGCGCTCGGGCTCTTCGGCTGCATCTCCGACGTGCCCGGTCCGCCGGGGCCGGCCGGACCGCCAGGTCCCGTCGGGGAGCCTGGGCCCCTTGGACCTCAGGGCCTGCCGGGCGCGATCGGCGATCTCTACGTGAGCATCGCCGACGGCGGCTCGCTGCTCGTCGATGGCGGCTTGCTCGTCATCGCCGGGCCGGTGGGGCCCGCGGGGCCGCAAGGCGTGCAGGGACCGCTGGGACCCCAAGGCGCGATCGGGGCCACCGGGCCTCAGGGCGTTCAAGGACCGGCAGGCCCCTCGCTCCCGCCGGGAACCGTGCTCGCGTGGGCGGGTGGGGCGCCTCCGGCCGGCTACTTGTTGTGTGACGGCTCGGCGGTGAGCCGGACGACGTACGCGGCGCTGTTCGCCGCCATCGGGACGCGCCACGGCGCGCCGAACGGTACGACGTTCAACCTGCCCGACTACCGCGGCATGTTCTTGCGCGGCGCCTCGGGTACGAGCGGCCGGGACCCGGACGCGGCCTCGCGCGTCGCCGCGAACGCCAACGGCGTGTCGGGCAACCAGGTCGGCAGCGTGCAGGCCTCACAGTTCGCCAGCCACAACCACGGCGGCTCGACGGGGGCGGTGAACAGCTTCGGCGGCGCGTCGAACCTCGCCATCGACGCGGTCGGCAGCGGCCCGGCCTGTACGCTCATCGCGCGGGCCGGCGGGAGCGGGTGCGGCAACTACTTGCTCGACCACACCAACGCGATCGCCGCGCAGGGCGGGAACGAGACGCGGCCCATCAACGCCGCCGTCGACTGGATCATCAAATACTGACGCGCATGTCGCGATTCGGCGGGTGGTCTTCAGGACGCGCGTTGAAGGCCGCGGAGCACCCTTGGCAAATCGCGTGGTTGCTTCGCGCATTTCGGCGCAAAGCGGTTCGGATTTTGCTCGAGTCGGCGCCGTCGACATTCGTTGACAGCCCAGATCTCGACAGCTAACACGCGCACCCTGTTTGGCAGTGGGGAAGCAGTTGGCTCGTTGAAGGGCCGACACAACAACCGGGAGGAACACACGTGAATTCGAAACAAGTTCGGCTTCTGCTCGCTTCGGCGGCGGTGGCGGTGGTTGCGATGGGCTGCCCGAGTGGCAATGAGAGCGCGGACGTTTGCACGGCCGACACGGACTGCGGTTCCGGTTCGATCTGTCACCCGGTCGAGAAGGTCTGTGTGCAGACCTGTGAGAGCGCGGCCGACTGTCCCGACTCTGCGAAGAACTGCGAAGGGTTGAACCAGTCGACCGGAACGGATGGCGGCACCCAGACCAGCGACGCCGGCGTCGGCCAGAAGATCTGCAAGTGCGCCACCTCCGTGCTCTGCAACGGCCTGACGAACCCGGGCGGCTCGTTGGTGTGCAACGACGAGACGCGGGTGTGCGTCACCAAGTGCGGCTCCGACGCGGACTGCGGCTCCGGCCGTACCTGCGACACCGCGAGCGGCCAGTGCAAGGCGGGCAGCGGCGGCACCTGCACCCCGGCCTGCGCCACGGGTCAGACCTGCCAGAACGGCACCTGCGTGACCCAGCAGACCACGTGCAACAGCTCGAACGCGCAGCCTGACGTTTGCGCGTACGGCCAGTTCTGCTCGAGCAACGTCTGCACCGCGGTCCCCGCGCCCACCTGCGTGAACTTCGATCCCACGCAGGGTGGCAAGGCCCCGGTCTTCGACGCCTCGACCTCGACCGGTCCGATCATCTACAGCATCACCAAGGAGACCCAGGACGCGACCTGGTGCAACGCGGGCGGCGGTGAGCCCGACAACGTCCGCGTGCGCGTGAAGGCGTACAACAAGAACGGCACGTTCCCCGCCAACTCGAGCGGCGTGTCCGGCTTCTTCTACGTGCGCGTGAACGGCAGCCAGGTCGACGCGACCACGCTGATCCGCCCGCAGAGCGGCTACTCGGTCACCAACGGCGGCAAGGAGGCCGAGTTCCTGGTCAACTTCTGCTTGGCGAACAACATCGGCAGCATCTCCATCGGCATGTACTTCACCGGTGGAAACGAGTACTGCGCGCAGGTGAGCAAGTAGCTTACCTGTCGTCTTCGTCTCGCGGGCCCGGCCAGTTCGACATTGGCCGGGCCTTGCTGTTGCGGGCGATGTCGGTCTGAATTTCCTCTTCTGTGGGCGGGTCGCGACGAGAAGGTCGGCATTCGCCAGCCTGTGTTTGAGCAAACGAGGAAGACATGCACTCCATTCGAAAGGCTGTTTGGGCAGCAGTTCTCGCGGTTCCGGCGCTGTCGTTCGCCTCGCCGCTTCAGCTCCATTGTCCGGCGGGCACGAAGCAGGTGGGCGGCCAGGAGTCGCGCTTCGAGGCCACCCTGTGCGTCAAGACGACGTCGGAGCGCGAGTTCCACGGCCCCTACGTGGTGCAGTACCCCAACGGGCAGAAGCGCGCCGAAGGCCAGTACGAGAACAACGCTCGCAGCGGGCGTTGGACCTTCTACGACGAGAAGGGCGCGAAGACCGGCGAGACCGACTTCCTGGCCGGCAACTACCACGGCCGGCGCGTCGAGTTCTTCCCCAACGGCAAGCCCAAGCTCGAAGAGACCTGGGTGAACGGCAAGCGGCAGGGGGAGGTTCGCACCTACGACCAGATGGGCAAGGTCGCGGTGCAGACGTTCAAGGACGACCGCCCGGTGGCGCTCAAGTAGCCAACAGGCACACCTCGAAGTGAGCGAGGCCAGGCGCCCTTCGTGGGTGGCCTGGCCTTTTGATTGCGGTATGAACTTGAAACCGTGAGGCCTCGCCCCAATCCGCTCGAGCCGGTCCTCCCCGATTTGCCCGTGCGCTCCGTCGACGAGATGGGGCTCAAGGAGCTCGAGCGGGTAAGGCTCATCCTGCGCGGCGGCTCGGTCATCGAGTGGCGGCGGCTGCACTTCAAGACGCGCGACGAGGTCGACCGGTTCTTGAAGCTGTGCGGCGTGGATCCGGGGAAGCCGCACGACGAGGCGTGGATTCGGACCGTGCTCGCTGACGCGGTCGAGTACCTGCGCAAGACCTTCGACTACAAGGTGACCAAGGCGGTCTCCGAGCCGGACGAGGTGCACGACCTGTTCCTCTACGCGTCGGGCGTGAAGGAGCCGGCGCGCTACCGGAAGATCGCCTGCATCGTGCTCAAGACGATGCACGTCATTCAGCACGTCGAAGGCAGGGATCTGCTCTTCAAGATCGCGGTCTCGGAGCAGGAGCTGTGTCAGCTCGTCACCGAGAAGGTGATGGGCTTCGCCGCCGAGTGCCAGGACAAGGGGCTGCCGCTCGTCGAGTTCACCGACTCGATCAAGTCGCGCGACTCGGTCATCACCAAGCTGCTCGCCAAGCGCGAGTCGGTCGCCGCGACCATTTACGACCGCACGCGCTTCCGCATCGTGGTGAAGACGCACGATGACGTGCTGCCGGTCCTGTATTTCATGACCCAGCGGTTGATCCCCTTCAACTTCGTGGTGCCGCAGCAGACCGAGAACTCGCTGGTGCCGTTCAAGGAGCTGCTCGAGCGCTACCCGCACTTCGGCCAGCACATCGAGGATCTGCACCTGGATTTGGACTACGAGCTGCGCCAGAAGCGGCGCGGCAACCGCTTCTCGGGCAAGGGCTACCGGATTCTCAACTTCGTCGCCGACGTGCCGATCCGGCTCGACGCCTACCTGCCCCCGCCGGAGCACGACTTTCGAAAGCGGCAGTGCCGCATCGGCTTCATGCTCTGCGAGTTCCAGATCGTCGACGAGCAGACCGCGCGCGAGAACGAGCAGGGCGAGAACTCGCACGAGGCGTACAAGCGGCGGCAGAAGGCGCAGGTGCTGCGGCGCCTGTCCCGCGGCCTGGTGGTGCCCAAGCAGCGCAAGCGGCCCCGACCGGTCTAACGCTTCTTGCGGTTCTTCTTCCGGTTCTGGCGCTCGCGCTTTCGCTTCTCCTTGAGCGCGTCGCGGTCCTTGTCGCTGAACGCTTTGCCCTGCGGCGTGGCGGAGTAGCCCATCAGCCGGGCGCGGGCCATCGCGTTCTGGCCCATGGGCGGCGTGTAGCCCGGGGCGATCTGCGGCATCTGCATCGGCATGCCGCCGCCGAGCGCCTGCTCCATCATCTTGGCGTCCTTGCCGAAGAGGGACGAGAGGTCCATGCCCTTCATCTGCTGCAGCTGACCGAGCTGCTTGAAGCCGGGCAGGCGCGACAGGAGGCTGGGGTTCTGGCCAATGGAGCCCATCACCTGCTGCATCATCGAGAACTTCTGGAGCAGCTCCTGGACCTCGTTCTTCTTTCGGCCCGAGCCCTTGGCGATGCGCGCGGCGCGCGAGTCATCGATGAGCGTAGGGTTGAGCCGCTCCTTCTCGGTCATCGAGTCGAACATCGCCTCGATCTTCGAGAGCTCCTTCTCGTCGGGGTTGAGCTGCTCGGTCATCTCGCCGAAGAGCGGGAACTTCTCGAGCAGGTCCTTGAGCGGCCCCATCTTGCGGACCATGCGGATCTGCTCGACGAAGTCGCGCATGTTGAAGCGGCCCGAGAGCAGCTTCTGCGCGTCCTCCTCGGCCTTCTGCTCGTCGACCACCCCCTCGAAGTCCTTCATCAGGCCGACGATGTCGCCGAAGCCCAGGATGCGGCTGGCCAGCCCGTCGGGGCGGAACTCTTCGAGGCGATCGAGGCCTTCGCCCATGCCGAGGAACTTGATCGGCTTGCCGGTGACTTCCTTGATGGACAGCGCCGCGCCGCCGCGGGCGTCGCCGTCGAGCTTGGTGAGGATGAAGCCGTCGAGCGTCAGGCGCCGGTCGAACTCGGCCGCGGTGCGCACCGCGTCTTGGCCGATCATCGCGTCGCAGACCAGGATGATGTTGTCGGGCGTGACGTTGGACTTGATCGCCTCCAGCTCGCTCATCAGCTCTTCGTCGATCGCCAAGCGGCCGGCGGTGTCGATGAGCACCACGTCGCGCTTGAGCTCCTTGGCCTTCGCGTAGCCTTGGCGGGCGAGCTCGGGAGGAGAGGTGTCCGGCGCGTGGTAGACGGGCACCTGCAGCCGTTCGCCCAGCACCTTGAGCTGATCCACCGCGGCGGGGCGGTAGATGTCGGCGGCGACGAGCAGCGGCTTTCTGCCCTGCTTGAGGAGGTGGCTCGCGAGCTTGCCGGTGGTCGTCGTCTTCCCCGAGCCCTGCAAGCCCACCATCATGATGCCGCTGACCTGGCCCTGGGGCTTGAGCTTGAGGCTGGTGTCGACCGGCCCCATGAGCGTCTCCAGCTCGTCGTGGCAGATCTTCACGAAGTGGTCGCCGGGGCGGACCTTGAGCTTCTTGCCCGCTTTGTCGGTGGCCGTCGTCTGGACCACTTCGCCGATCGCCTTCTCGCGGACGCGGGCGATGAACTTCTTCACCACGTCGAAGGCGACGTCGGCCTCGAGCAGCGACACGCGAATGTCGCGCAGCGACTCGTCGACCAGCTCCGGGGTGATCTCCGACTTACCGGCCAGGCGGTTCTTCGCCGCCCGAAACCCTTTGGTGACCGTCTCAAGCATGGGGCGCGACCTTTACAACAGCTGGAGCCGGCCTTGCACCTCCGGGTGTGGTCGGGCAGGTGTTGTCCGGCAGGTGCTGCCAGGCGGCCTGTGCTGCTAGAAGGCGCCACCCATATGGCCAAGAACGTCCTCAGCTTCGTCGGGTTGTTTGCTCTCCTGCTGGGCTCCGCATGCGGAGACAACCGGTTTCACACCCTGAACGCGTCCGCCGCGGCGTGCGTCGTCGACCTGGACAAAGGGGCCGACCTGGCGCCCGGGCAGCCGTGCCGCGACGGCAGCCAATGCCAGCACTTCTGCTGCGAGTGCGCGCAGAACCAGGGACCGTCACACCAGATCGGCTACTGCTTCGAGGGCCGCTGCGCCGACAAGACCAAGACCTGCGGCGACGCGCTGTTCGAGGGGCTGTCCTGCAAGGCGCCCGAAGGGCAGGCCGACGGCGGTTAGAGAAGAGAGCGGCGCCGCACGAGTGGCGAAATTGGTAGACGCAGCGGACTTAAAATCCGCAGGCCCCTAAAGGGCCGTCCCGGTTCGATTCCGGGCTCGTGCACTCTTTCGCGTATGGACGCTGTGACTTAGGGCGAGCCGGGGTGCGCGCGGCAGGGCAGGGCGCCGGGGTCGAGCGACAGGCGCAGGCTGCCGTCGGGCTCGAGCGCGAACCGGTAGGTCCCTGGGTGCGTGTACGCGTAGACGAGGCTCTCGGGCGGGAAGGGCGCGGCGGACGCGCGCCGGCGCTCCTTCGAGACGGCCACCCACGCCCGCGTCGAGCCCGTCGCGCGGGGCGCCGCGGGCTGCCCGAGCGGAATGCTCTTTCGCTGGTTCGCCTCGCGCCAGCCGGCGAGCGCGGCGCCGAGCTTGTCGTCGGCGACCAGCACCGCGCAGTCGCGCATCAAGACCTGGTCGTCTCCGGCGGTCGACTTGAGCGCGAGACCTTCGGGCTCGACCAGATAGGTCTGCCCATCCCGCAGCACGGCCCAGAAGTCGGCGGTGCTGGTGAGCGCGCCCTCCTTCGCCTTGACTTGCTGCACGACCCACACCCGCACCGCGCCGCTGGCCGGCAGCTCGACGGTGAGCTGCCGCTTGGCGCCCGCCTGTTTCGCGTCGAACAGCTTCCTTCCGAACACCCAGAGCTGCGCGATGTCCTTCTCCTCGCTCGAGATCTCGAGCGTGGCTCGGCCGGCGGGCGCGCCGATGGAGGCCATCGTGCTGCGCCAGTAAGCGAGCTCGCGCGCGAGCGGGGCGGGGTACCCCGAGGCGTCGAGCGTTCCCAAAAGCTTGAGCAGCTTGAAGCGCTGCTCGGGCGCCGACAGCGCCTCGTCGCTCAGCCGCTCGAGGGCGAGCTCGACGTACACCGCCGGCGCGGCCTTCGGCGCGCGCTCCAGCTCCTGCACCGGGTCCACCTTGAGGCGCTGGAAGAGCTCCTCGAGCGCCGCCAGCTCCGCCTCGCTCGGCTCCGCCGGCGTCGCGCCCACCGGCAGCCGCACGCTCTCGCCCTTCTCCCCGGACGCATCGAGCGTCGTGGGCGTGAAGCTCACCGCCTGCGCTTTGAGCTGCTTGCTCCAGAGCGCTCGGCCTTGGCGCGTGACGCTGGCGCGCACATCGAACGGGCCGTTGTCGACGTCCAGGCTCGACAGCTGCCCGTCCCGCATCCGCAAGGTCGCGCGCGTGCACCACCCTTCGGCGTGGGGCGGCGGCGGCGTGACCTCGACCGTGCCCTTCAGCGGCTCCGGCACGGCGATGGGCACCGCGACTTTGGGCGCCTGGCTGTCATTGAAGAGGTAGAAGCTCTGACTCACGTCGCGGCCTCGGCTCTTCGCCGGCTCCACCGCGGTCACGTACATCTGCGCGAAGAGCGCACCCCAATGGGGCAGCGTCCCCACCGCCGCGAACGGCGAGTCGGACACCTTCTGGGCCTGCCTGCCCTTGAGCTCCAGCGCGCAGGGCGCCTCAGGAGCGGAAGGAGCGGGCGTGGCCGCGAGCAGCGCGGCGGCAAGGAAGAGCATGCTCCGCAGGGTAATCGTCGGGGCGCGTTCGTTCCAACCGGCGACGACGCCACCAAGCCTTGCGCCGACGGACTTTCTTGGCTAGGTCTGCCCACGCCTTGCGCGATTAGCTCAGCTGGATAGAGCGTCGGCCTCCGGAGCCGAAGGCCAGAGGTTCGAATCCTCTATCGCGCGCTCGAAAGGGCCGGAAATTGCTCCGGCCCTTTTGTTTTTCAACGCTTGGCTGGCAGCTCGGCGCCGTGCACCCGCGGCGGACGCGCGACGCGCCTGTGCACTCCACATGGCGATTCTGCTGCACATGTGGGCGCTCGTAAGTGCCTGAGAACCTTGAGCCATCCTCTTGGTCCGAAAGGTGCTGTACCCGCGCTACCCATGAAACCACCCCCTACTTTCGGGCGACGTCGACTCGCGGCGGCAGGCCTGACCTCGGTGCTCTTTGGCGCCTGCGTGCTCTCGTTCGACGAGTCGTCGCTCGTGCCTTGCGCGACCGATCTCGATTGTCCGGTTCTCTTCGTGTGCGCCGATGTCGGCGATGGCGCCTCCAAGGTCTGTCAGGCCAAGGGCGTTCTGCCTCAGGCCAGTGAAGGCCAGGAGACCCCCTCGAACCCGAACAACCCCGGGCCGGCCACGCCGTCGGTCGTCACTTACTGCAAGGACGTGAAGCCGCTCCTCGACAAGCAGTGCAAGGGCTGCCACGGCGCCTCGGGCGTGGTGCCCGGCTTCCGGCTCGACGTGTACGAGACGGTCGGCTCGACCAAGGGCGCGGGCGAGATGGCGGGCAAGATCAAGGAGACGCTCTCGCCGGGCGCGGCGAAGCCGATGCCGCCCGCGGGCCTGCCCGCGCCGAGCGACGCCGAGCGGCAGACGTACCTCGATTGGGTCAATGGCGGCGCGATCGAGTGTGAGGCGCCTTCGACGCCGAGCACGCCCAGCAATCCGAGCAACCCGACCACGCCGGGCAACACGCCCGACGCAGGCGGCACCCCGAGCACGCCCACGCCGCCGCCGCCACCTCCCCCGGATGCGGGGACCGCGGTCTCGTTCGCGGCCGACGTGCAGCCGATCTTCCAGCTCCGCTGCGGCACCGCGTGCCACTTGAACGGCAACACCTCGGGCGGCGTGAACCTGGCCACCGCGGCGCAGTCGTACAACAGCCTGGTGAACAAGGCGTCGACCTGCAACACCGCGGTGCTCAAGGTGAAGCCGTCGGACACGGCGAACAGCATGATGTGGCGCAAGCTCAACGGCGCGTCGAACCGCTGCGGCAACGTGATGCCGCCCGCCGGCGCGCTCGCCAACGTGCAGCCGGCCGAGTTCCAGATCATCGAGAAGTGGATCGCGCAGGGTGCGAAAAATGACTGACAAGGGGATTCACATGCGCTCGCTGCCGCGAGGGGTTTTCCTCGGCTTGATGCTGCTCGCCTTCAGCGCGAGCGCGGCCGACAAGGTCTTGGTGCTCACCTTCAACGGCAAGAAGGCCATCGCCGCGGAGAAGGCCGTGGTGCAGGCGTTCTCCGGTGAGAGAGACCTCAAGGTGCTCACCCAGGCGAAGCTGAAGCCCGCGCAGCAGAAGCTCGCGAAGAAGATCGCCGCGAAGCCGGATGCGAAGTCGCTCCATCGGCTCGCCGACGAGCTCGAGCTGCTCGCCATCGTCCACGGCAAGGTGGTGGGGGGCAAGCGGGTGTTCATCACCATCTACGCCGACGATGGCTCCGAGATCGGCCGCTCCGGCTGGGTGGCGAAGTCGCCCAGCGCGCTGGGCAAGATGCCGGCCGTCGCGAAGAAGCGGCTCCTCCGATCGCTCGAGGCGCCGCCCGACGAGGGCGGGACCGAGGCGCCCGAGCGCCCCACGCCGGTCGCGAAGTCGACCCCGGCGCCGTCCGACTTCTTCGAAGACGCGCCGATCAAGAAGCCCGAGCCGGCGCGCGAGGAGCGCCCGACGCGGGTGGCGCGCCGCGAAGAGGTCGACGACGAGCCGGTGGTCGCGGAAGTGGCTCCCGAGGACAAGTCGACCTCGTGGCTCGAGGCCTCGGTCGGCACGGGCGTGCTGTCCCGTTCGTTCGCCTACTCCGACTCGCTCGCCGCGGGAGATCGATCGTTCAACTACGGCCTTCCGTCCGCGCCGCTCCTCCTGCTCGGCGCCGACTTCTATCCGCGCCCGCTGCTCGGGAAGATCGGCTCCATCATCGGTCTGAAGGCCGAATTCCAGACCGTGTTCGGCCTGCGCACGCGCACCGAGAGCGGCGCCTCGCACGGCACGTCCGCCTTCGGCTGGGCCATCGGTCCGCAAGCGCGCTACGCCATCGGCCCCGTCCTGGCGCGGGCCAGCCTCCTCGCGGGCCAGGAGAGCTTCCTCCTGGGCATTCAGCAGTCGCCGGAGGAAGACGGCCCCGACGCGGCGTACACCTTCTTCGAGCCCTCGGTCGGCGCCGAGTGGTCGCCGCTGCGCTCGATCACCGTCTTCGGTCGCGCGGGCTATCGGTTCCTGACGGGCGCGGGCGAGCTCGTCTCCTCGGTCTACCTGCCCCAGGCCAAGTCGGGGGCGTGGGAGGCGCAGCTCGGCGCGGGGTACGGCATCACCGAGAACCTCGAGGTCCGCGTGTCCGGCCGCCTGCGCCGCTACGATCTCACCGCGGTGCCGGTGGAGAGCAGCCCGATCACCGATGGCCGCTCGAGCGACGTGTACCGGCAAGGGACGGTCAGCGTCATCTACAAGCTGTTCTGAGCGGCCCCCCACACCGGCGCGGGCCCACTTTGGCCGTGGCCAGCGCCACCGGCGGCTTGCGAGAATGGCTCCATGGGACAGCCCGTGGAGGACTCCAAGCTCGACGATCCGGCCTTCTACGTGGGCTCGCTCGACGCCGCGACGCTCGAGCGGATCCGCGGCCCGGTGGGGCTGGGCATCGGCGCCGCGCGGAAGGTGTGAGCCATGTTCTTCGGAGAGGTCCCCACTCTCGAGGCCGTCGGGGCGCTGCTCGCGCACGGGCTCTCCGTCGGCACCCGCACGCTGAAGAAGGGCTGCGTGCTGACGGCCGAGGACGTCGTTGCGCTCGCCGCCGAAGGCCACCAGCGGGTGGTGGTGGCGCGGCTCGATCCGGGCGACGTCGCCGAAGACGAGGCGGCGCGCCGGGCGGCGGTGGCGATCGCCGGCCCGGGGCTGCAGCCGACGTCTGCCTTCGCGGGCCGCGTCAACCTGATCGCCCAGAAGGCGGGCCTGGTGCGCGTCGACGAGGCGCGCATCGACGCGCTGAACCGGATCGACGAGGCGCTGGCCCTGGCGACGGTGCGCGCGCTCGGCAAGGTGCGCGCGGGGCAGATCGCCGCGACGCTCAAGATCATCCCGTTCGCCGTCCGAGAGCAGACGCTCGCCGCGTGGGACGCGACCGCTGGGCGCGGCGGCCCGCCCCTGTCGCTCGAGCCGTTTTCGCCCTGGGACGTGGGGCTGCTTCAGACGCGGCTTCCCGGCGTGAAGGACGCTGTGCTCGCGTCGACCGCGGCCGTCACGCGCGAACGGCTGGAGCTGCTCGGCAGCCGGCTGATGGCCGGCGCGCTTTGCGCCCACCGCGTCGAGGACGTGGCGCGCGAGCTGGACAAGCTCAAGGCCAACGGCGCGCGGCTCATCTTGATGGTCGGGGCCTCCGCCACGCTGGACCGTCGCGACGTGTTGCCCGCCGCGCTCACCCACCTGGGAGGTGAGGTGCTGCACCTGGGCATGCCGGTCGACCCCGGGGACCTCTTGATGCTCGGGCGGCTGGGAAGCGTGCCCGTGCTCGGGCTCCCCGACTGCGCGCGCAGCCCGAAGTTCAGCGGCTTCGACATGGTGTTGCGGCGCGTTCTGGCGGGCGTGCCGGTCGACGGCGCGGACATCGCGGGCATGGGCGTGGGCGGGCTGCTGCAAGACATCGCGAGCCGCCCAGCGCCGCGCATGGCACCCGTGCGGGTGGAGGCCGAGCACGTCGTGGAGGTGGGCTTTCAGGTCCGCACAGACGGCGCTGATCCCTGACTGAAAAGCGCGGAAATGCTTTCCAGCGAAGGCGCGCGCGGCCAGAATCGCCGCCCTTTCTTACGGGAGCGTTCACATGGCCCTTCGCTTCGTGTCGTTGATTCTGTGCGTCGTGCTGGTCGGTTGCGCGGCGAAACGTCAAGCGCAGTGGGAAACCGCCGGCGCGCCGGTGGCGAGCCCGGAGAGCGGCGACGACGCGCGCGCTGCGGGAGACGACGCTTGGACCCGCCGCACCGAGCGCGCCGAGGTGGAGAAGGCGATCGCGGCGTGGGAGCAGACGGCGGAGCGGACGCCCAACGATCCGGCGATCTGGGCCAAGCTGACCCGCGCCTACTACTTCCTGGCGGACGGCTTCATGCGGTCGGAGCGGCCCGAAGCGGCGCTCGCCATCTACGAGAAGGGCATCGCGGCCGGCGAGCGCGCCCTGGGGGCCTCGAACGAGGCGTTCCGCAACAAGATGACCAGCGGCGCCAAGCTGGAAGAGGCGCTGCCGCTGTTGACCGAGAAGGAGGTCGAGCCGGCCTACTGGTACTCCGCCAACCTCGGGCGCTGGGCCAAGGCGAAGGGCATCGCCACGCAGCTCGCCAACAAAGACAAGATCAAGGCGGTAATGGACTGGGTGCTGTCGAAGGCGCCGGACTACTTCCAAGCGGCGCCCTACCGCTACTTCGGCGCGTACTACGCGATCGCGCCCGGGTTCGCCGGCGGCGACATGAACTTGAGCAAGCAGAACTTCGACAAGGCGCTGCAGATGGCGCCCCAGTACGCCGGCAACCTGGTGTTGATGGCCGAGACGTACGCGGTCAAGAAGCAGGACCGCGCGCTGTTCGACAAGCTCTTGAGCGATGTCGTGGCGCTGCCCGACGACGCGGTGCCCGAGGTGGCCGAGCAGCGCGTGGAGAAGGCCAAGGCGGCCGAGCTCAAGAAGAAGGCGGAAGAGCTCTTCTGAGCGCGGCTACGCCTTCTGCGCTGCGTGCATCGTCGAGTGCAGGTACTCGAGGAAGTAGCTCGGCAAGAAGAAGCGGAGCTGCACGCCTCCGAACTTGATCGTGCCGATGGGGGGCAGCGGGTGCGGCGAGTTCGACGGCAGCCGCAGCGGCCCCAGCCAGGTGCCGTTCTTGCTCTCGGCGTCGATCAGCTTCCAGGTGTCGGTCAGCCGCTCGCAGGTGAAGTACGCGTGGAAGCGCGAGATGCTGTCGTCGGCGATGGTGATGTCGTTGTTGTCGGTCCGTCCGACGGTGATGCCCATCGAGAAGGCGTTGCTCCGCGCGTTCATCTTCTTCAGCTCGAAGACCACCGGCTCCGTGGCGCTGGGGCGGTTCAACTTCGACGTGGAGCCAGTGGCGAACAGCGGGGTCTTTCCGCCTTCGGCGGGGGGCGCCTCCCAAACCAGAACTGGACACGTCAGAGAAGCGCGAAGCGACGCTTCGTTGGAGAGCATCCTGCGCCCGAAAGAGGACAGCGCGAGGCCGATCATGGCGCTCAGTCTAGTCGGCCATGCGCTGTAGGCAGTGGTGGGTTCGGTGGAATTTCTTTGGGCTGCTTACGGCTGCGCTGGCAGCCCAGGTGAGCGCAGCGGCTCGATGCCTTCGGGCGCCGCGACGTGCCGGAGCATCGGGTCGCTCGCCTTGAGCTCGCTCGCGCGGCGGGCGGCTTCGAGCAGCAGCGTCTGGCTGCGGACCGGCGGGACGCCGTTGGCCATGACAGGCACGTAGTTTCCGTCCACCAAGAGCTGCCGCGCCTTCACGTTGTCCTTCAACGCCACCCCGAGGACCTCGTCGAGCAGCCGCGCCCGGATGGCTGGGTCCTCCACCGGGAACATCACCTCGATGCGGCGGTGGAAGTTGCGGCTCATCCAGTCGGCGGAGGACAAGTAGACCTCGGTCTGGGTGCCGGCGCCGAACGCGAACACCCGGCTGTGCTCGAGGAAGCGGTCCACCACGCTGTACACCCGGATGCGCTCGCTCACGCCGGCCACGCCGGGCCGCAGGCAGCAGATGCCCCGGACGAGCAGGTCGATCTCCACCCCGGCTTGGCTCGCCGCGTACAGCGCGCGGATCACCTGCGCCTCCGCCAGCGAATTCATCTTGGCGATGATGCGCGCCGGCTCGCCGCGGCGCGCGCGCTGCGTCTCGCGATCGATGAGCTCGAGCACCTTGGGCAGCAGCCCCATCGGCGCGACGGACAGCCGCTTGAAGTTGGGGGTGACCGAGTAGCCGGTGAGCATGTTGAACAGCGCCGTCACGTCTTCGGCCAGCTCCTGGCGAGAGCTGAAGAGCGAGAGGTCGGTGTACTGCCGGGCGGTGTGCGGGTTGTAGTTGCCCGTGCCGAGGTGCACGTAGCGGCGGATGCCGTGGCCCTCGCGCCGCACCACCAGCGCGACCTTGCAGTGCGTCTTGAGCCCGATGAGCCCGTACACCACGTGCACGCCGCTCTCTTCCATGCGCCGCGCCCAAGCGATGTTGTTCGCCTCGTCGAGGCGCGCCTTGAGCTCGACGAGCACGGCGACCTGCTTGCCGTTCTCGCAGGCGCGCACCAGCGCCCGCGCGATCGGGCTGTCGCCGCTGGTGCGGTAGAGCGTCTGCTTGATGGCGAGGACGTTGGGGTCGTCGGCCGCATCCTCGATGAAGCGCACCACCGGATCGAACGACTCGTAGGGGTGGTGCAGCAGGACGTCGCGCGCGCCGACCATCGAGATGATCGACTCGGCGTCCTTGAGCGGCAGCGGCGTGGCCGGCACGAAGGGCTCGACGCGGTGCTCGGGCCTTAGGTCCAGATCAGACAGCGCGGTGAGGTCTTGGAGCTGGAGCGGCCCCAAGACGCGGTAGACGTCGGGCGGGGTCAGCTTGAGCGCCTGGACCAGCTGGGCCTCCAGCCCCGTGGACGCGCTCGCGTCGATCTCCAGCCGCACGGCGGCGCCGCGATCCCGCCGGCGGAGCTCGTCTTGAATCGTCGACAGCAGGTCTTCGGACTCCTCCTCGTCGACGTTCAAGTCCCAGTTGCGCGTGACGCGGAAGGGCGCGCTCTCGATCACGGTGTAGCCCGGGAACAGCTCTCCGGCGTGCAGCGCGATGAGCTCCTCGAGCAGCAGGTGCGCGTGGCCGCTCGCCGCCGGCAACGCCACCAGCCGCGAGAGCACGCTCGGCACCTGCACCACGGCGAGCGAGCTTTCGAGCAGCTCGCGCTTTCGCCTTCGCCCTTCCTTGCGAAGGATGACCGCGACGTTGAGGGACTTGTTGCGCAGGTGCGGGAAGGGGTGACCGGGGTCGACCGCCAGGGGCGTCAGGGCGGGGAAGACCGAGGACGAGAAGTGCGCCTTGGCGGCGGTCTTCTGATCCGCCGCGAGCTCCCCGCGCGAGAGCACCCGGACGCCGATGGCCGAGAGCAGCGGCAAGAGCTCGCGCGACCACAGCCGGTATTGCTCGGTGACCATGAAGTGCACGCGCTCGGCAATCGCGTGCAGCTGTTCGCCCGGGAGCATGCCGTCGGGCCCGTGCTCGGCGACGCCGCCCGCGATCTGCTGCTTGAGGCCGGCCACGCGCACCATGAAGAACTCGTCCAGGTTCGACGAGGCGATGGCGAGGAACTTGAGCCGCTCGTAGACCGGGAGCGAGGCGTTCGCGGCCTCCGAGAGCACCCGCTCGTTGAACGCCAGCCACGACAGCTCGCGGTTGATGAAGAGGTTTCTGTCGCTGGCGTCCACCTTGTCTCCCATGCTCGCACGGCCGTCTGCCTCCAGCGCGTGACGCCTTTGTCACAAAGCGAAAGACGATGTAGGCACTTCGGCGCAGCAGTACTCTTAGCGGCGCGCCATGCCTCGAGCCACCTCTGCAACCCCGCGGCGCCGCGAGCGCTTCGGCGACGTCCTCGCCGCCATCGACGTCGGCACCAACGCCGTTCGCTTGGAGCTCGCGCGCCTGCTGCCCGACGGCTCGCTGGAGACGCTTCACCAGGAGCGCGACCCGGTGCGGCCGGGCGAAGGGGTCTTCACCACCGGCGTCATCGCCCGCCCGGTGGCCGACCGGCTGCTGGCCGCGCTGCGGCGGTACTCGGCGCTGTGCCGCCGCTACGACGCCCGCGTGCGCGCGGTCGCCACCAGCGCGATCCGCGAGGCCAAGAACCGAGACGAGATCGTCCGACGGGCGCGGCAAGAGGCCGGCCTGACGCTCGAGGTCGTCTCGGGCAAGGAAGAGGCGCGCCTCATCTGCCTGGGCGTGCTGCAAGGCAAGCCGCCGTTCACGCGCTCGCTGTGCATCGACATCGGCGGGGGCTCGACCGAGGTGGCGTTCGCCTTCGGTGAGCGCCCCCGCGACCTGTGGAGCATCGGGCTGGGCGCGGTGCGCTTGACCGAGCTGTTCGATGCGTCCGGGAAGCTGGGCGAGAAGAAGCTGCGCGTCATGCGCGACTACGCGCGCGAGATCGTCAAGAAGGCGCTGCCGGCCCGCATCCCGTACGCGCCGCGCACCGCGCTGGGCAGCTCGGGCACCATCAACGCGGTGGTCTCGTTCGCCGCCGCGGAAGGCACCCGCCACGTCAGCCCCAAGCAGCTCGAGCGCGCCATCCACAAGCTCGCCGGCATGACCCAGCAGAAGCGCCGCAAGCACTTCGACCCGCGGCGGGCCGACATCGTCGTCGCCGGGGCGGTGATCCTCGAAGCGATCGCCGAGCACCTCGCGCTCGACTCGGTCACCGTGGTCGACCGCGGCTTGAGGGACGGCATCCTCATCGACCAGGTCCGGCGCGGAAGGCGCGAGAAGGACGACCATTCGCTCGCCGACGCGGCCAGCGCCATCGGGACGCGCTTCGAGTGGGACGAAGGCCACGCGCGCAAGGTCTCGTCGCTCGCGCTCACGTTGTTCGATGACCTGGCTGGGCTGCACAAGCTGCCGGCGGCCGCCCGGCCGTACCTCGAGGTCGCGGCTCTGTTGCACGACATCGGCAACGCGGTCAGCCACCAGCGCCACCACAAGCACACCTACTACTTGATTCAGAACGCGGACATCCCGGGGCTCGCCGACCGCGAGCGCGAGCTGGTGGCCCGCATCGCGCGGTACCACCGCCGCACGCCGCCCGCGCTGGACCACATGGGCATGGAGGGGCTGCTTCCGTCCGAGGCGCGGCTGGTGCGCAAGTGCGCCACGCTGCTGCGCGTCGCCGACTCCCTCGATCGCAGCCACCTGCAGCCGGTCACGCGGGCGAGCGCGACGGTCAGCGGCCGCGCCGTGCTGGTGCGCCTGAAGGCCAACGCGCCTGTGGACTTGGAGCTGTGGGACGTGGAGCACGAGCAGCGGCTCTTCCGCGAGGTCTTCGGCAAGCGGCTGGCGTTTCACGTCGAGCGCGCGCGTCAGAAGTGACCGGCGACCACCGCGGGCACCGGCGCTTCCGGCTCGCGGTGAATGGCGTGGAGCGTCCGGCGCCAGGCGTCCGGGGGCGAGAGCCAGCGCGGCCATTCGAGCAGCCTTCCGGCCTGGTGCGTGAAAACGCGCGAGCGCCCCAGCTCGGTGCTGCTCCCCGCGTTGTAGACCAGGAGCGGACGCGAGGCGGCGGGCTCGACGCGAAAGCAGCGGGGCACGTGTCGGTGGCCGTGCAGCACCAGGTCGCAGCGGCCCGCGGCGCGGGCGAGCAAGGCGCCTCCCAAGCTGAGCTCGAGCGCGTGCGGCCACCCCATCCGGCTGGCGAACCACTCGGCGACGCTCTCTTCGGGCAGCGGTAAGGGGTGGTGGTGCAGGAGCATGGTGCAGAGCGCGTCGTCGGGCGCGCGGTCGAGCGCGGCGTCGATCTCTTCGAGCACGCGGGCGCATAGGTCCCCGTGGCTTCGGAAGTACGACCGGTTGTGTGGCCCGGTCGAGTCGACGCGAATCAGGTAGAGCCCGGGCTGCGCTTCGACGCGCACGCGCGCGCCGTCCATCAGCCGCGCCCCCGCGTCTTCCCCCACCCGGTCGTGGTTGCCCGGCACCACCGTCACGCGCCCTTGCGAGAAGAGCGGCGCGAAGATCGACTCGAAGAGGCGAAGCTCGCTCAACCGGCCGCGGTGCGTCAGGTCGCCGGTCACCACCACGTGGTCGACTTCGGCTTCCAGCAGCACCTCGACCAGCTCACGGGCGACCCGCTCCCTCGCCGCCGACTGCCCCAGGTGCAGGTCCGACAGATGCGCCAGCGTTCGTCGCAGCATGGCGGAACGCTAGCGACCCGCGGCGACGGGCGAATGGAGCCGCCGTGACAGGGGGGCCATTTCGCCGCAACGCTTCGGCAACGAAGCGTCAGGCCGCGGCGCGTTCGTCGAGCGCGTCGGCTTCGGCGATCAAGGCCGGGAGCGCCACCAGCCGCGAGCCGCTCTCGACGCGCAGGCGGTTGCCTCGCCACAGCACGGTCCGGCTGAACACCGCGTTGAGCCAGGCGACGAACAGGAGGAAGTCCTTCAACGGAATCGCCAGCAGCGCCCGCGCGCCGAAGCCGCCCGGCCGCATCAGCTCGCCCGAGGTGATGTCGATCAACAGCTTGGCGACTAGGACGACGGCCGCCAGGAGCAGGGTGGGCTTGGCGGGGTGGAGGAGCACCGCCAGCGCCACGATCGGCACCGGGTTCATCAGCCCCTGCCCGATGAAGGTGTGGAGGCGGATGGCGGTGCGCTGCACCACGCCCCACCGCAGGTACCGCGCGAGGAAGTCGCTCAACGACTTGTGCTGCGACACGTTGACGATGGTCTGGTGGGCGACCGCGACCTTCTTGCCCAGCGCCTCGACGACCTTTTGTCCGAAGACGTAGTCCTCGGCCAGGTAGTCCTTGAACGCGAAGAAGCCGCCGAGCCGCTCCAAGTCCGCGCGGCGAAGCGCCATCGACTTGCCGACGACGATCGACAAGTTGATGAAGCGCGCGGAGACGATGCCCGGCGCGATGTTGGTCGACAGGTGCATGTTGTCGAGCAGCGAGCCGAGCCGCCGCTCGTCCTCGCCGCTGATCGGGTGCGTGACGCAGCCCACCTCGGGGTTCTCGAAGTGCGCGGCGATCTCTTTCAAGTAGTCGGGCCGCACGCGGACGTTGGAGTCGCTCACCACCAGCAGCGCGTGCCGCGCGGCGCGCTCCAGCGTGATGAGCTGATTCACCTTCGGGTTCAAGCCGGGCGCTCCGCGCTGGAGCACCAGCCGCATGCAGTGCGGCCAACGCTCGACCGCCTTCCGCGCGACCGCGAACGCCGGGTCGGCCTCGTCCTTCACGCCGAGCACCACCTCGAAGGCGGGGTAGTCGATCGCGGCGAACGACGCGAGGTTGTCCAGGAGCCCGTCGTCGACCCCGCACAACGGCTTGAGCACGGAGATCGGCGCGTACGCCCGCGGGCTCGGCGCCGGCGCGCGCAGGTGCCTCCAGAGCAAGAAGAGCTGAGTGGTCAGCGCGACCACGCCGAGCAAGGCGCCCATGAAGAGGACCGCGGAGAGCAGGGGCAGCATCGAACTGTCCTTTCCACGCACCCAAGTGGCCGTGCGCTCAATCCGAAACGGTACGCGGCATGTGCAACAGGCGTGCAGCCCTTCTGTGACGCCCCGGTCAATTCACTTGTCTTGGAATGACGAGCGGTTGCCAGAATAAGACTTTGTCACAATTGCGAAACGATGTGCGCGCTGCGCAATGACTCTCGCACCCTTCGCAGAAGCGTTGGAAATTTCCAGTCGCAAACAGCGCGGATCGCGTCACAAAAAAGTCACTTGAGCGGCTCGCGTTGGGCGGGTTACTCGGGCGCGTCATGGGCTGGAAATTCGTGTTGAACTGGAAGGTCGGAACGGGCGAGACGGACCTCGACATGGTCGAGAGCGACAGCGCCGACGCGTCGACCTCGCCCGTGCTCGTCCCGGTGCCCGCGGTGCCAGAGCTCGGGGCGGGCCTTCCGACCTGGCGCGGCGACGCGCTGCTCGACGACGATCGCGACGAGCTGTTCTGACGCTACGACTTCAGCGCGGCCAGCGACCGGCTGCGCGGGTGTCGAATGTCGGTCCCCTTCACCATGTAGACGACCATCTCGGCCACGTTCATCGCGTGGTCGCCGATGCGCTCGAGGTGCTTGGCGACGAACATCAAGCTCGTCGCGCGCCGGATGTTCTTGGTGTCCTCCATCATCAGCGCGAGCAGCTCATTGAAAATCTTGTGGTACAGGGCGTCGACCAGCTCGTCGCTCTCGAGCGTCTGCGTCGCCTTGGCGGCGTCGGCGGCGACGAACGCGTCGAGCGCGTCCTTGAGCTGCTTCTGCGCGAGCTCGGCGAGCTTGGGGATGTCCTTGTACGTCCCGAACGGCGGGGCCTGGTTCAGCTCGAGCACGCGCTGGGCCACGTTCACCGCCAGGTCGCCGATGCGCTCCAAGTCGGTGACGATCTTGAGCGCCGTGGTGATGAGCCTCAAGTCGCTCGCCGCGGGTTGGCGCAAGGCGAGGATGCGCCGGCACATCTCGTCGATCTGCACCTCGAGGCGGTTCACCTCGGCGTCGTCCTTGATCACCTGCTCGGCGAGCTTGGAGTCGCGGTCCGCCAGCGCGCTGACGCTGCGGGCGATCTCGCTCTCCACCTTGGCCCCCATCGCGAGGAGCTTCTCGCGCAGGTCGCGCAGGTCTTGCTCGAAGGCTTTGTCGGTGTGGGTCGCGGGCATGGCTTATCCGAACTTACCGGTGACGTAGTCCTCGGTCCGCTTCTCTTTCGGGTTGGTGAAGATGCGCTCGGTCGGGCCGAACTCGACCAGCTCGCCCATGTAGAAGAAGGCGGTCAAGTCCGAGACGCGCGCGGCCTGCTGCATGTTGTGCGTGACGATGGCGATGGTGAAGTGGGTCTTGAGCTCGTGAATGAGCTCTTCGATCTTCGCGGTCGCGATCGGGTCGAGCGCGCTCGCGGGCTCGTCCATCAGCAGGACCTCGGGCTCCACCGCGAGAGCGCGCGCGATGCACAGGCGCTGCTGCTGCCCGCCGGAGAGCGACAGCGCGCTGTCGTTCAGCCGATCCTTCACCTCTTCGAAGAGCGCCGCCCGCTGCAGCGAGCGCTCGACGCGCGCGGCCAGCTCGGCGCGGTCGCCCAGGCCGCCGACGCGCAGGCCGTACGCCACGTTCTCGAAGATCGACTTGGGAAACGGGTTCGACTTCTGGAACACCATGCCGACCCGCCGGCGCAGGTCGACGACGTCGACGTGCCGCTCGTAGATGCTCTTGCCGTCGAGCAGCACCGAGCCCTGCAGCCGGGCGTCGAGGATGAGGTCGTTCATCCGGTTGAGCGAGCGGAGGAACGTCGACTTGCCGCAGCCCGACGGGCCGATCAGCGCGGTGACCTGGCGCTCGGGGATCTGCAGCGACACCTCCTTCAGCGCGACCTTGGGGCCGTACTGAATGGTGACGCCCCGCGCCTCCATCTTGGCTGGGCTCGCGTTGGCCGTTGTCGCGCTCATGACCGCCTCTTCTAGAACCTGCCCTGGAACTGCAGTGTGAAAACGTTGTCACGCGGGTCGACCGTCCCCGGGACGACCTGCGTCATGCGCACCTCGTAGACGCCAGAGATTTTCAGGTTCGCGGCGTAGCGGTACGACGCGAGCACCCCCAGCGCGCTGGTGGCGTTGGTGCTCGCCACCCGGGTCGGGTCGTTGGGGTCGGCGCGCCGGCCGGTGCCGGTGGCTGGATCGAAGTAGTCGTACCGGACGCCGATGAGGCTCTGGTCCGTCAGGTCCTGGAGCAAGAGCGCGTACCAGCCCATCGCCGTCTGGTCGAAGACCTCTCGACCGCGGCCGTCGAAGTAGGTGCGGCCCACCATCCACTCGGCCTGCAGCGCGGTGCTCCCGAGCGGCAACACGTCGAGGTTGAGCTGGACGTCGGCGCCGAGCCGGGTGCGCGGCACGTACGTTCCGGTGCTCGGGCGCAGCGTGCGGCCCTCCCAGAACGAGAGCCCGCCGGCGAGCCAGCGGGCGTCGACCCCCACGCGCCCGATGACGTCCTTCTCGGTGTCGTTGTCGCGGCTGAGCACCACGCCCGCCGGCCGGTTGTTGATGCCGTTGCCGTCGAACACGCCGAGCGCCGCGCGCACGATGTTGAAGCGGGCGACGACCTTGCCGCCGCGGTCGCGCTCATCGCGCGCGAACGCGCGGGACATCTGTGAGCGCTCGGGGAACTCGCGGTCGACCGAGGACTGTTGGACTTCGAAGCCGAACGGCCACTTCGTCTGACCGACCACCAGCGCGAGCGTCTTGCGCGGCGCGAGCCAGACCTCGGCGTCTCGCAGCAACACGCCGTTCGGGGTCGCGTCGATCTGCAGCACGACCTGGACCCAGGGGACCGCGTAGGCGGCTTTGAGGCGCCCGCGGCGGACCGAGAACCCGTCGCGCACCAGCGTGTCGCCCGTGACCGGGTCGAGCCGCGCCACCGAGTCATCGGCGGCTTGAAAGCGCGCCTGCACGTAGCCCGACAGCTTGAGCCGTTCGAGCGCCAGGAGCGAGGCCTGCGCGCGCGCGAGCTGCTCCTCGAGCCCCTCGACGCGCGGCTCGAGCTGGACCCCGGCCGGGGCGGCGGGAGTCGGGGCCGGTTCCGCCGGAGCCGGAGTCGGTTCCGGAGGAGGCGCGGGCGCCGTCTCGATGGGCGCGGGCTCGGTCGTCGCGGGCGCCTCGGGCGCGGCCGGCGACGGCGGAGCAGATTCCTGGGCCCAGGCGAGCGGTGCGCCAGCGAGCACGGCAGCGACGAACAGGTGTCTCATGGTTCTTTCGATTCGGCCCGTCGGGTGAGCGGACGCGGACTTAGAGGAAGGGCGTTGCCATTCGGTGGCCCGAAAGTGACGAATGCGTGACAAACGCACCCGGCGCCGAAAAGCAAGCGCCAAGCGCGCCGCGCGCTTCGCCACCAAAACGTTACGGGTGGGCCGTGAAATCGCCACGCGCGCGCGCCAGAACGCGCGCCGCATGTTCGAGGCATTCGACAGCGCAGTCGACGCGCGCGCCGTGCGTCGCATGGCCGCATCCACCACCTTCTCCGTTGCGGCCTACGGGCTGATCGCGGCGCTGCTCCTGACCGTCGGCGCCCGCGCGGTCGCGCCGGTGCTCGACAAGACGCCCGAGGTGACCGTCGCGTTCCGCTCCCTTCCTCCTCCCGCGCCGCCCGCTCCGGTCGCCAAGGTGGTGAAGCCGCGGCCCGCGGCGCCCGCGCCGCTGGTCGCCCCGACACAGGTGCCAAAGGAGGCCGCGCCCGAGGCTGCCACCGAGCAGGTCGCGGCGATCGCGATGGCGGTGGGCGGCACCGGTGATGGCCGAAGCGCTTCGGGCGAAGGGAGCGCCGTCGCGCCGGCGCCGATCCATCTGCCCGAGGACGCGCAGCCGCCGAGGGAGCTCGCCGAGAACGCGCAGCCAGAGTTCCCCGAGAGCGCGCGGGCGCGGGGACAAGAAGGGCTGGTCATCCTGAAGATCGTCGTGAACGAGGACGGGGGCGTGGGCGCGATTCAGGTGTTGAAAGGCGACGAGCCGTTCGTCGGCGCCGCGCTGAAGGCGGTCAAGGGGTGGCGCTACGCGCCCGCGCTGGTCGAAGGCCGCCCCACCGCCGTGTACCGCATCGTGAAGATCCCTTTCCGCCTCAAGGCGTAGAGGCCTCACCCACAGAAGGAAATCCGGACATGAGCTTCGAGCTGCAGAAAATCATTGGCCACATGGGCCCGTTCGCGATGCTGATCGCCGGCACGCTGATCGCGATGGCCATCGCTTCGCTGGCGGTGTTCGTCGAGCGGCTCTTCGCGCTGGCCAGGTCGCGCGCCCGCTCGCGCGCCTTGGCCGTAACGGCGGCCGAGCTCTTGGGCCGCGACGCCCACCACGAGCTGGTGCGCGTCGCCGACGCCAGCCGCGGCAGCCACCTGGCTTCCCTGCTGGCGACGGGCATGCGGACCTTCCTCTCCGCGCGCGAGAAGCCGGGCCAGCTGGGCGCGGTGGAGATCACCCGCCGCGAGCTGATCCGAAAGACCGAGGCGGTCAACGCCGAGGTGCGGCGCGGCATGAGCGTGCTGGCGTCGGTCGGCTCGGTGGCGCCGTTCGTCGGGCTCCTGGGGACGGTGGTCGGCATCATCGACGCCTTTCAGGGCATCGCCAAGGAGGGCTCTGGCGGGCTGGGCGCGGTGTCGCTCGGCATCGCGGAGGCGCTCGTCGTGACCGCGCTCGGGCTGCTCGTGGCGATCCCCGCGGTGCTCGCCTTCAACTACCTGACGACGCAGAGCGAGAAGATCATGCTCGCGATCGAGCAGGCGCGCGGCGAGCTCCTCGACTACCTAGAGAATCGCCACGGCGGTGTCAGCCGGAGCGAGGGCCATGTCCAGCGCATCGCCTGAGGACCGGCCCACGCGCCGCCCGGGCGTTCGGGCGGACATGAACGTCACGCCGCTGGTCGACATCGTGCTCGTGCTGCTCATCATCTTCATGGTGATGACGCCGCAGATGGAGGCCGGCGCGAGCGTCGCGCTGCCCGCCGCCACCACGGCCGACGCCGAGAAGGGCAGCACGCTCGAGCCGATCACGGTCACCCTCACCAAGGACGGCGCGCTCTACCTCGACCGCGATCAGCTCCCCCGCGAGGCGCTGCTGGCGCGGCTCAAGGCGCTCCGCGACGCCAAGCCGGATCGAAAGCTGGTGCTCAAGGCGGATCAGGCGGTGCCGTACGAGAAGGTCCGGTCACTGTTCCAGGCCTGTCAGTCGCTCGCCTTCCCCGGCATCTCGCTGCAGGTCATCGACAAGGCCAAGCGGGCCGAAGGGGGCGCTCATGGCGTTTGAGCTCGGGGCGAGGAAGAAGGGCGTGCAGCCTTCGATGAACGTCACGCCGCTCGTCGACGTGGTGCTCGTCTTGTTGATCATCTTCATGGTGGTCACCCCGCTGCTCTCCAAGCGCATCTGGACGAACATTCCGCCCAAGGCCGAAGCGGACGAGCCGCTGCCAGGGGCCGCGCCGCCCATCGTCCTCACGCTGGGCGCCGATCTGGTCCCCCGGGTGAATCGGGAGGTGATCCCCCGGGACCAGCTGGTGGAGCGGCTGCAGCGCATGCTCAACGCGCGCGCCGACAAGGTGGTCTTCTTCGACGCGGCAGATCCGGTGTCCTACGCGCACGCGCTCGAGCTCATCGACTTCGTGCGCGCCGGCGGGATTTCGACGGTCGCGGTGTTGGCCGAGAAGGTCGACGTGGCGACTCCGTAACGAAGAGAGATCGCGATCGTTGCCGACATGTTGAAAACGCCGCCGCGCTGATCAGGCACAAGGCCCCCGCGCAGCATGGCTTGGTCGCGCTGCGCGGGAGAGGCGAACGTGATCCAGATCAGTGCGTGTCTCGCGGCGGTGGTGTTGGCTCAGGCCGCCGAGGTGCCCACGGGAGTGCAGGGCAGGGTGATCGACGCCTCGAGCGGGGAACCGCTGATCGAGGCGACCGTGAAGGTGCTCGGCGGGGACGAAGGCGCCGCGCAGACCGACGTCGACGGCCGCTACACGCTCCCGCTGCCGCCCGGCACCTACGAGCTCCGCGTCTTCTACGAGCTCTACCAAGGGCGCAAGGTGAGCGGCGTCGTGGTGCAGGAGGGGGCGCTGACGCGCGTCGACGTGAAGCTCACCAGCGACGCGCAGGCGGTCCAAGAGGTCGTGGTGGTCGCGAAGGTCAACCGGCGGGCCGAGGCGGCCTTGCTGACCGAGCGAAAGAAGGCCGCGCAAGTGTCCGACGCGATCAGCGCGCAAGAGATCTCCCGGACGCCCGACGCGAGCGCGTCCGACGCGGTGAAGCGCGTGGTGAGCGCGACGGTCGTCGACGGCAAGTTCGTGCTGTTGAGAGGGTTGGGCGGCCGCTACGCCACGACGCTGCTCAACGGCGCCTTGCTGCCCAGCCCCGAGCCCGACGAGCCGTCGGTGCCGCTGGACCTGTTCCCCGCGAGCCTGCTCAGCCACATGAACGTGGTGAAGTCGTACTCCGCCGACCTGCCGGGCAGCTTCGGGGGCGGGACGCTCGTCATCGACACCAGCGAGTACCCTTCGCGCTTCGAGCTCAAGCCGCGCGTTTCGCTGTCGGGTGACACCAACACCACCTTCCGCTCCCGGAACAACCAGCTGGGCGGCCCCGTCGAGGCGTTCGCGGTCGCCGACGGCTCTCGCGGCATCCCCGCCGGCGTCCCCTCCGATGGCCCGCTGCGCGCGCGGCCAGGCTTCGACGCCGCCCGCGCGACCGACGCCGCCCGCGCGTTCCCGAACGTGTGGAGCGCCCGCCGCGACGCGGCCTACCCGAACGGCTCGATGGGGCTGTCGCTCGGAGACTCCAAGCGGCTGATGCGTGGAACCCTGGGCTACCAGGCCGCGGTGAGCTATTCGCGCAAGGAGCAGGTGCAGCGCGCCCGGCTGGCCGACGCCGTGTCGTCGCGCGACGGCGTGCTCGCGGTCGAGAACCCCGCCGCGGCGGAGACGGGCATCGGGCTCACGCAGCTGAGCGCGTTGGGCAGCGCGGCCTTCCGCCCCGACGGCGCCGGGAGCGAGCTGTCGTTCCTTTCGCTCTACACCCGCGCGGCCGAGAGCCGGACGCAGACCGTCGCCGGCTTCAGCGACGGCGACAACGAGGCGTTCCACGGCACGCGGCTCCAGTTCATCACCCGCGCGCTCTCGTTCAACCAGCTGCGCGGCAGCCACAAGCTCTCCTTCACGAACGAGCCGGAGCTCGACTGGCAGGTGAACTACTCGCGGGTCGACCGGAGCGAGCCCGACACGCGCGACGTC
>CAZEDU010000012.1:58797-61091 GCA_964511185.1 uncultured Myxococcaceae bacterium | reverse complement strand
GTTCCAGATGATCGTCCGGCGGACCACCCCGGAGTCGCCGTCCGTGTAGAGGTGAATGGGGAACCGGCCGCCGTCGACGATGATCGAATCGGCGATCTCCCAGTCGGTCGCATTCTTAATGTAGAAGGCGTGGTCGTGGGTGTCGCCCACCTTGCCCGCGGGTTGGTGCCGCCCGCGCAGGAATCGAAAGCCCTTCACCCTCTTCGTGCCTGATCCGAGCGTGTAGCCGATCTGTCGCGCGCCGCTGCTGGGACGCGCCGCGGCGACGGTGTCGTGGAAGCGAACGTTGTCGCCCGTGATGACCCCCGCGTTGATGCCGTTGTAGCCGCGCGTGTCGTGGAAGATGCCTTCGATGGTCACGTTCGAGGCGCTGATGTTCAAAGGCACCGTCACCCGCACCGCCATCCCCTGGCCCATGTGGCCGACCGTGTCCCGCACCACGCGTCCGACCGCGTGATCCACCGCCCGCATCGTCACCCCCGACTTCACCGGGAAGCTGGTGTACGTGCCCGCGGCGAGGAGCACCACGTCGCCCGCTTTGGCGGAGGCGACGACGGAGGCGATGTTCGAGGGCGTCGCATGCAGGAACGGCCCCGAGGGCGGCGTCGGCGCCGGCGGAGTGGGCGTCGGCGTCGGAGTCGGCGCGGGAGCCGGCGGAGTGGGCGCAGGCGTCGGCGCCGGCGCGGGGTCCACCCCGGTCGCCATCACGCCGACCACCGCCATCTCGTAGTTGTCGTTGCCGAGGTTGCCGGCTCTGCTGGCCGGGCCGTCCGCGTAGAAGTCCGTGCCGTGCTTGAGCGCGCCTGTCTTGAACGCGCGGCTGTAGCGCGCCACCGCGGCAGCGCCGCCGGCATGAAGGCCGAGAAAGTAGCGGCCCGCTGTCAGCTCGCAGTTGCCGAGCATCGGCAACGTTCGCCACGCCGCTTGGGCGCCCGCGGTCACCGTCACCTCGGAGGTGCTGCAGCGCAGCGTCCTGGGACCACCGCCCGCCCCGTCGGCCGCGTAGATGACGCCGCGCAACGGCTGGCTGCCCGATGCTCCGTTCAGACCATCGAGCAGCGCGGAGAGCGCGCTCACGCGCGCCGACGACTGGCTGAGGACGAACGGCGAGAGCCGCACGTAGTTCGGCGACAATCCGAACCACGCCGTGCCGGCGGTGGCGCGACCGAGCGCGCCGGTGACCGACGCCTGCGCGCTCTCGTCCGAGCCCTCATTCCATTCCAAATCCTGAGGCCCGCACGCCGCGAACAGGTAGGACACGACGAAGATGAAACGAAGCTTGGGCATGGTTGGCTCTCCTTGCCCGGGCGGTAAAGCAGTCGACATGCCACCTCGACCGCGGCTCCATCGCGCTGAGTTCACGAAGGTTCGCGGCGGACGCAGCCGCGCGCTGCCCACTGCAAACGTCGACCGCGGTCCGCGAAAGCGGCACCGACGAGCACCGTCCCACCGCACCACACCCTTCCGACAGCGCCGCACCGCGCGCCACATCCACTCCCGCCCCGAATGGGAGACACGCCCGTTGAACGATTAGAATGGGGGTGCAACACCAAGGGGGTGCGGCGCGTGCATCGACTCATTTTCATCACCGTGGTCCTCGGGGCGACCGCGTGCAACGACCCAAGTCCCCTCGCCCTCCCATCGCTCGAGGAGCAGCCACCCGATTTCTTGGTGGACATCGAGAGCGGCGTCGACGTGATCGAGACCGCCGGGCTGCTCCCCACGCCGCCGCCGCCGCTCAAAGCGTGGGGCAGCATCTCGCTCGAGCCGTTCGGCGCGCAGAGCCTCGAGGCGCTTCGGTTCGTCGCCGTGAGCTTCGATCTCGAAGGCGCCGGCGCGCCCAGCGTCGCGACCATCGAGCTCATCTCGCCCAACGGCGCCGCGTATGAGGCCCACGCGCAGCCCCTCACCGGGTCGGCCTACGACCCGACCTCGCTGACTGTCCACCTGCCCCTGATGGGGACGATGGCGCAGGCACACGAGCTCGCCGGCAGCTGGCAGGCGCGACTGCGCGTCGACGGCGTCTTGGCCGCCACCGAATCCTTCGAGTTGACCCCATGAGACTGCGCGCGCTTTTGACCCTAGGGCTGTTGGTCGCCGCCGGCTGCACCGAGATCAGCGTCGATGAGCCCAGCATGAGCTGCTACGCCTACCGGGAGGATCCGCGTCGGTTCGTGGACATCTTCAACCGCATCGGCTTTGCCGAGGTCGAGGGTCCTGAAGTTGAAGACGAAGCCCACAATTTCGATGCGTTGAACATCCCGCCGGGGCACCCCGCGCGCAACGAGCTGGAT
>CAZEDU010000012.1:29582-58787 GCA_964511185.1 uncultured Myxococcaceae bacterium | reverse complement strand
GGTCTCCTTCCTCTCCGCTCATCGAGCCTCACGACACGCTCCGCCAGGGCCTGAGCAGCACCCTCGAGGTCGCGCCCGCGTGTCAGACGACGCCTCCCTCGAACGCCACGTTCCTCTACGTGAGCCGGACGACGGACAACGACAACCAGATCGCCGGCAACGACGCGACCGCCGTCGCCGGCGACCGCACGCTTCCCTGGGCGACCCTGAACGCCGCGCTCGCCGCGGTCCCCGCCAGCCCGACCCGGCCGTACGTCATCGAAATCCTCGACTCCGCGACCTACCCGGAAGCGGTCAACCTCTCGGGCAAGGCGACGACCGCGGCCAACACGCTGACGCTCCAGACCGCCAAGAACCGCTCGCCGATCATCAATAACAACGGGACCGGGGTGCCGATCACCATCGCCATCAATCACGTGACGCTGAGCGGGCTCACCGTCGTCGGCAACGGCAGCTCGAACTTCGACGGCGTGGTGGTCACCGGCGCGCGAACGGGCGTGAAGCTCTTGTGCAACTCGATTCGCAGCCACCGCCGCGGCGTCACCATCTCGGGCGGCCTTCAAACCAGCTTGTCCATCATCGGCAACCGCATCGAGTCGAACCGCATCGGGGCCATGCTCATCGCCAACGGCGTCACGAGCCTGATGTTCTCGAACAACGTCATCGCCAACAACGGCATCTCCGACGCCGCGACCGAGCCGGCGGTCGACCTCTTAGGGGCGACCTCGCCCAGCGTGGTGAACAACACCTTCTTCAACAACTCGACGGCGACCTCCAACTTCGAAGCCTCGCCCGACCTGCGGCTCGATCCGGCCTCGAGCAACATGCTCTTGAAGAACAACATCTTCACGAGCACCACCAACAACGTGAACAAGCGCAGCATCCGGTTGACCACGCCGATCACCATGCAGGCGGGGTCGAACTACAACCTCTACTACTACCCGAACGTCTCGACTGGGTTTGCCAACTGCCCCAAGGCGGGCGACAACTTCTCGGTCGACGGCGTCTGCCGCTGCTGGCTCACCGGCTCCGGCACCAACTGCGGCGGCACGCCGTCGTGGCAGAACATCACCAACGCCGACAAGACCGGCTCGACGCAGGGCGACCCGCTGTTCGCCAACGCCAGCGCCAACCCGCCCGACCTGCACGAGCGCAGCCAGGGCGGCCGGTGGACGGCGACCGGCTTCGTCATCGACACCCAGACCAGCCCCGTGGTCGACACCGGCACGCCCACCGACTCCGCCGATGACGAGCCGCCGCCGAACGGGCCGGCCGACACCCCGCGCATCAACCGCGGCGCCTACGGCGGCGGTCCGCAGGCCTCGCGCACGCCTGGGAACAAGGTGGTGGTGGTGCCCGCGGTGGGGACCGCCGGCACCCCGCTGACCGTGACGATTCAGGTGCAGACCCCGGCCGGCGCGCCGCTCACCAGCCACTCGCGCTACCGGGCGAACCTCATCGACTCCAGCGCCACCGCCACGGTGTCGCCCAGCAGCGTCGACATCCGCAACGGCACCTCCTCGGTCACGGTGACGGTCAGCAACTCGGTGGCCGAAGACGTGACGCTCAGGCTCGACGAGACCAACGGCAACTCCGGGCTCTTGTCCACGTCGGGGACGGTCGCCTTCGTCCCGTCGTCGCTCGCCGAAGTGTCGCCGTTCGTCGCGATCTCGGGCCCCAACCGGAACACGCTCCTGTGGAACAACCCGGCGCGGCACGACGGCGTGGTGGTGCTCGGCTCGACGTCGGGGCCGCCCAACACGGCGCCGGTGTTCGGCCAGAACTACTCGAAGGGCCAGACGCTGGGCAACGCCACGGTCGTCTACATTGACTCGCTGAGCACCGCGAGCCGCATGACGCACCAGGGGCTCACCAACGGCACGCGGTACTACTACCGGGTCTTCAACCGCGACAGCTACAACAAGTACGCGCCCGGGAACGCCCCCACCGCGCAAGGCCTCTTCGCCGAGCCGACCAACCAGGCGCTGCCGTCGCCCGCCTGGTGCTACAGCGTCGGGCTGCCGACCAGCCAGCAGCCGTTCACCGAGTTCGCCACCGCG
This sequence comes from uncultured Myxococcaceae bacterium, assembly GCA_964511185.1. GTDB lineage: Bacteria > Myxococcota > Myxococcia > Myxococcales > Myxococcaceae > CAZEDU01. Next base: position 56,727 of record CAZEDU010000012.1, on the reverse strand, counting down.
GTCTACACCTCGAGCAACGCGCGCATGTTCACCGGCAACATCATCTCGTCGAACCCGGCACTCAACGGCACCGAGCGGTGGCGGCCGATCGAGCTCAACGGCGTGGTGCAGAGCCGCACGACGGTGACGCCGCTCGCGAACAAGACGGGCCAGTACATCCTGACCGGCGATCAGTCGGGCTACACCTACTGCATCAACAGCCAGACCGGCCAGGTGACGTGGACCGGCAACGGAGGCTCGCCGATCTCCGCGGGCGTGCAGGCGCAGCCCACCGTGCAGCTGGCGCAGTACTCAAACAAGGCCTTCCAGGACCGCTACCCGGGCACCGACCTCGTCTACTTCGGCACCTACAACCTTTCGAGCGCTACGAACAACCGGGTGTGGGCGCTCTCGAGCGCGAACGGCGCCCACGTGTGGAACTACAACCCGGGGAACATGGACATCATCACCGGCGGCATGATGGTGGACTACACCAACAACCGGCTGTGGGTGGGCAGCTACGCCGGCACCGCGAAGAACCAGCCGTCGCTGCGCGTGCTCAGGGTCGACACCAACCCGCCCACCGTGCAGCTCTCGGTGAACCTCGGCCACATCGACAGCGCGGTGATTCGAAACCCGCTCAACAACCAGGCGTACGTGGTGAACACCGACGGCGTGGCCTACGGATACGACCTGACCACCTTGCAGCAACGGTGGACCATCAACCTGGGCGGCCGCGTCGCCGGCTACCTGGTGCCGGTGGGCGAAGGCTTCATCGCCAGCACGCCGACGGGCGTGCAGCGCTACAACATTCACCCGACCACCTTCGCGGTGACGCCGGTGTGGGCCGCGCCTGCGGCGATCTCCAACCCGTCTGCGGCGCGCGTCGACTTCTCCACCGGGAAGATCTACGTCGGCGACGGCGCCGGCTACATCCGCCGCATCAACCTGATGACCGGCGCGGTGGAGAGCTCCGTCCGCGTGTCGCTGCTGGCGATCGGCATGCCGTCGCTCGACACCACCACCACGCCCAAGCGCATCTACGTCGGCGGCCTCGACGGCCGGCTCTGCGCGGTCGAGGCGTTCTAGCGCGCCAGGAGCGCGTCGACCTCGCGCTGGATGCCGGTCAGAAAGGCCCCGCGCGAGAAGCGCTGCGCCTGGGCACGCGCCGCTTCGGGCTCAAAGCCCGCCTCCCAGCGGTCGAACGCGTGCACCGCCTCCGCGAGCGCCTCGGGGGTCTGCCGGTCGAACAGGACGCCGGTCTGCGCGGTGACGGTCTCGAGCACGCCGCCGCGCCCGTAGGCGATCACCGGGGTGCCGCAAGCCTGCGCCTCGAGTGGCGTCAGGCCGAAGTCCTCTTCGCCGGTGAAGATGAACGCCCGCGCGCCCCGGTACAGCTCGGGCATCTGCCCGTCGCTCACCTGCCCCAGGTAGCGGACGTTGGGGGGCAGCCCGCGCGCCAGCCGGTGCTCGTCCTGCCCAGAGCCGGCGATCCACAGCGGCTCGCCGGTGGCGCGGAAGGCCTCGATCGCCAAATCCACGCGCTTGTACGGCGCGAGCGCGCCCAGCCAAAGGTAGTAGCCGCCCTTCTCGGGGCGCTTGAGCGGCACCTGCGTGAAGCGGTCGAGCTCCACGGGCGGGTACACCACCGACGACTGCCGGCCGTAGAGCTGCGCCACCTTCTGCGCGATGTGGTGGCTGTTGGAGACGAAGCGATCGACGCCCGCGGAGCTGCGCACGTCCCAGCGCTGCAGCCAGGGCCGCAGCGCCAACGCGGCCGCGCGCACCGACGGCGCCGCGCGACCGGGGCCGAAGTAGTCGTCGAAGCGATCCCACATGTAGCGCATCGGCGCGTGCACGTAAGACAGGTGCTTCGCCCGCCGCGGCTTGCGCACGCCCTTCGCGACGCAGTGGCTCGACGAGATGACGAGCTCGAAGCCCTCGAGCGACAACGACTCGATCGCCTTGGGGAAGAGCGGGAGGAACTGCCGGTGCCTGCGGCGCGCGAGCGGCAGCCGATCGATGAACGAGGTGTGGATGCGCCGCTGCTCGATGGTGGCCGGCATGCTGCCGGGCTCGTGAATCAACGTGAACAGCTCGGCCTCGGGGAACAGCGCGCAGAGCGCCTCGAGCACCTTCTCGCCGCCGCGATAGGTGACCAGCCAGTCGTGGACGAGCGCGACCTTCACTTCGGCTTCGGCGCGGCGGGGAAGAGCTCGAAGTAGTCGTTGGGGATCGACTGAAGGCCGATGCCCATGCGCGCGCGCACGCCCAGGGCGGGCTCTCCGCCGCGCGCCCACCGCACCTCGCCCGAGAACGGCAGGTCCTTGCCGTTGACGGTCAACTCCCCCGAGACCAGCGTGCCGGGCAGCAGCACCTTGGACATCTCGACGCCGAAGCCGCGCGGGGAGACGTCGAAGGTGAACCCGGCGCCCGCCCCGACCCGCACCTTGAACCGCTTGCGCAGGCGCGGCTCGTAGCGGCGCTCGGCCAGCTTGGAGCCCGCCCTCATTCGGGGCGCCGCCTGCCCCACCGCCGGCATGCTGCCGCTCGTCGTGCGCGCGGGCAGCGCCGGGCTGGGTTGGGGCGCGCCTTGCGACTTGAACACCGCGAAGATGCGCGGGTCGACGTAGAGGAAGCGCATGCCGAGCGCGCCCTTCTTCGTCTGGTCGGGAATCTTCGCGCGGCACCAACGGACGTCGGCTTGAAAAGACAGGTCGTCGTTGCCGACGCGAATGGTGCCCTTCAGCGTCGAGCCGACCGCCACGATCTTGTCGACCGCGATGCAGATGCCGGACGGCGACAGGTCGACGCTCGTGCAGGACTCGAAGTCGAGCTTCACCTGGAACTGGTGCGGCTCGCGCGCGAACTTGCGCCGCTCCTTGCGGTGGTCGGGGAAGCGCTTGTCGAGCGAGACCTTGAAGAGCTCGGCGACGCCGTCGACCAGCTCCAGCAAAGCCGTGTCGCCGACCACGCTCACCACCCGGCTGGTGAGCGACAGCATCGACTGGTCGGGCAGCGCGAGCTTGAAAACGAAGGTCTCTTGCGGCGCTGGCAGCTCGGTGCCGTGAACCTGCAGCTGCCGCTGGTTGAGCATCACCGGTAGACCGCTCTCGAACGCCGCCGCGTCGGAGAAGCGAACGACGCCCTGCTGAAGCGCCGCCCTCGGTGGGTTCGTGCTTTCGGCCATCGAACACAATTCTTCGGTCTGGCCTGCGCGATGTCCACTCGGCGATTCGCGCGGGGCTGCAATTTCCAAGCGGCGTGTGGGAGCGCAGCCGCCATCCACGCCATGGCTCAAACAGGCGCCTCGTTCTGGGCTAAGTCGCAGGGGCGTGACGACCGTCCTGCTCGACCTCCGCCCCGTCCGCGGGGCCCTCCATGGCATTGCGCGCTACGCGCTCGAGCTCGCCGGGCGCCTCCCTCGCCTCCGGCCCGAGTGGCGCTTCGTCGGCCTCACCGGCCCGGCGGGGCTCCCGGACGACCTCGGCCCGCTCACCCCGCGCTTGCCGCTCGTCCGCTCCGCGGCCGACTTCCTCTCTCCGCTCGAGCAGCCGGCGCTCCTCGCCTCGCTCGCGGCGGCGCGGCCCCACCTCTTCCACGCCACCTCGTTCTCGCTGCCCGCGCTCTGGCCCGGCCGCCTCGTCGCCACGTTGCACGACGCGAACCACCTCGCGCTGCCTGGGCTCTACGGGCCGAAGCAATGGCTCTACTACCGGGCCGTCGTCGCGCCGCGCGCCCGCGCCGCCTCGGCGCTCATCACCATCTCCGAGTTCTCCCGCGACGAGCTCGCCAAACACCTGCGGCTCAGCCCGTACCGCTTCCAAGTCATCCCCCAGGGCGTGAGCGAGACGTTCCGCCCGGCGACCGCCGAGGAGCAGGCCGCCGCGCGCCGGCGCTACGGGCTGCCGGCGCGGTTCCTCCTCGCGGTCGGCAACGAGAAGCCCCACAAGAACCTGGCGCTCCTCGCGCACCTCGCCCCGCGCCTGCCGCTGCCGATCGTGCTGCTGGCGGGGAAAGGCGCCGCGGCGCGGTTCGGCTTTCCGTCCTCGACGCTCGAGCTGCCGCCCGTGCCGGAGAGCGACCTCGCCCCGGTGTACTCGGCCGCCACCGCCCTGCTCTTCCCTTCCCGCTACGAAGGGTTCGGCTTGCCCGTGCTCGAGGCCATGGCGTGCGGCTGCCCGGTGATCGCCTCCCGCGCGAGCGCGCTCCCGGAGGTCGTCGGCGACGCGGGGCTCCTCGTCGCCCCGACCGACCCGCACGACTGGCTCAGCGCGGTTCAACGGCTCGTCCAGGAGAGCGCGACGCGCCAGTCACTCGGCGCGCTGGGCCTCGAGCGCGCCGCCCGCTTCCGGTGGGACGACTGCGCGCGCCGCACGCTCGCCGTCTACGAGCGCGCGCTGGGCTGAGCCCTCCGCCTGCGCGCGAAGGAGCGCGGCGCCGAACGAGAGCATCAGCGCCATCGACACCGGGGCGTGATGGACCGGGTCGTGCGTCAGGGACACGAGCACGAAGAACGCCCAGGTGCCCCACCCGGCCGCGCCGTTCGGCCGCCGCGCGGCGAACGATCGCGCGAGCCAGAGCAGCATCCAGGCGAAGAGCGCCACCCCGACCAGGCCGGCCTCCGCGCCGATGGTGATGAACAGGTTGTGCGCTTTGCCCTGGTGCTCGAGCACCTCGGGCGCGGCGCCCGGGGGCGCGAAGTCTGCGGGACGAAAGCGGCCCAGCCCCACGCCGGCGATCGGGTGGGCCTCAATCGCGCTGAGCCCGGACATCCAGAGCTGTTGGCGCTCGCCGCTGCCCTTCGCGGTCACGCTCGAGACGAACCGCTCGCGCAAGGGCGCGTTCCACCAGACGACCCCGGCGGTCATCGCCAACACGGCGCCGCCGACGGCGAGCGCGGACCGCCGGCGACGCGACGCCGCGACCACGGTCACCGCCGCGCCCACCGCCAACGCCGCGGCGGCCGCGCGCGCGAAGGGGAACACCAGCACCGAGGCGAACCCCACTGCGGCGACGCCGAGGAGCCACGCGCGGCGCCGGCCCTGCGCGGACAACCCATAGGCCAGCGCCCACAGCACCGCGATCGCGCTCACGTTCGAGAACTTGAGCCGATGGAAGAGGAGCCCGCCGGCCATGTAACGCCCTTCGGCCCCCGGCACCGGCTCGTACACCCGGCCGAACGGCGCGCGCGTCCACGACAACGCGGCGAAGGCGTCCTCCTTGGGCCACCAGCCGAAGTGCTGCAAGCCGGCGGCGAGGCACGAGCCCAAGAGGACCGCCGTCGCGGCCCAGCCCACCCAGGCGCGCCGCCGCTCGTCGAGCGCGGCGAACGACGCCGCGGCGATGGCGACGCCGAGCCAGTCGAGCGTGCGCGCGAGCCCCGCCCCCGTCGGGGCGTGCCCGGCGGCGAGGGGCGCCAGCACCGCCCACCCGACGAAGATGATGAGCGGCGCGTGCGCGCGCGCCCAGCCCATGACCTGCGCCCGCGAGGGCCGCGCGGAAAAGAGCGGCAGCAGCACGCCGACCAAACAGAGCGCCATCCCCGCCGACGCGAGCGCCTCGACCGCCTGAACGCCGACGGCCCAGCAGCACAGCCCCGCCAAGGTGAGGCGCTGGGCGAAGCTCAAATGCCGCCCCACCCGAGCCGGCCTTCTCGCCGCAACCACAGCGCGACTGACCCGACGAACAGCACCACGAACGGGGCCCACGCCGCGACCGACGCCGGCAGGTGCTCGGCGAGCACCAACGCCTTGGCGATCACCATCATCCCCCACAGGCCGAGGGCGATCATGAAGCCCTCGACCAACGCGGCGGTGAGGTGGCCGCGTCGGGTCGGCCGCAGCGCCAGGCCGATCGCCAGGAGCGCCGCGGCGAACCCCGTGAGCGGGTAGGCGAACCGGTTGTGCAGCGCGAGGCTGTAGCGCTGCGTGCCCAGGCCCACCAAGCGCCGCGCCTCGATCTGCTCCACCAGCTGCCCGACGCGCATCTGCTCCGGCCGCCCCTGGCGGATGTTGAAGTCCTTGCTCGCGGCGTTGAGGTCCTCGACCAAGCGCGGGTGCACCTGCGCCGCGCTCGCGCCCTGCGCGCCGAACCGCCGCTCGACCACCTCGCCCAGCTCCCAGGTGGTGCCTTCGACGTTGCGCATCGACTCGGCGTCGATGCGGCGCACCAGCCGGAAGTCGCCGCTCAAGGTGAGAATCGTCACGTCGCGAAAGCCCGAGTCGATATCGCCGCCGCGCAGGTAAAAGATGCGATCGCCCCGGCGAAACCACTGCTTGGGCGGGAAGTACAGGCTCCAGTCCCCCCAGCGGTTGAACTTGGCGACGTTGAGCTGGTCGATGCGCGCGCTCGCCCGCGTGGCGACCGTCTCGTCGAACACCATCAGCCCCACCGCCGCGACGATCGCGGTGATGCCGACGGGCAGGTAGAGCGTGCGGCTCGAGAAGGAGAGCGCCTTGATCGCCGTCAGCTCGCCGCGCTTGCGCAAGGTGGAGATGGCCGCGCCGCCCGCGAGCAGCATCGCCGCCGGTCCGAGCTGCAGAATCGAGACGAGGACTTTGTTCCAGTACAGCTCGGCGACGTCCAGCACGCTCGCGTTGAGGAAGAGCTTCACGCGATCGACGAAGTCGGCGATCAGGAAGACCGCCATCACCCCGAAGAAGATGGCGACCAGGAACTTCAGGTACAGCCTCAGGATGTACCGAAAGAGCGTGCCCCTCACCGCACCGTCCCCGCGCGGCTCACCCGCACCAGCGCCCAGACGCCGAGCGCGGCGAAGACCACGTTGGGCAGCTGACCGGCCAAGAGCGTCGGCAGCCGCCCGTGCTCGCCGAGCGACACGCAGGTGCGCGCGAGCACGTAGTAGAGAATGTACCCGCCGATGGTGAGCAGGTAGCCCCGCGCCCGCCCCGAGCCGCGCCGGCTCATCGCCAACGGCGTCCCCATCACCGCGAACGCCACCGGCATCAGCGCCTGCCCCCAGCGCCACTGGTACGCCATCAAGAACGGCTCCGGCGCCTCGCCCCCCTCACGCGCCTGCCCGGCGGCCTGCAGGAGCTCGCGCGAGCTCAGCTCTTCCTTGGGCGAGCGGAACTTGTTCTTGCGGAAGAACGAGTCGGAGAGCCCCACCACCAGCTCGCCCCGCTCGAAGTCGATGGTGGTGTACTCCGAGGTCGAGCGGTTCGCGCGGTGCACGTCGCCGTCGGTCAGCGTGAGCCGAAAGCCCTCGGCGGTGCCCTCGGCGTTCACCTCGCCCTCGCGCGCCAACACGAGCAGCGGGTTGGCCTGATCGCGCGCGTCGTGCACGAGCACGTTCGTCCACTGCCCGTCGCTCTCGCGCACCTTCTGGACGTACATCGTCAGGTCGGTGAGGTCTTCGTAGAACACGCCCGGCTTCACGTCGCCGACCAGGTTCTTCTTGATCACCTCGTTGATGGCGGTCTTGCCCATGCGCAGGCCCCAAGGCGCCGCGCGGAACCCCAAGAAGAGCATCGCGCCGCCCAGGACCAGGCCGATCGCGATCGGCGCCGCGAGGATGCGCAGCGGGCCCACGCCCATCGCCTGCATCGCCGTCAGCTCGGAGTCCTCCGACAGCCGCCCGATGCCGAGCAGAATCGCCAGGAGCAGCGCCACCGGGAGCGCGTGCTGCAGGAACTTCGGGGCGAGGTAGAGGGTGAACTTCCCCAGGTCCTCCGCGGTCACCGCCGAGCCCAGCAGCACGTCGGGCGCGCGCAGGAAGTACATCACCAGGAGCAGCAAGAAGAGGAACGCCACCCAGACCACGAGCGGCACGAGCAGCTCGCGCAACAGATAGCGCAGGAGCAGCTTCACGCGTCGAGCGCCCTCGCGCCGATGTCACGCCTCATGTGCATGCCCTCGAAACGAACCCGCCCCGCGGCTTCGTATGCCCGCGCCCGAGCCTGCTTCAAATCCTCGCCGAAAGCACACACCGTCATCACCCGGCCGCCCGCGGTGACCAGCCGCTCGCCCTCCGAGCGGGTTCCCGCGTGGAACACCTCGACCGAAGAGCCCCTGGCATCGTCCAGCCCTTCGATGACGTCGCCCGACCGGATGGGACCCGGGTAGCCCTGCGCGGCGAGCACCACGCCGACCGAGGCGCCGCTCCGCTCGCGCACGCGCCGCTGCTCGAGCTTCCCGTTCGCGGCCGCGGCGAGCAACGGGAGCAGGTCTTCGCCCATCTGCAGCATGAGCACCTGGGTCTCCGGGTCGCCGAAGCGGCAGTTGAACTCGAGGACCTTCGGGCCCGAGCGCGTCAACATCAGCCCCGCGTAGAGCGCGCCTTTGAACGGCGCCCCGCGTCGCGCGAGCTCGCGCAGCGTGGGCGAGATGACCGTCCGGCCGACTTCGTCGAGCGCCTCTGGTTTCAAGAACGGCGCGGGGGTGTACGCGCCCATGCCGCCAGTGTTGGGCCCGGTGTAGCCTTCGCCCACCCGCTTGTGGTCCTGCGCGGGCGGCATCAGCGCGTACCGCTCCCCGTCGCAGAGGGCGATGACCGAGACCTCTTCGCCCTCGAGCAGCTCCTCGAGCACCAGCCGCCGGCCCGCCGCGCCGAGCGCCGACAGCGACCGGACCGCTTGGGCGGCCTCCTCGCCGCTCCGGGCCACCACCACGCCCTTGCCGGCCGCCAGGCCATCGGCCTTCACCACCACCGGGCCTCGCTTCAGCGCGTGGCGCTCAGCCGCCTTCGGGTCGTCGAAGACCTCGTACGAGGCCGTCGGCACGCCCGCCGCCGCCATCACCTCTTTGGCGAACGCCTTGGAGCCTTCCAGCGCGGCGGCCGCGCGCGGCGGTCCGAACACCGCGATGCCCGCCTGGGTCAGCGCGTCGGCCACGCCGTTCACCAGCGGCGCCTCGGGGCCCACGACCACGAGCTCGACCTTCAGCCGCTGGGCCGCCTCCACCACCTGCGCCGGATCCTCGGCCGAGATCGACACGTTCTCGGCGAGCCGCGCGGTGCCCGGGTTGCCCGGCACGCACCACAGCTTCTCGAGCACGGGGCTCTGCTTGAGCTTCCAAGCCAGGGCGTGCTCGCGGGCGCCGCTGCCTAACAGGAGCACTCTCATGGTCAGTGCCGGAAGTGACGAACCCCAGTGAACACCATCGCCAGCCCATGCTCGTCCGCGGCGGCGATCACCTCCGCGTCGCGCATCGAGCCGCCGGGCTGAACCACGCAGCGCGCGCCCGCCTTGGCCACCGCGTCGAGGCCGTCGCGGAAGGGGAAGAACGCGTCGGAGGCGACCGCGCTGCCGACCAGCGCCGCGCCGCCCTTCTCGGCCGCGATGCGCGCCGAGTCGACCCGGCTGGTCTGGCCGCCGCCCGCGGCGAGCAACCGCTCGCCATTGGAGAAGACGATCGCGTTGCTCTTGACGTGCTTGCACACGCGCCAGGCGAAGCGCAGCGCCCGCTCTTCCTCGGCCGTCGGCGCGCGCCGGGTCACCACCTTCCACTCGAGCTTCGGCTCCACGGCGTCGCGGTCCATCAGCAAGATGCCGCCCGAGATGCTGCGCGCGTCGACCTGCGGCCGCGGCTGGGCGTGGGGCGACGCGAGCGCCGGTCCGGCCTCGAGGAGCCGGAGGTTCTTCTTCGCCGCGAGCACCTGCAGCGCCTCGGGCGTGTAGCGGGGGGCGATCACCGCCTCGAGGAAGGTCTCCGCCAGCGCGCGGGCAGTGGGCGCGTCGACGTCGCGGTTGAGCGCGACGATGCCGCCAAAGGCCGAGACCTCGTCGGCCGCCCGCGCGGTGCGGTACGCCTTCTCGAGCGCGCCGTCGATCGCCACGCCGCAGGGCGTGTTGTGCTTGATGATCACCGCGCACGGGCTCTCGGGGAACTCGAGCACCAGGCCGAGCGCGGCGTCCAGATCGAGCAGGTTGTTGTACGAGAGCTCCTTGCCCTGCAGCACCTTCGAGAACGCCACCGTCGGCTCGGCGGGAGCGGCGAACTCGCGGTAGTAGGCGCCGCGCTGGTGCGGGTTCTCGCCGTAGCGAAGCGCCTGCACCTTCTGGAACGACGACGCGAGCTCCTCCGGGAACGGCTCCGCGGCGCGCTCGTTCAGGTACGCCGCGATCGACGCGTCGTACGCCGCCGTGTGCGCGAAGGCCTTGCGTTGCAGCTTGCGGCGCGTCGCCTCCGAGAGGGCGCGCGACGCCTGAAGCTCATGCAAGATGGGCTCGTAGTCGTCCGGGTCGACCACCACGCCGACGTGCGCGGCGTTCTTGGCGGCGGCGCGGACCATCGCCGGACCGCCGATGTCGATCTGCTCGAGGGTGTCTGCCTCCGAGGCGCCCTTGGCCACCGTCTCGCGGAACGGGTAGAGGTTCACCACCACCAGCGAGATCGGCTCGATGCCTTGCGCCTTCAAGTCGGCCTGGTCTTGCGGCAAGTCGAGCCGCGCGAGGATGCCGCCGTGAATGCGGGGGTGGAGCGTCTTGACCCGGCCGCCGAGAATCTCGGGGCTCTGGGTGTGCTCCGAAACCTTCTTGACCGGCACGCCTTCCTTCACCAGGGCGTCCATTGTTCCGCCGGTCGACAGCAGGGAAAAACCAAGCTGGGTCAGCCCACGTGCGAAGGGCACGAGCCCGCGCTTGTCCGAGACACTGAGCAGAGCGATCACGCTGGGCGCCTTAGCAACGGGTGCCCGCTTGGGTCAACGCAACGAAGAAGCGCCTCCCACGAGGGCTCCGCGGCCACGGAGCCCCTCGACCGCTCACTCCGAGATGATGTCCTTGCGCGGCGGGTCCGCCTCGGTGGCCTCGCGGAGCTTCATCAGCCCCCGGGTCTCGACCTGGCGAATGCGCTCGCGCGTCAGGTTCATGATCTCGCCGACCTCCTCCAGCGTGATGCCGCCCTTCTCGGCCACGTCCAGGGCGCAGGTGTGCTCGAGCTCCCAGATCTCCTTGTCGGGGAAGTTGAGCTTGATGGACCCCGTCTCGGGGTTCACGTCGAGGTACAGGTGGTGCTTGCAGGACACGAACATGCAGGGGCGTGGCCCGTTGACGCACTCGGCGCGGGTGCGCGGCCGCTGCGTCTCGATCGTCCGGAGCAGCTCTTGCTCTTCCGGGTCGACCTCTCCCAACAACCGGCGGCGCCGCAGATCGCGCGCCATCTCCTTGCGCGACATGGTCTTCGAGCGCCGACGCTGCTCCTCGCCGGCGTCATTCGATGGCCCCAGCGGGACTTCTTCTTTCACCTCGCTCATTGTCCCCTCCTCTCGTCTTCGCCAGCACTCACGTGCCGGCAGTGTATTCCGCCGACGACCCGTTTGGGCGGGCCGTGACGGCACTCCCCAAGCTTGCCACGTCTTTCACCAGCGCGTCCGCCCGCTCCTTCAACGTCTTCAGCTGTCCGAGCAGCTCGCGCTTGCGTTTGTCCGCGAACGGCCGCTCGGTGAGCTCGTGCTCGAAGGTGTCGAACACCTCGATGAGCCCGCGCCCGACCTGGTCGATGTGATTCTTGAAGAACACGAATGACCGCTTGATCTCCTCGAGCGTCATTCCCTCGGCCATCATCTTCTTGATCGCGTTGATTCGGCGCACCGCCTCGACCGGGTAGAGCCCCTGGCTCCCGCGGTGCTTGCCCTTGCGGCCCACGCGCCGGCTGCGGGGCAACAGCCCCGCCTGCACGTACTTGCGGAACGTCGCCTCCGAGAGGCGCACGCCCTTCGGGCGGAAGAGCTCGACGATCGCTTGAGCCGTGAGCCCGGCGGCGAACTGGCTCTCAATTCGTTCGATCTCCAGCGGTTCCAGGATCTGCACTCGATCGAATCCTTTAAAAGGATGATATTGAATGCTGGATAGTTAGTACCGGATACTGAATGGAAAATCAAGACGCACCTCCGCCGGCCGGTTGTCGTGTCGTGTGGGTGGTTCAGGACGAGCCGGCGCGACCGCGGCTCAAGGCGGGCTCAACGGCACCGGGACGCGCGGAGCGTCAGTCGCCAGCGGGGTTCGGCATGCCCGGCTTGCTGGGGATGTCGAACTCGACCCCGACGAAGGTCGGCTTGTCGGGGCTCAGCTCCACCGTGCGGACGCGGCGGCCGCGGGTGTGCCGGAAGACGAGCGCGTAGCGTCCGACCGGCAGCTCGAAGTTCCTGGGGCGCGGGCTCACCTCTCCCCGCCGCTCACCGTTGATGTAGAGCGTCGCCCAAGGGACGGCCCGGACCGTCAACCGGCCCATCGCCACCTCGGCCGAGGCATCCGGGGCGGCTTGAGACGTCAGCGGCGGGCTCGGCGCGGGGAGCGCCACCTCCAGCTCGGGCAGCCCCTCGGGCGCTTTCGGCTCCGGGCTCCCCGCGCCTGCTGGCGCTGCCTCGACCGAAGGTCCGAGCTCCCCTCCCCTGCCGCTCGTTCGAGCCTGCCAGGCCACCACCGCCGCCGCGCCGCCGAGCACCAGCGTGAGCGCGGCGGCGCCCAGCAATCCCCGGCGCATCCCCACCGTCGGCCGCAGGGGCGCTTCGGCGCTCCGCGCGGGCCCGGAGAGCTCGTCGCGCCGAACCGTCCGCGATAGGCCCGAGATGGGGGTCGACGCGGGGGCAGGCGGCGGCTCGGGCGGCTTCGGCTCGACCGGAGGCGCGGTCAACGAAGGCATCGCCGGCTCGGCGATGGCGGTCGGCTCATCGGCGAACAGCTGGCGCATGTAGGCCGAGACGTCGGTGTCGTCGATCGACTGGGCGTGCGCGAGCACATGGCCCGCCAAGGCGCGCTCGAGCTCGTGGGCGCTCTGAAAGCGCTGCGCCGGGTCTCGCTCCAACGCCTTGAGCACGATGTCGCTCAGCGGCTGCGGCACGTCGGGGTTGAGCCGCGACGGCGGCGCGATGCGGCTCTCCTGCACCGCTTTGAGCACGGCCAGGTCGCTGTCGCCGTCGAACAGCCTGCCGCCGGTGAGCAGCTCCCAGAGCACCACGCCCAACGCGAAGACGTCGGCGCGCGCGTCGAGCGGCCCCCCTCGCGCCTGCTCCGGCGCCATGTACGCGAACTTGCCCTTCAAGACGCCCGGCCGGGTGAAGCGATCGCTGGCCTTGGCGATCCCGAAGTCGGTCAGCTTGATGGCGCCGTCGAACGAGACGAGCACGTTCTGGGGGGTCACGTCCCGGTGCACGAGCCCCAGGGGCTTGCCGTGCTCTTGCAGGCGGTGCGCGTAGTGAAGCCCGCGGGCGACCTCGGCGCCCAGGTGCGCGACCAAGGTGGTCGACATGGGCAGCATCAGCTCTTTGCTGCGCTTGCGGACTTCCCAGAGCGAGCGGCCGCGCACGTACTCCATCGCCAGGTAGTAGGTGTCGTCGTGCTTGTCGAAGTCGAAGATCTGCACCACGTTGGCGTGGTTCAGCCGCGAGGCGAGCCGCGCCTCGGCGACGAAGATGCGGACGAACTCGGGGTCGTTCGCGAGGAACGGCCGAATGCGCTTGATGACGACGTCCTTCTCGAACCCCTCGGGCCCGCGCGCGGCGCACAGGTAGATCTCGGCCATGCCGCCTTCGGCGAGCTTCTTGCGAACCCAGTACTTTCCAATCGGCGTGCCCGGGGGAAGCGACAAGACCGGCCCTTTGCGCTCTTCGTGAAGCGGCCGGGCACTATACCGCCCGCGCCTAAAACCGCACGGTGACGCGGCTGGTCTCGTTCGCGCGCACCACCACGTGCTCGGTGCGCGACTTGCCCAGCTCCGAGTTGGTGAAGCGACAATCGTATTCCCCGGCCGGCAGGACCTTGTCTTCGAACGGCGTCTGCCCCAGCCGGTAGGGGCCGCACTGCACGTCGGCGTAGGGGGTGACCACCACGCGCAGGAAGCCGCGGTCCTTCCCCGCCTCGCGGCGCACCAGCTTGTCTTCCGTCGCGCGCGCGCCGTACGGGTCGGCCTTGAGCCCGTCCGGCCGCAGGCGGCCAGCGCGGGGGCGCTCGCGCACCTTCTCGAGCGAGAGGGAGAGCTCCGGGGGGCCGTCGGCGGTGGGCGTCACGGTGCGGACCAGCGACTTGTAGCCGGCCTGCTCCAGGCGCAGCGTCGCCGGGCGGCCGGCTTCGAACGAGAGGGTCGCCGGCGTCTTCGCCTGCTCCACGCCGTCGACGAACACCGCCGCCCCGGCCGGCTCGGAGCGCACGGACACCTGCACCGTGCTGGGCGCCGCCGCCTCGATCGGCGAAGGACGTGTGGGCGGCGCGGCGAGAGCCGACAGCGTGAAAGCAGCGAGCGCCTGCTCTCCGCCCGCCGGCACTTGAACCGCGGTCCGCAGATCCGCGAACCCTTCCTTGCTCAGGACCAGCGAGTAGGTGCCCGCCGGCGACTTCGGGAGCGAGAGCGGCGTCACGCCGTCGAGCGGCGCGCCGTTGAACGTGACCGCCGCGCCCGGAGGCTCGGACTCGATGCGCAACACGCCGCCGTCCTTCGCGGCGAGCATCGGACGCCCGACGAAGAACGCCACCGCGGCGGCAGCCGCCAGCACGACGCCGGCAGCGACGACCTGCGCCGAGCGGACCCGGCGAGCCGTGGGCCGCGGCGCGGCGGCGGTGTGCGGCTCATGGGCCTTGGGCAGAAGTCGGGTCTCGACCTCGGGCGGCTCGAGCCAAGCGGCGCGCTCGCGCTCCTGCCGGGTCGAGTCCGGGTCCGACCGCGTCTCGTCGGGCGAACGGGAGCGCGAAGCGCGCGAGGGCGTGCGGCTCTTCGGCTTGCCCTCGTCGTCCTTCGAGCGCGAAGGATCGAGCTCTTCGACCAGCACCTGCCCCTCTTGTGCCTCGAGCGCCAGCCGTTCGGTGTAGAGTTCCTGCATGAAGGTCGCCAGGTGGGCCGACGACGACGGGAGCTGCCGGGTCAAGAGCCAGTCTTCCAGCGCCATCTGCAGCTCGGCGGCCTCCTGGTAGCGGTCGTTCGCGTCGCGCGCGAGCGCCTTGAGCACCACGGCGTCGAGGTCGGCCGGCACGCGCGGGTTCACCTTGGACGGCGGCAGGACCTTGCACTCGGTGACGGCGTTGAGCGTCTGAATCTCGTTTTCGCGCTTGAACAAGCGGCGGCCCGTGAGCAGCTCCCAGAGCACGATGCCGAGCGCGAAGATGTCGCTGCGGCAGTCGATGCGCCTGCCGGACGCCTGCTCCGGGCTCATGTACGAGTACTTGCCCTTGAGCACGCCCGAGCGCGTCACCGTCGCCTGATCCGCCGCCTTGGCGATGCCGAAGTCGACGACCTTCACGCCCCCCTGGAACGTCACCAGGATGTTCTGCGGCGAGATGTCGCGGTGGACGATGTCGAGCGGCTTGCCTTGCGGGTCGGTCTTCTTGTGGGCGTAGTCGAGGCCCGCGCAGGCCTCCATGATGACGCGGCAGACGAGCGGGATCGGCAGCGCCATGCCGAGCGCCTCCGCCCGCTTCCACACGCGGCGCACGTCCTCGCCGTGGATGTACTCCATGGCGATGAAGAACGAGTCGTCCTGCGCGCCCAGGTTGAAGATCTGGACGATGTTCGGGTGATTGAGCCGCGCCGCGATGCGCGCCTCGTCGAGGAACATGCGCACGAACTCATCGTTCTCGGCGAGGTGCGGCAGAATCCGCTTCACCACCAAGAGCTTCTCGAAGCCCTCCGGCCCCCGCTGACGCGCGAGGTAGATCTGGGCCATACCGCCGGTCGCGATGCGCTTGATCAGCTGGTAGTTGCCGTAGATTTCCGACACGCCTGAGGCCTCTTCGAACGCTTCGAGCACACGCCAGCCGAGGGGCTGACCCTGTATTGTCGAAACGAGAGGCCCAGTTGTTACGCCGGTTTCCGCGCCGCCCTGGCGGTGGCACCGGCCGTCCAGCAGCCCAATGATATCAATCACTTACCGCTAACGTCGGCGCTTGATGCCGCGCGTAGCGCGCGTCTCGGACATCAAGGCTTCCAGGTCGTCGAGCTTGCGGTGCAGCTCCGGCATCAGCTCGGGGCTTTTGTCGACCTGATCGAAGAGCTCCATGATGCGGTCGACGTTCTCCTGAATCTCCTCGGCGCGCTCGACCGAGATGCGCTTGAGCAGCATGTCGGCGCCGGTCTCGACCAACACGCGCACGACGGCATCGCGCGAGTCGAGCTTCTCGTGCACGCGCGCGCCGCCGCCCTGAATCAGCGTGAGGCCTCGGGGGGCGGGCGCGGGCGCGTGTCGAAGGACCGGAGCGGGCTTGGCGGGCGCGGCAGCGACCGGCGCCGAGAACGGGAGCTCAAGCTGCGTCGGCCCTTTCTTGCCTTGGCTCACGCTGCCGCCCTTTCGTCTCGAACCTACGAGGTGCCGCTTCAAGTTACTCGTGCAGAGCCCGAAGAAAACTTTTCGCCCGTGGCGCGCCATGCACAGATCTGTAGCACCTCAGGGTGACAGAACGCGTCCAAAGCCGATTTTTCGGCCTCGCGCGCGCCCGAAGCAAGCCGCCCGTTGATCCGCCCGGTTCAGGTCGAGCACACCTTGCGGTACTGCACCGCCACCTTGGCGCCAGAGCCCGGGCGCTGGGTGAACACGACCTGATTGGTGAGCGGGTCGTACGTCCAGGCGGTCGAAGGCTGCCCGTCCACCGTCACGCGAAGGGTCGCCGGGTCCGGCTGGGCGCTGAGCGGGAAGCGGTCTTGCGGCGAGAACGCCTTGCTCGCGACCGACTGAAGCAGCGACCCGTAGTCGGGCGCGCAGACCGACAGCACGTCGCCCCCGGTCTTCTGGGCCGCCTCGGCGTAGCGCGTGCCGGTGCCGCCCGCGGTGCCGCAGCCCACGCCGGCGGGCGCGATGGCGTACACCGTCGCGCGGCCGGGCTGCTGCAGCCCTTTGGCGTTTCGCAGGAAGCGCACGTAGGTGTCGACGTCATCGGGCGAGTGATCGTCTTCGTCGCCGACGAACACCACCGCCAGCGCCGCCTCGTCGCGCAGGAACCCGAGGTTTCCGTCGTTCGGGAGGGGCGTGCGCGGATCGTCGGCCGAGTCGACCAGCGGTGTGGTGAGCGCGCGGCGCATCGCCTCGAAGCCCTTCTCGACGAAGGCGCACAGCCCCACCTGCACGTTGTGTTGCAGCGTCGAGACCAGGTCCGGCGAGCTCAGCGTCAACATGCGCGGCGCCGAGTTGTCGGCGGGGAACAGGCGGCCCGCCTCGCCGCCCATCGCGCCGCCCGGACAGAGCGCCGAGGCAGGCTCGATGCCGGTCGTCGTCACCGCGACGTGCAGGTCCACGTTCCGCGCCTGCGCCGCGCTGACGAACCCGGGGATCGCCGCGACCAGCCGGGGTTGCTCCTCGACCATCGACGCGGTGTTGTCGACCACGAAGAGCACGTCGACCTTGGAGCCGTCCTGCTGCACGAAGGTGTCGGTCTGCTCGGCCCTCGTGCTCGACTCCCCGAGAAGCGGCACGAGGAACGGCGCCGGCAACCCGGCCACGTCCACGAACAGCGGCGACAGGTTCATGCCGCCCACCTGCGCGCCGTAGGTCACCTCCACCGTCACCGTCTGCCCGGGCAGCAAGGTGAGCGGCGTGGCCGGCGCCTGGGTGATGGCGAACTCGCCGTCGGTGGTCCCCGGGCCAATGAAGATGCGGCCGATGTCGAGCGGCACCGCGCACGCGTTCGACAGGTTCGTCGTCAGCGGAGCCGGCGGACAGTCGGGCCGCGCGAAGCCGAAGTCCAGGTACGCCGGCGCGGCGACCAGGCACGAGGTCGCCGAGTGGCCGACGAGCGGCACCACCAGCGTCGGGTTCGCCGGGTTGGCTTGCTCGAGCGAGACCGCGCCGTGGAAGACGCCCGGCGCCTTCGGCGAGAACGCGACCTGGAAGCTGAACGCGTTGCCTGGATCCATGATGAGGCCGTCGAGCGGCCCGCCCGGCAGGTGGAACACGCCGCCGCCGTCGCTCTGCAGCTGCACGTTCTTCACCGCGCAGATGTCGCCGCCGCGGTTGGTGACCTTGATGCCGAGCACCGCGCCCGCCCCGGGCGGCACCGTCCCGAAGTCGACCAAGCCCGGGGTGATCTCCACGTCGCACGGCGCGTGCTCGCGGCCAATGCCCTGCAGCGACACGCGCGCGCTCGGCGCTCCCGCGGCGTTCGACCGGACGATGAGCGCCGCCGCGGCCGGCCCTGGGCGGGTCGGCTCGAAGAAGGCGCGGACCATCATCTCTTGACCCGCCGCCAGGGTGCGCGGCAACCCGATCGGGGCGACGCTGAATTGATCCTCCCCCGGGCTGACGCCATCGCGCGTGACGAGCACCTCCGAGATCTCCAGCGGGGCCGCGTTCGACGCGCCGCAGTTCTTCACGCTGATGAAGGCGGTGACCTTCGCGCCGATGGGCTGCGGACCGTAGTCGTAGGTCGGCGGCGACACGCACAGCTCGGACGCGCCGCCCCACGCGCGGAGCCGGACGTCGGTCGTCGGGTGCCGTTTGCTCTCGACGTGGAAGTGGCCGGTGCCCATCGCGCTGCCCATGTGGCTCGGCGTGTAGCGAAAGGAGTAGATGCGCCGCTCTTCCGCGGCGAGCGTCAGCGGTAAGCCGCTGGGCGCCGCGCTGAACGACGGGTCGCTGCTCGGGTCCATCGAGAAGCCGGTGACGTTCATCGGCTCCGTCGAGATGTTGACCAGCTCCATTTCGAGCACCGAGTCGCGGTCGACCGAGACCTGCCCGAAGTCGAGGTCCGGCGGGTGCGCGATGACGGCCTGCTCGAGCGCGACCGCGTTCACCGGCACGATGCGATCCGCGCAGCCCTCGCACGGCGTCACCAGGAGCGCGACCAGCTTCTCGCCCACCGTCATGGGCTGAAACGTCACGCCCATCGCTCGCCTCTCCCCCGGCTCGAGCGAAAGCTGGGTCGAAGCGACCGAGAATTCCTCGGCGTCGCGGCCCGCGAACGAGAACGTGACTTGAACCGGCAAGGTGCTGGGGTTCTCGAGCTCGATCGGCACCGTCTTCATCGACTCGGCCTCGATGCGCCCGAACTCGAGCGGCGCCTCCGGCACGCGCGCGGCGGCGTGCAGGCCGTTGCCGTCGAGCGCGACGCGCACGATCGGCTCGTTCCTTCCATCCGTGCGCACCACCAGGTACCCCTGGTGGGCCGCTTCGGTCTGCGGCGTGTAGCGGACCTTGATCTCGCAGTCGCCGCCGGTGATGAGGTTGTGCGGCCCCGGGTGAGCGAACTTGGCCCGGAACGTTCCGTCCGGGCCTTCGGTCCAGACGTCGTTGACGGTGATCGGGCCGCGGCCCAGGTTTCGAATGACGACCGACTTCTCGCGTCCGGCGCGCACCGCGACGGTGCCGAACACGACGTCGCCCGAGGACGCGAGCCACCCGTCTTGAAACGTCGAACGCTCGCGGTCGGCGCACGCGAAGAGCGCGAACGACACGACGAGCCCGAACCAATGCCCCCTGCCCATGGGCCAACCCCCTCCGACCTACCCCCAACCCACTCCAAAGGCTTCGCGAACGTAGGTACCGCGTCAGAAGGTGGCAACCGGCTACCCACCGTGATGAAAAGCGGTAGCAGCGCTTCGACCGAAGGACGTCGAGACCAAGACACCCGACCGCGACTTGAGGGAGCCGAGATGAGCCCGCTTCTGCTTGCTGTGCTGATGGCGCAATGGGGGGAGAGCCCCCGGATGGAGCAGTGGCTCGAGTCGGACCCGGCACAGGCGACGCGGCCCCAGGCGGTGAAGCTGTACCTGATGGAGGGCGATGGCCGCGGACGCGGGCGTCCGGTGGCGGTGCGCCAGGCCGAGCGGTTCACGCGCTTCGAGCTGGTGTCGCAGGAGGGCCGGCGCAGCATCCGCCCCTCGCTGAAGGAGGATCACGACGCGCTCGGGGTGGTCGCACCGCAACCCACCGAGCGGGGCGCGCTGCTCTTCGTGCTCGACACCGCGCCGCAGGTCGTCGAGCTCGGCGCTGAGGCGTACCAGCAGCGGCTGCTCGAGAGCCGGCAAGTGCAGGCGCTGGCGGGGCGCGCGGAGCTGTCCCAGGAAGGCCAGCCGGGGCGTGAGCGGTTCACCCGGCACATGAAGGCGCTGGTCTCGATGGGGCCCGGCGCGGTCGACGGGGTGACCCGCCCGGTCGGTCAGGAGCTCGAGCTGGTGCCGACGACGAACCCCGCTCAAGCCAAGGTCGGCGACACGCTCGTCGTGCAGGTGCTCTTCAAGGGGAAGCCGCTCGCGAAGGGCGCCGTCGACGTGGTGAGTCGGCACCGCGGCAACGTCGCTATCGAGCGGTTGCGCGCGGATCCCGAAGGCAAGGCGTCGGTTTCGATCCAGCGGCGTGGAGACATGCTGCTGCGCGCGGTGCACGTGGAGCCCGCCGAGGGCGAGATCGCGTGGCGCGGGTACTGGGCGACGTTCACCTTCGCCCTGGGCGAGGAGAATTGAGGCGCTCATCGCCCGCGCTCATCGGCTCCGGCGCGAGGATGCCGCTCAAGTCCGCCGAAGGGACATAGCCGAGCTCGTGCGCGTGGCGCGCCGCCGTGGTGAGCGTCTCGAGCTGCACCGTCGTGGTCGGCCGCATGCGCGCGAACGCCGACCCGAGGACCTCGGGCGAGAGCCCCTTGCTTGTGAGCGCGGCGAAGGCGTCGTCGGTCGCGGCGGCGAAGGCGCCGGGGTCCTCCCCCCAGCGCGCGGTGAGCGCCTCGTGGGCCTGAAGGAGCGCGCGGATGTCGTCGGGCCGAGCCTCCAGCACCTTGCGCGTGGTGACGAGCACGGTGGTGGGAAAGGCCCCGCCGGGCCAGAGCGTCGCCTCGTCGACCATCACGCGGCCGCCCGCCTCGAACACCAGCCGCGAGGCCCACGGCTCGGGCACCCAGGCGCCTTCGAGCTCACCTCGACGAAAGAGATCGAAGATCTCGGCGTTGCCGAGCGGGAACACCTCGACGTCGCCCTTCCCCAAGTCGCCGCGGATCTCCAGCCCCTGAGCGTGGAGCCAGTGGCGCAGCGCGACGTCTTGGGTGTTGCCGATCTGCGGCGCGGCGAGCCGCGTGCCTTTCAGGTCCTCGGCCGTTCGCGCCGTCCTCGTCACCAAGGCCGCGCCCCCGTTCACCGCGCCGGCGATGATCCGGAGCTCACGCCCGGCGCGCAGGAAGGCCGTGATGGCCGGGCCCGTGCCCACGTAGGAAGCGTCGACCGAGCCCGCGACCAGCGCCTCCATCGCCTGCGGGCCCGCGGTGAACTGGCGAAAGGTCACGCCCTTCCCGCTCAGCGCGCGCGCGAACGTGCCGTCGGCGTGGCCGACGAGCGCCTGCGCGTGCGTGACGTTGGGGAAGAAGGCGAGCCGGAAGGGCTTGCTCGGGTCGACCTTCTGCCGACAGCCGACGAAGAGCACGAGCGCGGCGCAGAGGAGGCTTCTCATGCGCCCGAAGGTATGCACCCAAAAGAAAACGGGGACAGTCCCGTGAGGGACAGTCCCCATTCGGCGAGTGCCCAGGGCGGGATTCGAACCCGCACACCTTTCGGCGCCACCCCCTCAAGATGGTGTGTCTACCAATTCCACCACCTGGGCTTTTTCGGCGGCAGGCAGTACCACAAACCGCTCGAGCCTGGGAACTGGATCGCGGGGCTGCTTCGCCGGTCATCACATCGAGGACGGCGAGAGGTGCTTGAAAAAAACGGGGACAGTCCCGAAAGGGACAGTCCCCATTTTGGCGAGTGCCCAGGGCGGGATTCGAACCCGCACACCTTTCGGCGCCACCCCCTCAAGATGGTGTGTCTACCAATTCCACCACCTGGGCTTGCTCTCTCTTTACTGCTGCGGCGCGGCTTCCGGCGCAGGCTTGTCTTCGGCGGGAGCGGCCGCCGGCTGCTCGAGCCCCTTGTTGGCGGGAGCATCGGACGCGGGCGCCGCGGCGGCGGGCTTGGCCTTGGTCCCGGCCATCACCGAGCCGCGCATGCCGACGAACGAGAGGCCGAGCGACGTGAGGAAGAACGCCGCGGCGCAGACGGCGGTGATCTTTCCGAGGAAGGTGACCGCGCCACGTCCGCCGAACGCGCTGGTGGCCGCGCCCCCGCCGAGGGCCGCGCCCATGCCAGCGTCCTTACCGGGCTGCAGAAGGATGACGAAGATCATGAACACGCAGAGGACGACGTGCACGATCGTGAAGAAGGTCAGCATGTTTCGTTCGCTCGTTGGTCAGCCAGAAAAAGGAGGCGGACCATAGTGAATTCGGGGTCTCAGGACAACTACAGGCCGGCCTTCACGATTCCAGCGAAATCAGTCGCTTTCAGGCTGGCGCCGCCCACCAAAGCGCCGTCCACGTCGGGCTGGGCCAACAGCTCGGCCGCGTTCTCTGGCTTCACCGACCCGCCGTACTGGATGCGAATCTGCTCGGCGACCTCACGGCCGAGCAGCGCGACGAGCTGCTCACGCAGGTGCGCGTGCACCTCTTGCGCCTGCGCGCTGGTGGCGTTGCGCCCAGTGCCGATGGCCCAGACGGGCTCGTAGGCGAGCACGACCTGGGTCCCGTCGGCGGCGGAGAAGCCCTGCAGCGCACCCTTGAGCTGACGACCGACGATCTCGAGCGTGCGGCCCGCTTCCCGCTCGGCCAGCGTCTCGCCGACGCAGATGATGGGCCGCATGCCCTGGGCGAGCACCGCCCTGGCTTTCTTGTTGACCGACTCGTCGGTCTCGCCGAACAGCTGCCGCCGCTCGGAGTGACCGACGATCACGTAGGCGCAGCCGACCTCTTGGAGCATCTCGGTCGAGACCTCGCCGGTGAACGCGCCCGACTTCTCGAAGTGGCAGTTCTGCGCCGCGAGCGCGATGTTCGAGCCCTCGAGCGCCTTGGCCACCGGGTGGAGCGAGACGAACGGCGGCGCCACGGCGATGTCGACGCGGTCGCGCACCATCGACACCAGGCCGCGCAGCTCGCGCACCAGCGCCAGCGCCTCGCCCACCGTCTTGTTCATCTTCCAGTTGCCGGCGATGAAGCGGCGACGAGCGGAAGTCATGGCGTCTCCTGGAGTGCCTTGATGCCGGGGAGCTCCTTGCCCTCGAGGAACTCGAGCGAGGCGCCGCCGCCGGTCGACACGTGCTTCATCTTGTCCGAGAGGCGGAACTCGGCGACCGCCGCGGCGCTGTCGCCGCCGCCGACCACCGTGATGGCGCCCTGGTTCGCCGCCATCGCCTCGGCGACCGCGCGGGTGCCTTCCGAGAACTTCTTCACCTCGAACAGCCCCATCGGCCCGTTCCACAGCACGGTCTTCGCGCCGCGAATGTGCTGCCGGTAGTGGTCGCGGGTCTTCGGCCCGATGTCGAGCCCCATCCACCCGGCGGGGATCGCGCGCTCCTTCACCTCGCGCGCTTCGCTCTTCTCGTCGGGCGAGGTGCCCACGATGTGGTCGAGCGGCAGGACAATCTCGCTCTTGAGCCGCTGCGCCGCTTCGAGCAGCCGCGTGGCGAGCGAGAGCTTGTCGCTCTCGACCCGGCTCGCGCCCACCTCGATGCCCTGCGCCTTCAAGAACGTGTAGGCCATCGCGCCGCCGATCAGGAGCGCGTCGACCTTCGGCAAGAGGTTCTCGATCACCTTGATCTTGTCCGAGACCTTCGCGCCACCGAGGATGCCGACGAACGGCTTCTCCGGGTTCTTGACGATGCGGCCCAGGTACTCGAGCTCCTTGCGGATGAGGAAGCCCGCGGCCTTCTCCTTCACGAACGGCACCATGCCCGCGGTCGAGGCGTGCGCCCGGTGCGCGGTGCCGAACGCGTCGTTCACGTACACATCGCAGAGCGCGGCGAGCTGACGCGCGAAGCCCTCGTCGTTCGCCTCTTCCTCGGCGTGGAAGCGCAGGTTCTCGAGCAGGAGCACCTGCCCTGGCTTCAAGTCCCGCACCAGCTTCTGCACCCCGTCGCCGATGCAGTCGTCAGCGAGCAGCACCTCGTGCTCACCGCCGAGCAGCTCGGACAAGCGCGCCGCCGCCGGCTCGAGCGAGAACGCCGGGTCTGGCCCGCCCTTCGGCCGCCCGAGGTGAGACGCGAGGATCACCTTCCCGCCCATCTGGATGGCGCGCCGAATGGTCGGCAGCGCCTCGCGGATGCGGGTGTCGTCGGTGACCTTGCGCGCCTTGTCGAGCGGGACGTTGAAGTCCACCCGAATGAAGACGCGCTTGCCCGTCAGCTGCAGCTCGTCGATGTATCGGACCACCGGTTAGCCCTTGGTCGCGATGAACTTGGCGACGTCGACCATGCGGTTCGAGAAGCCCCACTCGTTGTCGTACCAGGCCATCACCTTGGCCAGGTTGCCGTCGATGACCGAGGTGTTGGTGGCGTCGAAGATCGCCGAGTGCGGGTTGCCGTTGTAGTCGATGGAGACGGTCGGCACGTCGGAGTACTCCAGCACGCCCCGGAGGGGGCCCTCGGCGGCCTTGCGGAACGCCCCGTTGATCTCCTCGGCGGTCGCGTTCTTCGAGAGCACGACGGTCAGGTCGACGAGCGAGACGTTGGGGGTCGGCACGCGCACCGCCATGCCGTTCAGCTTGCCCTTGAGCGCGGGGAGCACCTCGCCGATCGCCTTGGCCGCGCCGGTGGATGCGGGGATCATCGAGAGGGCGGCCGCGCGGGCGCGCCGCAGGTCCTCGTGCACCAGGTCGAGGATGCGCTGATCGTTGGTGTAGCTGTGCACCGTCGTCATCAAGCCCTTCTCGATGCCGAAGCTCTCCATCAGCACCTTGGCGACCGGCGACAGGCAGTTGGTGGTGCACGACGCGTTCGAGATGATGTTGTGCTTCTTGGCGTCGTAGAGCGTGTGGTTGATGCCGTAGGCGAGCGTGATGTCCGGGTTCTTCGCGGGCGCGGAGATGAGCACCTTCCGCGCGCCGGCGGTCAGGTGTTGCTCGGCGGCGGTGCGCTCGGTGAAGCGGCCGGTGCACTCCAGGACCACGTCGACGCCCAGCTCCTTCCACGGCAGCGCCGCGGGGCTCTTCTCGGCGGTGATGCGGATCTCCTTGCCGTCGATCACGATGCCCTTCTCGCTCGCCTTCACCGTGCCCGGCCAGGTGCGGTGCACCGAGTCGTACTTGAAGAGGTGCGCGAGCGAAGACGGCTTGTCGAGATCGTTGATCGCGACGATCTCGATGTCTTCCTTGCGCGAGAGCGCGGCGCGCAGAACGCAGCGACCGATGCGGCCGAAGCCGTTGATCGCGAACTTGATGGCCATGGAGGGTCTCCTTAGAAGTGCTGGATGGGTGATGCCGACGGGCCGCGCAAGGTAGGCGCGGCTCACAGGCGAGTCAACGAGCGCCCGCAGCGGGAGGCAGCCGTGGCGTCTGGGCCACGCTCGTGTTACCTGCCGCACCCAGACGCTCTATGGCCCCGCCCTCGCACGGTCCAGCCACCTTCCGCGCGCCCCCCCATAACGGGACCTTCCTGTCTTCGCTGTTCCACGCCTGGAACGGGCTCGTGCACACCGTCGTGCACCAGCGGAACATGCGCATGCACGTGATCGCCGCGGTGCTGGTGTCGCTGGTGGGCAGCGGCATTCCGCTCGGGCTCGCGGAGAAGGTCACGCTCATCTTCTGCGTGCTGCTCATCTTCTTCGCCGAGATCTTGAACAGCGCGCTCGAGCAGCTGGTCGACCTGGCGATTCAGCAGTTCGACGAGAAGGCGCGGCTGACCAAGGACGCCGCCGCCGCCGGAGTGCTCGTCCTGGCGATCGGCACGGTGGTCATCTTCGCCGCGATTCTCGTGCACAACTCGGACGTCATCGCGAGCCACGGGGAGGAGATTCAGCGGCAGGTGCTGCTCGGCGTCCCGCTCACCTTCTGCGCCGGCGCGCTGATGCACGAGGCGAGGAAGCACTGGCTGCTCGACGTGGGCTTCGTGGCGGCCGCGTTCGCGCTGTGGGCCGCGCTGTTGTACCGCTCCACCAGCTACGTCTTCTCAGCGATGACCCTGGGCCTGCTCGTCTTGACCGGCGCCGCGGCGCTGCAGCGACGCCGGCTGAGGCAATAAAAAACCCGGGCAGCCCATTTCGCTGTCCGGGTAACCTACCGCCTAGAGGGCGTGAGCCCCGAAACCAGTCCGGAGCTCGTCCGCCCGCTAGGGTCAGCGTGAATTAGAACCAGCTAGGCGATGCGGCGCAACTCCTGCTCCGGCTCCTGATGTGGGTCCGCCTTCTCGGCGGCGCGCAGCTCGAGCGTGACCAGGTCGATGAGCTCGCTGGCGACCCCGATGATCTGGTTCGAGTTGTAACCGCCGCCCTTCAACTGCTGGAAGAACGTGTGCGCGAGGATCTTGGCGCTCTTGGCGTCCGGCTTCATGTCTCTCCAACTCCCTGAAAGGAAGTCCGACCAACTGCGATGATCAATGCGACTACAACCCGCGTGCCAGACCGGCCCATTCCAGAAGACATGTCATTTCATATGCTTAGCTGCCTGTTTTGCAGTGGCGCTGTATAGCCCCTTACGCACCACATCGCGCACCCCAGGCGAGCGGCGCCGGGAAGATGCATAGCGACCTTCGCACTGGTAGGAGCAGCCGCAGTGTTTCGAGTGAACAATATTTCTCTGTGGTTGGACGAGCCCACCGAGCTCCTGGGCCGCCGGGCAGCCGCAAAGTTGGGGGTCACGCCGGCGGACCTTCAGTCGGTCCGCGTGGTGCGTTCGGTCCTGGACGCGCGCAAGAAGGGGCACCCGCGCTACGTGTACACGCTCGAGGTGGCGCTCACGGCGGGGAAGACGCCGGCGAAGCTGCCGCCCGACGTGTCGCCGGTGGCGCCCGCGCCCCCGCCCGCGCTGCCGGTCCGAGCGCCCGAGCTGCGGCCGATCATCATCGGCACGGGGCCGGCCGGTCTGTTCTGTGCGCTGGGGCTGCTCGAGCGGGGGGTGAAGAGCATCCTCCTCGAGCGCGGCCGCGACGTGGTGCAGCGCCGCAAGGACGTCGCCAAGCTGATGCGCGACGGCTCGCTCGACCCCGAGAGCAACATGAACTTCGGCGAGGGCGGCGCGGGCGCGTACACCGACGGAAAGCTGTCGACCCGCATCAACCACCCGCTGGTGCGCAAGGTCATCGAGGCGTTCGCGCGGTACGGCGCGCCGGATCAGATTCTGGTCGAAGGCAAGCCGCACATCGGCTCGGACCTCTTGCCGGGCGCGGTGCAGACCCTGCGCAAGGAGCTGGTCGCGGGCGGCTGCGAGGTGCTGTTCGAGACGCGCGTCGAGGACCTCCTCTACCGCGATGGAAACGTGGCGGGCGTGAAGCTCTCCGACGGGC
>CAZEDU010000012.1:27918-29572 GCA_964511185.1 uncultured Myxococcaceae bacterium | reverse complement strand
CGACCGCGTGGTGCTGACGCCGGGCAACTCGGCCCGCGAGCTGTACGAGCGCTTCGCCGCCGACGGGCGCGTGACGGTCGAGGCCAAGCCCTTCGCCTTGGGCTTTCGCGCCGAGCACCCGCAAGCGCTCATCAACTCGATTCAGTACGGCGCCGCCGCGAAGAACCCGAAGCTGCCGCCCGCCGACTACAAGCTCGCCGAGAACCTGGAGCTCAACGGCGAGGTGCGCGGCATCTACTCGTTCTGCATGTGCCCAGGCGGCATCGTGGTGCCGACGCCGACCGAGGAAGGGCTGCAGTGCACCAACGGCATGAGCAACTCGAGGCGGAACGCGAAGTTCGCCAACGCCGGCATCGTGGTGTCGGTCTCGGTCGAGGACTTCGCGCGCGAAGGCTTCACCGGTCCGCTCGCGGGGTTGGCCTTCCAGCGCCATTGGGAGCAGAAGGCGTATGAGCTCGGCGGCGGGCGCTTCATCGCGCCCGCGCAGTCGATCCCCGACTACCTCGCCGGCAAGCGGGTGAAGAAGCCGGGCGAGACGAGCTACCGGCCCGGGCTCGCGCACGCCGATTTGAATCGGCTCTTCCCCGAGCGGCTCACCGCGGCCCTGAAGGGGGCGCTGCGCGCGTTCGACAAGCGCATGCGCGGCTTCTTATCGAACGACGGCATGCTCATCGGCATCGAGAGCCGGACCAGCGCACCGGTGCGCATCACGCGCGGCGACGACCTGCAGTCGGTCTCCTTGCGCGGGCTCTACCCGGGCGGCGAAGGCTGCGGCTATGCGGGCGGCATCGTCTCGTCCGCCATCGACGGGCTGCGCATCGCCGAGCAGATCTGCGCCGAGCTGAGCTGAAAGCGAGCAAACCCGCCGGGAGATGGCTAGGTTTCAGATCGCCATGGGCCGATACACGGTGCGCAGCAAAGAGGGTCAGCTGTCTTTCGAGTCCTTCCTCGACGTCGAGAAGGCCTACCTGCAGGGGCTGGTCGACGCGGACGACGAGGTGCTCGAGGAAGGCAAGGAGACCTGGCGCAAGGCGGGGAGCATTCCCTTGTTGCAGCAGGCGGCGACGGCGGCCCGGCAGCGCGGCAGCAACACGGTCTTGTACTGGGTGGTGGCCGCGACCCTGCTCGCTGCGGGCGCGCTGTTCTGCCTCATCGCCGGCTACCACATCGTCGCGCTGTGCCTGGCGATGGCGCTCACCATGCTCCTGTGGCGCGTGACGGCGCTGGCCTTCAAGCGGAAGTGACTTGTCGGTGACGGCCCCTTCGGGCTAGTGGAGTGGCCCGCATGGCATACGCAACCGTCAGTGGCCGAAAGCACTTGGTGCGCGTCACCCGCGACCTCACCGACAACTACTCCATCGAGGTCTATCCCGAGCCACCACCGAATGCCGAGAAGATCTCCGAGCCGTACAAGTCCTGGCCGGTGCCGCTCTTGATGAAGGTGATGGCCGACTCGAAGGAGCACGCGTTGGTCGCCGGCCTCGAGCACATGAAGAAGCTCGGGAAGATCTCCGACTTCCACATCGAAGAGCACGAGAAGCCCAAGGCCGACGCGCCCAAGGTCGAGCGGGAGACCGACGACGCCGAGGAAGAGGCCTAGGGCCGTCCAGGCGGCCTTCTCGGCAGGCGAACGCTGGCCCCCGGGCGGCCTGCC
>CAZEDU010000012.1:22714-27908 GCA_964511185.1 uncultured Myxococcaceae bacterium | reverse complement strand
GCGCCGCATGTTTCTCCGAGGACATTCGCGCTTCGGAGTGAGCGGTGCTTCAGACCGACACCTCGTCCCAGACCCCTCTCGAAGACCTAGCGCCTCGCCTGCGCCACGCGCTCGAGCGCCGGGCCCGCTTCGTCCAGACGCCGCTCTTCTGCCGGACGGTGAACGAGGATGGCGATGGCCTCCCGGGGCTGGCGATCGACCGGTACGACGGCTGCTTCGTGGTGCAGGCGTTGAGCCCAGCGCACGATGGGCAGATCGGGGCGATCGCCCGGCTGTTGGTGGAGATCGCCGGCGCGGGCTCGGTGCTCGCGCGCAACGACGGCCCGCTCCGCCGCGTGCGAGGCCTCCCCTCGCACGCCCCCCACGTTCTCCACGGGAAGCCGCCGCGCTGGACCCGCGTGCACGAGCTGGGCGCGTTGGTGACCGTCGATCTCTTCTCCGGCCCGCTCACCGGCTATGCGTACGCGCAGCGCTCGGTCCGGCGCGTCGTGGCGCGGCTGGCGCCCGGCATGCGGGTGCTCGACCTGTGCTGCGGCGTCGGCGGGTTGTTCCTGCACGCGGGCGCGCACGGCGCCCGGCACGTGGTGGCCTTCGACGCCGACGAGGACGCGATCGTCCTCGCGCAGGAGAACCTGGAGTCGAACGGGCTGCTGGCGCGCTCGCACGTGGAGCTGGCGGACCCGTTCGAGGCGCTGTCGGCGGGGCACGACCCCTTCGAGCTCGTGCTGCTCGACGTTCCGATCGACGCGCCGTTCCTCCGCGAAGCGGGCGCGCTCGATCGGCTGCTCCAGCTCGCCATCCGCCACACGCAGCACGGCGGGTTCCTGGTAGTCGCGCAGACCGACTTGAGCGGCGCTGGGATGGGGGCCTTCGAGGCCTGGGTGTCCCAGAGCTGCGCGCGCGCGGGCCGCGCGGCGATCGTGCTCGCCCGCCCCGCCCTGCCGTTCGACTTCCCGACGTTGCTCGGGGCCCCGCGCACGCCGCGCTTGCACGCCCTGGCGCTCGAGCTCGACTGATCACTTCTTGGACACGACCTTACGGACCGAGCGAAACACGTTCGGCACCGCGGTGTCGTTCGCCTTGTTGGCGATCCACCTGGGGATCGAGCCGCCCGGGTCGGTGTGCAGGTAGTAGGTGGCGAAGGTCTTGGTGCCGTTGTCGCGCGGCTCGAGCAGCCAGTAGCCGTCGTTGATCAGCACCCGGACGACGCCGTCCTTCGGCGGCGGGCCCTCCTTCACCGGCGTCCAGGAGACCTTGTAGGTCCCCGAGCCGTCCGACTCGTCGACCAGCCGGATGATGTAGTCGCGGCGGCTGACGAACGGCGCGTTGATCACGCTGTAGAAGAGGGTCACCTTGCCGTCCTGCTCGGTCGAGAGGACCTTGCTCTCTTCCGTGTACGGCATGTTTTTTTTGTAGTTCGCGTAGTCGCTGATCGTCTTCCAGACCTCGGCGGGCGGCGCGTCGATGAGCCCGATCGCCTTGAGCTCGGGCAGCCGGGAGCCCGCGCGCTCCCTCGAGAAGACGCTGACGCCGTCCTCCTTGGCCTTGAGCTCCCACTTGCCGCTCTCTGGCCCGGAGGCCAGGGCCAACAACAGCAAAGCGCTCGTGATGGACATCGGCATCCTCGCCCTTCGATGAAGTGATAGTGTGCCCGACCCCGTGAATACCACCGACCCAGCTTCGACGGAGAACGGCAACCAGCATTCGCCCCTGAAAGACCCAGGGGTCGAGATGGTTCGCAAAGTCTATGTCCGAGACCTGCACGAGAAGGACCGCGTCCTGACGGTCTTCCGCGTGGTCAAGAAACAGAAGAACACCAGCCGAGGGGGAAAAACGTTCCTCGCGGTGACGCTGGCCGACCGCACCGGCGAGATCGACGCGCGCGTGTTCGACGACGTCGAGCGGCTCGAGCCGGTGTTCCAGGTGGACGACTACGTGCTGGTGACCGGCAGCGTGATCTCGTTCCACCAGAAGCCGCAGGTGGTGATCGAGAAGATCGAACGGCTCGACCCCGAGCCCATCGACCCCAAGGAGTTCGCCTACGCCGCGCCGCCGACCGCGGAGGCCGAGCGCGGCGCCGCCGGGGACGGCCGCGCGGTGGCGCAGATTCGCGAGCTGGTCGAGCGGGTGCAAGACGGCCACGTGCGAAAGCTCCTGCTCGCGTTCCTCGACGACCCGGAGATCGCCCGCGGGCTGCCGGTCGCGCCGGCGGCGAAGTCGGTACACCACGGCCACCGGGGCGGCCTGGCGGATCATCTGCTCTCGGTGATTCGGCTGGCGCACCGCCTGGCCGATCACTACCCGATGGCCGATCGCGACCTCCTGGTGGCGGGCGCGCTGCTGCACGACCTGGGCAAGGTGCGCGAGCTCTCCTACGAGAACGAGACCGACTACACGGACGAGGGGCGCCTGGTGGGGCACCTGGTGATGACCGCGCAGATGATCCGCGAGAAAGCGTCGCGCATCGAAGGCTTTTCGCCGGCGCTCGAGCACCACATCACGCACCTGGTGCTCGCCCACCACGGGAAGCTCGAGCACGGCTCCCCGAAGCTGCCGATGACGCTCGAGGCGCTCCTGGTGCACCTGGCCGACCTGATGGACTCGCGCGTGCAGGCGTGGCTCGAGATCATGTCGCGCGACGGTCACCCGAAGTGGACCGAGCCGACCCGGCTCATCGAGCACTCGCTCTGGAAGGCGCCGCTCCCGACCGCGCGGGGCAAGGGGCCGCTCGACGGGTTCCGCCCGCAGAAGCGACGCGAGCGCAAGCGCGACCGGCCGCGGCACCGCGACCGGGCCGGCGGCGCGCCCGAACCCCGCGGCGAGCCGAGCGTCGAGGCGAAGGGAGAGCCGAAGCCGCAGCGCGACCCGACCTTGCCGAAGGAGCTCAGCTTCAAGCCCTTCTCGGCGCTGACCGGCACGCCAGGAGACGAGAAGGCTTAAAGCGATGGCGAAGATGATGGGAGAGCGCCTCGTCGAGGCGGGGCTCGTCTCCCCCGAGGCGGTCAAGCAGGGGCTGCAGCAGCAGCGCATCACCGGCCATCGGCTGGGTGACTGCTTGGTCGATCTCGGCTTCCTCACCGAAGAGGTGCTGCTGCGCTTCCTCGCCGCGGACTTCAAGGTCCGCTTCGTCACCCGCGAGCAGCTCGACCGGGTGAAGCTGGCCCCCGAGCTGCTCGACCGCATCCCCGTGCGCATGGCCGAGGCGCAGCTGTTTTTGCCCTTGGCGATGGACCTCGACCGCAAGGCGATCTCGGTGGCGGTGGCCGAGCCGCAGAACCAATCGCTCCTGTCCGAGATCGCGCTCGTCGCCGAGATGAGCGAGGTCTACCCGTTCGTCGCGCTGCGCTCGGCGATTCAGGCCGCCATCCGCAAGCACTACTACAGCGACCCGACCGCGTTCGCGACCAAGCCGGTCGGCCTGCAGCCCGCGCAGCGCCCCTTCGACATCTCCTCCGGCGGCATCAGCCAGCCCAGCGTGGTGGTGTTCCCCGAGGCCGACCCGCGCGCCAAGAAGAACCGCTTCGGCTCCTCTCGGCGGCACCAGCCGTCCCAGCTGCGCGAGGCGCTCTGGGTGGTGCGCGGCGCCGTCGGCGAGAACGACTTCATCGAGACGCTGAACATCCTGGTGGGCCTGCTCGAGCTGACCAAGCCCGGCCGGCGGGGCCACTCCGCGCAGCTCGCGCGGCAGGCGGCGGCGGTGGCGCGCCGCATGGGGCTCGAGCCCCGCGCGGTGTCGCAGGTCTCGATCGCCGCGTACCTGCACGAGCTGGGCAAGCCCGCCGACAAGCACCTGACGCTCGCCAACAACGCGCAGAACCCCTCGTGGAAGGCGGAGGCCAAGCGGTACGCGCGCGCGCCGGTTCGGCTGTTCGAGACGGTGCACCTTCCGGGCGCGGTCAACGCCATCCTCGCGCAGCTCTACGAGACCTTCGACGGCTCGGGCGTGCCCCAGGGCGCCAAGGGAGACGACATCGCGATCGGCGCGCGGGTGCTGGCGGCCGTCGACGCGGCGCTCGACCTCACCCGCAACGAGGACAACGCGTTCGGGCGGCTGTTCAGCAAGGGCGAGGCGCTCACCCACCTGCAAGAGAACGCGGGCAAGCTGTACGACCCCGAGGTCGTCGCGCTGATCGCGCAGCTCTACAGCGGCGAGCTGCTGCGCGAGCGGCTCGCGGCCGACGGGCGGCACATCCTGGTCGCCCACCCCGACGAAGGTCGGCGCACCGAGCTCATCGAGCTCTTCTCCGAGCACGGGCTCGTCGCCCACGCGGTGCCGAAGCTCAACGGCGCGGCCGACACGCTCATCTCCGGCGGCGCCGACGCGCTGGCCGTGTCGGTGAACCTGGGCGCTCCGGACATCGCGTCGCTGACGCAGTTCATCCGCACGCAGCCGGACATCGCCGGCGTGCCGGTGGTGGTGTTCGGCGAGGTGCGCGAGCCCAACGCGCGGGCGCAGCTCGCGGACGCTGGCATCTCGCGGCTGGTGAGCGACGTCGACCTGCTCGAGACGCTCGTGTCGATCCTGCAGGAGCGGCTCGAGCACGGCAGCCCCGGCCACCCGGTGCAAGGCAGCTTCGACGAGCTCGAGGTGGCGGAGGTGCTCCACGCGCTCTCGCGCGGCCGCAAGTACGGGAGGCTCTCCATCGGCACCGGTGAAGCCGACGGTGTCCTCCACTTCGAGAAGGGCCGCGTGCTCTACGCAGGCTTCGAAGGAAAGCTCGGAGAGCCCGCGCTCGAGCCGCTGCTCACCCTGCGGTCGGCGGAGTTTCGCTACGACCCGGAGGCGCTCTTGCTCGAGCTGCCGAACATGGACAAGGACCTGGAGGTCATCGCCCGCGACCTGGAGACGTGGACCGCCAAGGCTTAGGGCTTAAGGAGGCGGCAGCGAGACCGGCAGCCGGAACAGGCGCGCGCAGTTGTGGGCGGCGGTGAGCGCGACGTGGTCCTCCGGGAGCGACTTGAGGCGCGCCACCTGCCGCGCGACCTCGCCCACCCACGCCGGCTCGTTCTTCTTTCCCCGGTGCGGCACCGGCGCGAGGAACGGGCTGTCGGTCTCGACCAGCAGCCGATCCATCGGGGCGAACCTCACCGCGTCCTGCAGGGCCTCGGTCTTTTTGTAAGTGACGATGCCCGAGATGGAGAGGAAGAAGCCCAGGTCCAGGTAGCGGCGCGCGTCGTCGGTATCGCCGGTGAA
>CAZEDU010000012.1:2939-22704 GCA_964511185.1 uncultured Myxococcaceae bacterium | reverse complement strand
GGCCTTCGCGGACCCCTTCCTCCTGCAGGATGCGGTGGCACTCGAGGTGGGCGTCGCGCACGTGCACCACCAGCGGCTTCGCGAGCCGCAGCGCGAGCTGGCACTGGCGCCGGAAGACGCGCTCCTGCACCTCGCGCGGCGAGCGGTCGTAGTAGTAGTCGAGCCCTGCTTCTCCCACGGCGGCCACCTCGGGACGCGCGCAGAGCGCGGCGAGCGCCTCGAAGTCCTGCTCGGTGGCGTTCGCGGCCTCATGCGGGTGAACGCCCATGGTGGGGGTGAGGAAGCCCGGGTGGGCCCGCGCGACCTCGAGCGCGCTGCCGAAGTCTCCCGGCGCTTGAAACTGGCCGACGATGATCGCGTGCTGCACGCCCGCGGCGCGGGCCCGCGCGATGACCTCGGCGGTGTCGGGCAGCTCCGCGCGCTCGAGGTGACAGTGCGCGTCGATGAGGATCAAGACGCCGCTCCGGCGCGGATCGCCCGAAAGTCGGCGAGCATCTCTTGCAGCTCCGCCTTGAGCGGCCCCTTGGCCTGCGAGGCGGCCGCTTCGAGCGCCGAGAGGTCTTCGTCGGCGCCGAGCCGGCAAAGCCCTTCGGCCGCGTCGAGCCGAACGTCGTCGGGCGTGTCCTCGGCCCCGAAGATCTCCAGCAACACCGGCCGCGCGCGCGCGTCGCCGAGCCGGCCGAGCGCCCGCGCCGCCGCGCCTCGCGAGGCGTCGCGCTTGTCGGCGACGAGCGCGCTCAAGCGCTCGAAGGCCCCCGGCGCGCGCACCTCGCCGAGCAGCTCGACCGCGAGCCCGCGATCGACCGTCCACTTCTTTCGCGTGCGCGCGAACAGGTGCTCGATCCCGCTTGGGTCCCCGAGCTTCACCAGCGTGCCCGCCGCTTGGGTGCGGTCGAAGTACGGCAGGAGCCACTTGCGCCAGAGCCGCTGCACCGCCGGCAGCGCGCGCGCATCGCCCAGCTCGGCGAGCGCGCCGAGCGCGCGAAACCGGAAGTCGCCGTCGTCGAGCGCCTCGACCAGCACGTCGAGCCCGGCCGAGTGCTTGAGGCTCGCCATGCCCCGCGCCGCCTCGAACCGGACGGAGAAGGACGCGTCGCCGAGCGCGGCGGCGAAGGCGCCTCGCGACGAAGGGCGCGCCAGGTCGGCCAGCCGCCCCGCCGCCTCCACCCGAACGCGCGTCGCCGGATCGGCCAGCCCCCGCACCAGCACCGGCTCGGCCTCGTCCGGCGTCAAGGCGATGCCGGCGAGCGCCAGGCCAGCGCACCGGACCTCGCTCTGCGCGTCGGCGAGCAGGCGCGGAATCGCGTCGACCAGCTCCGCCGCCTGCTCCGGTCCATCGGACGCCAGCTCGCACAGCAGACCAGCCGCCTCGGCGCGGGCCGCGGCGCGTTGCTCGCGCTCCAAGGCCACGAGCGCCATGTCCTTCTGGGCGCGCCAATCGAGCCCCACCTGCTGTGACACGCTCACTTCACCTCGCTCCCGGGCGGCAGCGGCCCAGGGTCGACGAGCGAGAGCTCTTTGCCACCGGGCCCCGCGGCGAGCAGCATGCCCCGCGACTCGATGCCTCGGAGCGCGCGCGGCTTCAAGTTGGCGACCACCACCACCTTGCGGCCGATGAGCTGCTCAGGCGCGTAGGCCTCGGCGATGCCGGCGGCGATCGTGCGCGGGGTCCCTTCTCCGACGTCCACGCTCAGCTTGAGCAGCTTGTCCGCCTTGGGCACGCGCTCGGCCGCGGTGACGACGCCGACCTTGAGGGTGATCTTCGCGAAGTCGGCGTACTCGATTTCAGTTTGGGGGGGCAGTCCCCCGGGGGTGACAGTCCCCGGTTGAGGGGCGGTTCCCGGTTGGGGAGCGGCCACCAGCGGAGCGACCTGCGCCTCTTCGAGACGAGCGATGAGCGGCGACGGCGTGCCGATGGGCCGCTCGCGCGAGAGCAGCGGGTACTGCGCCGTCTGGAGCTGCGCGTAGGTGAGCGGCGGCGCCGCGAGCTGCTCGAAGAGCTTGTGCGACAGCCGAGGCACGACCGGCTCGAGCAGCGCGCCGACCACGTACGCCACCTCGGCGGCATCGGAGAGATCGCGCCGCGCCTGCTGCGGGTCGGTCTTCACCTTCTTCCAGGGCTCCTGCACGGTGAGGAACTGATTGGCGGTCTGCGCGATCTCGCAGATGGCCTTCACCGCCGCGCGGTAGTCGTACCGCTCGAAGGCCTGCCGCACCTCGCCCGCGCGCGCGATCGCGTCGCTCACCAGCTTCTTGCCCGCCCCCTCACCCGCGGGCGCGAGCTTGCCCTCCAGCGGCCCCGCCAGCAGCGACAGCGTGCGGTTGGCCAGGTTGCCGATGTTGTTCACCAGGTCGGCGTTCACCCTCAGGCGGAACTCGTTCAGCGACAGATCCAGGTCCTCCGGCGTGGGGCCCAGGTTCGCCGCGTAGAAGTAGCGCAGGTAGCTGGGGTCGAGGAGGTCGAGGTAGGTCCGCGCGTTGATGAACGTGCCGCGGCTCTTCGACATCTTCTCGCCGTTCACCGTGAGGTGGCCGTGCACGACGATGCGGTCCGGCTGACGGAAGCCGGAGGCCTTCAACACCGCGGGCCAGAACAGCGCGTGGAAGTAGACGATGTCCTTGCCGATGAAATGAATGATGCGCGCGCTCGCGTCCTTGCCCCAGTACGCGAGCGCGTTCTTGGCCTTGCCGGTCTCGCGCGCCCACTTCTCGGTCGCGGCGATGTAGCCGATCGGCGCGTCGAGCCAGACGTAGAAGAACTTGTTCGTCTCCCCCGGGATGGGGAACCCGAAGTACGGACCGTCGCGGCTGATGTCCCAGTCGGCCAGGCCCTTCTCGAAGAACTGCTGCAGCTGCGCGGCGAGCCCCGGCGTCAGGAAGTCCGGCCGCTGGATCAGCGCGAGCAGCGCGTCGGCGTGGCGGGAGAGCTTGAAGAACAGGTGCGGCGACTTCCTGCGCACCGGGGGCGTGCCGCAGATGGCGCACTTCGGCGCGATCAGCTCGGTCGCGCTGTACGCCTTCGAGCACTTCTCGCACACGTCGCCGTATTGATCGGGCGACTTGCAGTTGGGGCAGGTGCCGCGGATGAAGCGGTCGGGAAGGAAGCGCTGGTCCTTCTCGCAGAAGTACTGCTCGACCTCGCGCCGCTCGATCTCCCCCGCCTCCTTGAGCCGGCCGTAGATGAGCTCGGCCAGACGGCGGTTGTCGTCCGAGTGGGTCGACCCATACGCGTCGAACTTCACGTCGAAGTCGGCGAAGTCCTTCTCGTGCTCGGGTTGAATGCGCTGGACGAACGCCTCGGGGCTGATGCCCTGCTTCGCCGCGTTCAGCTCGATGGGCGTGCCGTGGGTGTCGTCCGCGCAGACGTAGATGACGTCGGCGCCGGTCGAGCGCAGGAACCGCACGTAGATGTCGGTCTGCACGTACTCGACCATGTGGCCCAGGTGAATCGAGCCGTTCGCGTACGGCAGCGCGCTGGTGATGAGGGTCTTCGCAGCCATGGCGGGCTGCTTAACCCGTCCTGGGGCCGACGTGCACGCCTTTGAGAACCGCTCGTGTCAGCGTTCCAGCTCTCGGCGAACGACGAGCATCCCCGACTCCCACGGAGCCGCCTTGCCGCACACCGTCCAGAGCAGCCGCTCGACGACCAACCGGCCGCCGCCCAGCTTGAGCGCGACGTCCGACTCGGCGCAGGCCGCGAGCGCGCGCAGCAGCTCGTCGCGCGTGTAGCGGGTCGACGCCTGCATGCCCATGAAGGCCGCGTACGGGTGTGGCACCCGCGCCTTGGCCGCCTTGGCCTCGCGCTCGATGGCCGGGAAGATGCGCGCCTTGAAGTCGTCGAACGACCGGGGCGCCTTGCCGCCGCTCAGCGCGGAGAGCCGCTCGCGGTTCATCAGGAGCGTGCGCACCACGGAGGCCACGGCCCCGAGCAGCACCAGCGGGTGCGCGCCTTGCTGGATCGCGTCGTCGACGTACTTGAGCGCGGTGGGCAGGTCGCGCTTCTGCAGCGCATCGGACAGCTCGAGGAACTCCTCCTCGCGCGCGCGGTGGACGATCGCCTCGACGTCGGCCGGCTGAATCACCGCGCCGTCGGTGAACAGCGCGAGCTTCTCGAGCTCCGACTGGAGCAGGCGCATGTTGCCGCCGACCCGCTCCTTGAGCTGCATCTCCGCCGCGGGCGCCAGCCGCTTGCCGAAGGGCTGGAGCACCTCCGCCGCCAGGTCGGACAGGTCGAGCTCCTTGAGCTTGGAAGCGACCTTGCGCTCCACCAGCACGCCGTGCTCGCGCGCCCACTTCACCAGCGGGTGCTTCGCCTCGACGTCCGTCGCCGCGATCACCAGCGCGTGGCCTTCCGGCATGCCCCGCTCGAGCAGCGCCAGCAGCGCGCCCTCGTCGGTCTCGGGAGCGCGGATGCCTTCCTCCCGGCAAAACGCCGCGACCTCTTGCAGGAACGTCCGGTCCAGCTCGCCCAGCTCGATGTTGAGCTCGTCCTTCCACTGGTCGGCGGTCGGCGCGTCCGGCGACCCGACGTCCAGGGCCTTCACGCTCCAGCCCGCGCGCGCGGCGATCGCGAGCACGCGCCGCGCCGCCTCCTTGCGCCGCCCCGCGCGCCACGCGTCTCGCGCCCGGCCCAGCGCGTCCCCCCGGCCCTTCTTCGGCGCGAGGAACTCCGGGTCGCGCACGAGCGCCAGCTTCCTGCCTGGGAAGAGCGGGAGGGTGGCCAGCTCGGCGGCGATCTCCGAAGGCGACGCGCCGTCCATCACCGAGAGGTTCAGGCCGACCGACGCGTCGGGGAGGAGCCGCTTGGTGAGCTCGTCGGCGCCCTTGCGAACGAGGAACTCCTCGCCCCACAACAGGTAGAGCGGCGCCACCTTGCCGCTCTGCGCCTGCGACAGAACGTCTTCGAGCTCGTGCGTCACGCGTCAGCACAAAGCACGACGCGCGCAGTGAAACAAGGCCGTCAGATCGCGAGCGGCCGCTTGCCGCGCTTCCACACCGACTTGGTGTCGCCGTTGTTCTGCATGACCTCTTCTTGGATGTAGAGCATTCCCTCGATGTTGTAGGCGGTGCGCGAAAGCACCCCCAGCTCGCGCTGATCGCGCTGCGACACCTTGAGGCTCACCCCGTCCTGACCGTCGAACGCGGCGGGCGCGGCGGCTTCGGCCTCGTAGTCCTTGTTCATCACCGCGCGGCTCGCGGCCTCGAGGAGCTCTTGCAGCGGGTCTTTCGACTGCGACATGTGGAACCCTCCTGGGGTCGACCAACACGTCGATCCTCGAGCCAGCCCGCGGGCGCGGAATAGGCGCGCGGGTGCGCCCCAGTGGGTTGAGGTGACAGCCCCCTTCGGGGACAAGTCCCCCATTTAGGCGAGCATTTCGATCAACATCCGCTCCAGCTGTAGCCGCGGAGCTCCATTTCGGGACGAGATCGCGATGCGGGCCTGCTCCACCAGCTGGATGCGCCGGTGCAGCTCGTCGGAGCGCACCTTGGCCGCCCCCTGCTCCACCGCCGCGGCCAAATCCACGTTGATCAACCGGAGACCGTCCCCACCGGGGACCGTCCCCTTCTCCCGGATGCTCGCCAAATCGCGCAGCCACCAGGTCAGCATCTGCAAGCTCTCGTCGGCGACCTCGCGCGAGGCGCCGAAGCTCTCCGCGAAGTGCAGCCAACCCCGCGCGTCGGCTCGGCTCAGGCCTTCGAGCGCCTCGACCAGCGCCTTGCGCCGCTCGAGCAGCTCGAGATCGAACGCGATCGCCCGGCCCAAGCTGCCTTCGGCCATCGAGGCCACCATCGCCGCCGCGGCCGGGTCGAGCTTCCGCTCCGCCTGCAGCCGCTCGCGGATCAGCGCCTCGGGCAGCGGCCCGAAGTGCAGCTGGCTGCAGCGGCTTCGAATGGTCGGGAGCAGCTTGTCGAGCTGCGAGGTGACGAGCACCAGCACGGTGTCGGCCGGAGGCTCTTCGAGCGTCTTCAAGAAGGCGTTCTGCGCCTGAGGGTTCATCGCGTGCGCGGGCGTGAGCACCGCGACCTTCCGCTTCCCTTCCAGCGCCCGCAAGGCGAGCCGCTCCTGGAGGCCTCGCACCTGCTCCACGCGGATGTCGCGCGAAGGCGCGTGGGCGAAGTCGGTCTTCGCGGCGAGCTTGCGCGCGACCAGCTCCTCTTCCGGCATCAGCCACGTCACGTCCGGGTGTGACAGCTTGGCGACCCGCACGCAGCTGTCGCACGCACCGCAGCCTTCGCCCTGGGCGCGCTCGCACAGCAGCGCCTGCGCGAGCGCCAGCGCGGTGCGCTCTTTGCCCACGCCGTCGGGCCCGGCGAACAGATACGCGTGGTGCAGCGAGCCGCCCTGGAGCGCGGTCCGCAGCGCGTCGATCGCCCGTCCCTGTCCGAGCACTTGCGAGAAGGTCATCGCGCTGGCCTCTACTCCTTCGAGTGGTCGCGGGCAATCGCCGCGCGGCGCAAGAGCCGGGCCCCTACCCGGCAGACGCCCGCCAGCGCGCACGGCGCGCAGTGGCGCACGTCGGGCTTCAAGGGACAAGCGCCGCTCATCCCGTGATGGCAGAGCGCGAAGTCGAAGCGCACCGGGTCGGCCGGGTCGACGCGGCGAAGCCGCTCGGTGATCTCCTCCGCCGTCTTCCACGACAGATCTTTTCGACGCGTGAGCCCCAGGTGCCCGGCGATTCGGCCGATGTGCGTGTCGAGCGGAATCAACAGCTGCCCCGGCGAGACGCGCGTCCAGATTCCGAAGTCCACCTCGTCCGGACCGCGCACCATCCACCGCAGGTAGAGGTTGAGCCGCTTCGCCGCGCCAGGCCCCAACGGGTGAGGCAACAGGTGATGCAGCCCGCGCTCGCGTCCCAGCGCGCGCCGCAACACCTCGAGCGGAGCCGCCTCGCGAATCGACCGAATGAAACCTTCGAGCGCGCCCTTCAGCGCGCCCGCCGCCCCGAGCTCCCGAACGAACAGCGCCTCCAGGCTGCCCAGCTCGCGCTGCACGCGCCCCGCGCCCATCAAGAGCACGGCGATGTCCGTGCCGACGTTGAAGCGATAGACGAACCCGTCGAGCAACGCGCGCGCGCCGGGCACGGTCAGCCGCTGCGCGAAGGCCGAAGGCGACGGGCCCATGCCGCGAAGCAGCGCGGCCACTTTGGGCTTGAACAGATCGACGCGCCCGTACGCGAGCGCCGCAGACAACAGCCCCACCAGCTCGATGTCCCGTGGGTCGTCGTACCGGTGCGGAAACTCCACCGGATCGTGCGCGATCCGCTCGACCTGAGGCGCGGCGCGCTCGAAGGCCACGAGGGCGGCCCCCAGCCGGTCCACCTTCAATAAATTCAAACCTTTGCGCTTTCTCGCCAAACCGCATCCTGTCCGAAATCAACGCCCGGGATTGATCCGCAACTCCGCGTATGGCAACTGGATAATTACAACTGAACCACATCCACCGCAGTTTACCCACCCCTAGGACGGTCCGCTGTGTCCACCTCGCTTCGGCACGAGTCGTCTCCTGGCGTTCGCCCCTGGCGTTTCAGGCAGTCGTCCCCACTTTCGGCTGACCAAAGCCAGAGAGGTCGAGCGATGGGCGAGCCGTTCGTGCGGGGGGCGTGGGTTCTCGGGCTTCTCTTCCTGTCGGCGTGCAACGCCACCCCAAGCCCGCTCATCGAGCTGGGGGAGCAGCTGGTCGCCACCGACCCAATGCCTCCGACCTCCGCCTGTGTGCCGCTGACGTGCGTGACCGCGGCGAAGAACTGCGGCCAGGTGCTCGATGGGTGCGGCGGCATCCTCTCGTGCGGCACCTGCTTCGACTCCGAGGTGTGCGGCGGCGGCGGCGTGGCGAACGTCTGCGGCCAGGGCACCTGCACGCCGAAGACCTGCGAAGCGCTCGGCGCGAACTGCGGCCAGGTGTCCGACGGCTGTGGCGGGGTGCTCCACTGCGGCGGCTGCGCGTCGCCGTCGACCTGTGGCGGCGGGGGCGTCGCGAACGTCTGCGGCGTCGGCGCGCCGCTCAACCCTTGTGGCGAAGACGGCTGGTGCCAGCTCACCCCGAAGGACCGGAACATCCACGGCGCGTTCGGCACCGCGTCGAACGACGTCTGGGTCGCGGGCCCCAGCGACGTCGTCTTCCGCTTCGACGGCGCGGCCTTCGTGCCGTACGCGAGCGCCACGTCGAGCCAGCTGATGAGCCTCTGGGGGAGCGCCTCGAACGACGTGTTCGCGGTGGCGAGCTCGGGAGACATCGTCCACTTCAACGGCTCCCAGTGGAGCAAGATGGTGAGCGGCGGGCCGCGGCTCCACGACATCTGGGGCAGCAGCGGCCAGGACGTGTGGGCGGTCGGCTCGGAGGGCACGGTGCTCCGCTTCGACGGCCAAGCCTGGTCGAAGTCGAACGCCAACACGGGCACCACGCTCAAGGGGGTGTGGGGCAGCGCCGCGAACGACGTCTACGTGGTCGGCGGCGCGGGCGCGGTTCGCCACTTCGACGGGACGGTCTGGTCGACGGTGAACGTCGGCATCGCGGGCGACGTCAACGGCGTTTGGGGCTCCAGCGCGACCCACGTGCTCGTCGTCGGCGCGGGCGGTCAGATTCGCCGCTTCGACGGCACGGGCTGGGTCGCGACGCCGAGCGGCACCGGACACACGCTCAACGCGGTCTGGGGGCTCGACGCGAACGACGTGTGGGCGGTGGGCGAAGGCGGCGTCACGCTCCACTTCGACGGCAGCGTCTGGTCGGTCGTCACCAGCGCGACCTCGAAGTCGCTCGACGCGGTGTGGGGCAGCAGCCCGAACAACGTGTGGGCCTTCGGCAAGGAAGGCACGCTGCAGCGGTGGGACGGCGTGCAGTGGCAGGTGCAGCCGCTCGTCGCGCCCGACAAGCTGAACGGCGTCTTCGTCGCCGGCGCCGAGAGCGTCTTCGCGGTCGGCGACAACGGCGTGCTGCTGCGGTGGGACGGCGTGAAGCTGTCCCGCGAGGTGGTGCAGCCCAACCGCTGGCTGCGCGACACGTGGGCCGCCGCGCCCAACGACGCCTGGGCCGTCGGCCAGGCCGGCACGGTGCTGCGCTTCGATGGCGGCCGCTGGAATCAACTGCCGCCCGCGTCGACCAAGGACCTGTGGGCCGTCTTCGGCTTCTCCGACCGCGACCTGTGGGCGGTCGGCGACGACGGCGTGGTCGTGCACTACGACGGCGCCGCGTGGACCCCGCTCCTCACCCCGACCACGCAGACGTTGACCGGGATCTGGGGCAGCGCGCCCAACGACGTGTGGATCGCCGGCGAGGGCGTGCTCCTGCACTGGGACGGCGCGCAGCTGACCGATCACTCCACGCCGTCGACGCCCAAGCTGCGCCGCATCTGGGGCGTGAACGCCGCCGACGTGTGGGCGGTGGGCGAAGGCGGCAAGACCCTGCGCTTCAAGAACGGCCACTGGATCGACGTCCCGTCGCCGGTCACCGTGACGCTGCAGGGCGTGTGGGGCGAGACGAGCAGCAACCTGTGGGCGGTCGGCGAAGACGGCACCATCATCTACTTCGACGGGCGCGCCTGGCACCGGCAAGACAGCCTGTCGGCCAACCCCTTGTTGGGCGTGTTCGGCCTCGGCAAGGACGTGTGGACCGTCGGGGCCGCCGGCACCGTGCTCCGGCGGTCGCGTTAACGACGGTCGACCGGGTTACCGGGTCAGCTCGCGCACCAGGTGGCCCAGCTCGGGGAGGATGAGCGCGCGCATCGCGAGCCGCACCGCCTGAGGCGAGCCCGGCAGGGCGAAGACGATCATCGAGCGCACGCTGCCGGCGACGGCGCGAGACAGCATCGCCGGTGAGCCGATCTCGTCGAAGCTGAGCGCGCGGAAGAGCTCTCCGAAGCCCGGCAGCGTCTTGTCGAACAGCGGCGTGAGCGCCTCGATCGTCGAGTCGCGGCGGCCGATGCCCGTGCCGCCGTTGAAGATGACCGCGCGCGCGCCTTGGCCCTCGGCCATCTCGAGCGCCTGGCGAATGGCCGCTGGCTCGTCCGGAATCACCGTCCTGCCGAGCACCGTGTGGCCGGCGGCCCCGAGCGCCTGCTCGATGAGCTGCCCGCTCTCGTCGTGCGCGGGGTCGCGGCTGTCGGAGCAGGTCACGACGAAGGCCGCCACCTGCGCGGGCGCGTGCGACTTGTGCTCGTGCGCCGCGTGCGAGTGGCCGTGCCGGTGGGAACGCAGGTGTTGACCGTGACCGTGGTCATGGTCGTGGTCATGATCTTCATGGCCCAAGGGGGAAATCCTCCAGGATGAGGTCGCCGTCTTCGACGGTGACTTTGAATGCGGGCTGGTCGTCGCAAACGCCCGGCGAGGTCTCGTTCTTTCCCGTGTCGAAGTCGAAGCCCACCTCGTGGCAGGGACAGACGACCAGGTTCTTCTCGATGCGACCGCCCGACAGCAGGCAGCCGGCGTGGTTGCACCAGTCGTCGAGCGCCTTGTACTGGCCCGCGATGAACGCCACCACCACGTTGCGGCGGCCGATCTGAAAGCCGCGCATCTCGCCTTCTCTGAAGTTGGCCGGCCCGAGCTTGATGCGGACGAGTCCCATGGCTTTCACGCTGATACCGCGGTGGGTCGTCGGACGGAAGATGCTGCCATCGCCAATCTGAGCCGCGGGGGTTAAATACGCGCCGTGGACAAGGCGAGCGTGGTCAGGGTGCTGAGGGAGATCTCTCAGCTGCTTCAGGTCAAAGGCGAGAACGCCTTCAAGAGCCGCGCGTACGACATCGGGGCGGACCGCATCGCCGGGCTCACCGACGACCTGGGCACGCTCGTCGCGCAAAAGCGGCTGGAGGAGCTGCCCGGCATCGGCAAGGCGCTCGCCGAGAAGATCTCCGAGCTGGTCACGACGGGTCGCCTGCCCTACTACGA
The DNA here is from genome assembly GCA_964511185.1 of uncultured Myxococcaceae bacterium. Taxonomy (GTDB): domain Bacteria; phylum Myxococcota; class Myxococcia; order Myxococcales; family Myxococcaceae; genus CAZEDU01. The sequence continues at coordinate 11,823 of CAZEDU010000012.1, read as the reverse complement.
GGCGCTCAAGGCCGAGCTTCCGCCCGGAATCCTCGAGCTGCTCAAGGTCTCCGACCTGGGGCCCAAGAAGGCGCTGACGCTCTGGAAGGAGCTGGGCGTCGGCGACGTGGCCGCGCTCGAAGCCGCCTGCCGCGAGGGGCGGATTCGAACGCTCAAGGGCTTTGGAGAAAAGAGCGAGCAGAAGATCCTGGCGGGCATCTCTTTGCTCAAGCAGAGCAGCGGCGATCGCCGCGCGCTGGCGGAGGTGCTGCCCGTCGCCGAGTCCCTGCTCGCGCACGTGCGCGCGCTCCCGACCGTGCAGCGCGCCAGCCTGGGCGGCAGCGTCCGGCGCATGTTCGAGACGGTGAGCGACGTGGACCTGATCGCCTCGGCGCCCGCCCCCGAGCCGGTGTTCGACGCGCTCATCCGCCACCCCGAGGTGAGCCAGGTGATCGGCCGCGGGGACTCGAAGTGCTCGGTGCGCCTGCACAGCGGCCTGCAGGTCGATCTGCGCGTGCTGCCCGACGAGGACTTCGCGACCGCGCTGCATCACTTCACCGGCTCCAAGGCGCACCACATTCGGCTGCGCGGCCTGGCCCTCGACCGCGGCCTGAAGATCTCCGAGTGGGGCGTGCACCGCGGCGAGGAGAAGCTGCCGATCCGCGAAGAGGCCGACCTCTACCGGCTGCTCGACATGCAGTACGTCCCGCCCGAGCTGCGCGAGGGTTGGGGCGAGGTCGAGGCCGCGCTCGAAGGCAAGCTGCCCGACGACCTGGTCACCGTCGCCGACGTGATGGGCAACGTGCACAGCCACACCACCTGGTCGGACGGGAAGAACTCGCTCGAAGAGATGGCGCGCGCCGCCGAGAAGCTCGGCCTGCGGTACCTCACCGTCACCGAGCACAGCCAGACCGCGTTCTACGCGGGCGGCCTCAAGGAGGACGATCTCAAGCGGCAGTGGGACGAGATCGACCGCGTGCAGGCGCTGGTGCCGGGCGTCCGGCTGCTCAAGGGCGTCGAGTCCGACATCCTGGAAGACGGCGCGCTCGACTACCCCGACCGCGTGCTCGAGCAACTCGACGTCGTCATCGGCTCGATCCACCAGCGGCACCAGCTCGACGAAGAGGGCATGACCCGCCGCATGCTCAAGGCGTTCGACAACCCCTACCTCCACATCTGGGGCCACCCGACCGGGCGGCTCATTCAGAAGCGCGAGCCAGCGCCGATGCGCATGGAGGAGATCCTCGACAAGGCGGCCGCGAAGGGGGTCATCGTCGAAGTCAACGGCAACCCCGACCGGCTGGACCTCAAGGCCGAGCACGTGCGGCTCGCGCTGCAGCGGGGCTTGAAGCTCGTGCTCAGCACCGACGCGCACAGCGTTCAGGAGCTCGAGAACATCCGCTACTCGGTGGCCACCGCGCGAAAGGGCTGGGCGCGCAGGCCCGACGTGCTGAACACCCTGCCTGCCGACGCGTTCGCGCGCGCGTTGAAAACGGCGCGGGTGCAGTAGTCTCTGGCTCCGTGCACTCCGCGGCCGCGCTCGTGCTCATGGCCCTGGTGGCCGCTCCTCCCGCACCGCCCACCCGGGCCGCGCTCCGCCGCGCGTTCGAGAAGGGCAAGGTCGCCGTCGTCGAGGTCGTGGGCCCCAAACAACGAGGCACCGGCGTGCTGGTCGGCGAAGGCCACGTCGCGACGTCGGTGCGGTTCGTCTCGCTCGAGTCGACGACGGTGCGCTTCGAAGGCGCGGAGCACACCCAACCTTCAAGCCGCCGATGCCCGCTCGGGCCTGGCCGTCGTTCGCGTCGCCGACGCGACGTGGCCCGCCGCCGCGGTGCGCGCCCACGCGCCGCTGAAGAAGGGCGACTGGCTGCTCGGCATCTCGATCGACAAGAAGAAGCGGCCGGTCCCCCACCGCGCCCGCATCGTCGAAGCCCCCACCCCCGGCTCCTTCTTCAAGCTCGACGCCCCGCTGCCCGCGGGGACCGCGTTGTTCGACATGAACGGACAGCTGGTGGGCCTGGTCGTCAAACCGCCGCGCGCCGCGCCCGTCGACGCCATCCGCGCGGTGCTCCAGAGCGCCCCGGAGCCCGCCCCATGAACGACGAGGCCGTCGAGCTTCCACGCATCAGCCGGCTCTCCGCCGTCCAAGAGGCGCTCGCCCTCTGGGCGCTCTGCTTCGCGCTCGTGGTGATCGCGTACGTCTTCGTCCGCGAGCAGGCGAAGCTCGTCGCGACGGTGTGCTTCCTCTACTTGCCGCTGCTGGCGATGAACGGCCGCGGCGAAGACCACGCGGAGTACGGCGTGACCTTTCGCCGTTGGCGTGAAGACCTGAAGCTGTTCCTCCTTCTGTTCGGCATCACCGTCCCCCTCTTCACCCTGGCCTACGTCGTCTACGCCGAGCTCCTGCTGCACTTGCCCAAGCCGCTGGTGCAGCTCATCTCGCCCTACGCCGGCCCTTGGCAGTTCGAGCTGCGCCTGCCCAACCGCTTCGGGGAGTGGGTGGTCGATCAGCTGCTCGTCGTGGCGCTCCCCGAAGAGTTCTTCTATCGAGGCTTTCTGCTCACGCGGCTGAGCGAAGCGTGGCCCCAAGGCCGCACGGTGCTCGGCGTCCGCGTGGGCCGCGCGTTCTGGGTCACCGCCATCCTGTTCGCGCTCGGCCATCTGGCGATCTTCGAAGCGTGGCGGCTCGCGGTGTTCTTCCCCGCCCTGCTCTTCGCGTGGATGCGGCTGCGGACCGGCACGGTGATCGGCGCGGCGCTCTACCACGCGGGCTGCAACCTCCTGGTGAAGGTGCTCGACGCCAGCTTCTACGGCCGGCTGGGCTGACGGCCCGAGCGCGGTTATGAAGGTCACATGAACCCAACCTACGGAATCCTCGGGTGGCTGATCATCGGCGCGCTGGCCGGGTGGATCGGCAGCAAGATCATGGGCACCGCCTCGAAGCAGGGCGCGATCGGCAACGTCGTCACCGGCGTGCTCGGCGCCATCGTCGGCGGGTTTCTCACCCAGCGGCTCTTCGGCGACTCGCCCTGGAACAACGGTCCGTTCGCGAGCTTCGGCGTGGCGCTGCTCGGCGCCTGCGTCGTGATCTTCCTCTGGAAGCTGGTGAGCCGGCGCCGCTGATCAGGCGCGCAGCACCTCGAACTTGAGCCCGCGGTCGATGGCCAACACCCCGCCCTGCTCGAGCTCGAGCCAGCCGTTGCCCTTGCCGATGACCGAGGTGACGACCACCGTCCGGCGGCGGCGGTGCTCGCGCACCAGCGGGTGCGAGTCGGGCGCGTGGGGAGGCAAGCCGCACCGCTCGCAGAAGCCCTCGCCTTCGAGCAGCCGGTAGTAGAGCGGCTCCGGGCCGTGGCGCGCGGCCAGCATCATGCGCTGATTGGTCGCCACGAAGTTCAGCGTCGACCGGCCCACCGCCCCGGCTTCGGCGGCGTGCTGCTCCAGCTCACGCACCGCCTTGCCCAACGCCTGGGCCGCGACGTCGATCTCCACCTCGCCGGTGCGGCCGCTCTCCCTCAGGAGCTTCAAGAACAGCGCGAACGCCGCCTCGCTGGGCAGGTCCCCTCGAATCTGCCGCTGCAGGAACTCCGGCAGCGACGACAGGAGCCGCGTGCGCAGGTGCTCGAAGCCGTGCAGCGTGCCGTGGTGCGCGAAGAGCCAGCGGCGAAAGCGAAACGGCTGCGTGTTGTCGTCCAGGCTCACGCCCACCGGCAGGACCCCGCTGTGGTAGAGCACCGCCTCTGATTCGGGGCCCCCCGAGCCCTCGGCCAGCTCGGCCAAGGTCAGGTCGCGCGAGAAGCGCCGCAGGAGGACGTCTTCCTGCGCGTACGAGCCAATGCCCACCGCGTTCGACGCCGGCGCGTCCTTCAGCGGCACCAGATCCCGCAGCCGCGCCAGCTCGCAGCGCATCAGGTTCGGATCCGAGGTGTAGACGGCGAAGACTTTGGACACAGCTCACCACCTTGGGCGCGTTCCCAACACCTATAATGATAGCGATCTTGAGCCTCAACGGGGCAGCCCCCCCGGCATTCCCGTTCTTCGCCAAGGGCTTGGAATTCACTAAGCTCGTGAGCTCGTAACGGCGCCTTCACTGGGGCGGAGAACGCATGGCGGACGACATCGCGATCGGCATTGACCTCGGCACGTCGTATTCGTGCGTGTCGATCGTGCAGGACGGGAAACCTTTCGTGATTCCCAACGAGTGGGGCGAGACGGTTCACGCCTCGGTGGTGTCCTTCTTGGACGACGGCACCGTGCTCGTGGGGAACGCGGCGAAGAAGAACATCATCACCAACGCGGAGAACACCGTGTACTCCGCGAAGCGTCTGATCGGCCGCTACTACTTCTCAGACGAAGTGAAGAAGGCCCAGGCGGTGATGCCGTACAAGATCATCGAGGGGCAGAACAACTCGGTCCGCATCCAGGTGCGCGACCAGACCTATTCGCTGCCGGAGATCTCCGCGCTCGTGCTCAAGGAGATGAAGGCGGTCGCCGAGGGGTACCTCGGGCGGCCGATCGAGAAGGCGGTCGTCACCGTCCCCGCGTACTTCAACGACAACCAGCGCCAAGCCACCAAGGACGCCGGGCGCATCGCCGGCCTCGAGGTCCTGCGCATCATCAACGAGCCGACCGCCGCGGCGCTCGCGTACGGCTTCGGCCGCGACGTGAGCCAGAAGGTGGTCGTCTACGACCTGGGCGGCGGCACCTTCGACGTCTCGATCCTCGAGATCGGCAAGGACGTGTTCGAGGTGCTCGCCACCGCCGGCGACACCTACCTGGGCGGCGACGACTTCGACGATCGCATCATGGGCTGGCTCGCCGACGACTTCCTGCAGAAGCACGGGCTCGACCTGCGGCAGAACAAGTACTGCCTGCAGATGCTCAAGGACGCCGCGGAGAAGGCGAAGATCGACGTCGGCGAGACCGGCGCGGCCGACATCCTCTGCTCCGGCATCTGCCAGGACGCCAACGGCAACGTGCTCGACGTGACGGGCAAGCTGACCAACGACCAGTTCAACCGCATGGTGATGGATCTGGTCCAACGCACCTTCAAGGTCTGCGACGAGGCGCTGCAGAGCGCGCGCATGACGGCGGCCGAGGTCGACGCGGTCATCCTGGTCGGCGGCCCCACCCGCCTGCCGGTCATCCGCAACTCGGTGAAGCACTACTTCCAGAAGGAGCCAATGGAGGGCATCAACCCCGACCAGGTCGTCTCGATGGGCGCGGCGCTGCAGGCCCACGCGCTGCTCGACAGCGCGACCGAGACCTTCCTGGTCGACGTGACGCCGCTGTCGCTGCGCATCGGCACTGTGGGCGGCTACACGGAGAAGATCATCGAGAAGAACACGCCGATCCCCATCGAGAAGTCCAAGCCCTTCACCACCAGCCGCGACGGCCAGGACAAGGTGAAGATCCGCGTGTACCAAGGCGAGTCGAACCGCGCCGACGAGTGCGCGCTGCTCGGCGAGTTCGAGTTCGCCGGCTTCCGCATCGGGTACCGCGGCGACGTCACCATCGAGGTGACGTTCGAGATCAACACCGACGGCATCGTGAACGTCTCGGCGACCGACACGGAGACTGGCCAGAAGACGTCGACCACCATCCGCATGTCGTCGGGCCTGAGCGAGGCGGACATTCAGAAGTCCATCGTCGCCAACCAGAAGACGCAGCTCGCAGGACACAAAGATCTCCCCGCCGCGCGCGGTTAGGCATTGCTCGTCATGGGTCACCCTCCCGACAGCGGCTCCGGCAAGCCTCCCGGAACCCCGCCGGCCAAGCCGGCAGGCCCCGCTGCGCCTGGAGCGCGCCCCGCGACGCCGGCGGCCCCTGCGCGGCCGGCCGCCCCGGCTGGCCCTCCGGTGCTCAAGCCGGCAGCGCCCCAGGCCCCCACGGCACGTCCCGGCGCGCCCGCGGCGAAGCCGCCTGCGCTCGTTCCCCCGGCGCCTGCCACGGCGGCGCCGACGGCCCCTCCGCGCGTACCCGCCGTCCCCGCGGGAGGCACGCGGCCGCCTCAGGTCCCGGCCGCGCCCGCGGCGCCTCGCCCGGCGGCTGCACCCGGCGCGAAGCCCATCGTCCCGCCTGCGCCCGCCGCCAAGCCACCCGCGCCTGCGGCGGCCCCCGCGAGCACGGGCCTGACTGGCGTCGGGCGGGTCGACCAGATGTCGGACGAGCAGATCATCGCGCTCGACGCCGTCAACGAGGTGCTCGACGAGCTCGACTACTTCCAGGTGCTCAAGCTGCAGCCGGACGCGACGATCTCGCAGATCAAAGCAGCGTTCTACCGCGAGAGCCGCGCGTACCACCCCGACCGCTTCTACCACCTCGCCGACACGGCGGTGAAAGAGAAGGTCAACGAGGTCTACAAGCGCGTCACCGAGGCCTACTACGTGCTCCGCGACGACGCGCGGCGGCGGCAGTACACCGCCGACATCAGCGGCCCCGACCGCAAACAGAAGCTTCGCTTCACCGAAGCCTCCGAGACCGAGACCAAGCAGGCTCAGCGCAAGGCGCAGGAAGAGCAGATCGGCACCACGCCCAAGGGCCGTCAGTTCTACACCGAGGGGATGAAGGACTTCGAAGCCGGCCGCTGGCAGGCCGCCCTGCGCAACTTCAAGTCCGCCCTGATGTACGAGCCGCAGAACGCTCGCTACAAAGAGAAGGTCGCCGAGTCCGAGCAGAAGGTGCACGAGCAGAGCAAGTCCTCGGGCGGGTCGTTCACCATCAAGTGAGTGGGACGGCGTGACCCTCGATCTCGTCCTCCTCTGCCTGGCTGCCCTCTTCGCGGTGCTGGGCGCCATCTCCGGCGCCGCGCGCCAGCTCGCGCAGCTCGCCGGCCTGGTCGTCGCTTACTTGAGCGCCCGGCCGCTGGGCGCCCTGCTCGGGCCGCCTGCCGCCGAGCTGTTGGGCATTCCGCCCCTCGCCGGGCTCCTGCTCAGCACGGTGGCGGTCTTCTTCGTGGCCCTCACCGTGGTGCGCTTCGCCTTGGGCTGGTTCTTGAGGCGCCTGCTCGCGGGCGGAGATCCGGAGGATCGCAAGGTCGATCGCCTCTTGGGCGCGGGCCTGGGCGCCCTGAAGATCATCGCCATCGCCTACGTGGTGCTGTGCGCGCTCACCTTCGTCGAGGACAACGTGGTCATCGGCGGCAAGCGGCTGAGCCTGTCCCCCAAGGGAAGCCACGCCGTCGCGACCGCGCGCGAGTTCAACCTGTTCGAGCTGACCCAGTTCTCGTCGGTGAAGGACCTCGCCAGGCTCGCCGAGGCGACGAGCGACCCGGCGCGCGCCGAGCGGCTGCATGCCAGCCCGGAGTTCAAGGCCCTGCAGAAGGATCCGCGCTTCCAGCGGGCGCTCAACGAGCCCGCGGTGCGCCAGGCGCTCGAGAGCGGGGACTACCGGTCCATCCTCCAGAGCGCCGCGGTGATGCAGCTGGTGCAGGACCCGGCGTTCAAGACCAAGCTGGAGGCCGCGGCCCAGGCGGCGCAAAAGGGCCGAATGCGCTAAAGACCCACGCATGGAGCAAAGCAAGCCGAGCCTCAAAGAACGCCTCGACGGACTGCAGGACAAGCTCAAGGCGCTGTTCGACCAGTACGGGAGCACCGCGATCGGCGTCTACCTGGTGTTCTGGGTGGGCACGATGGCGGTGATCGTCGGCGGCATCATGCTGGGGTTCATGCAGTACGAAAAAGCGGGCTCCGGCTTTCTCTGGGCGCTCGGCGGGGGCTGGGCGCTCTCGCGCGTCACCTGGCCCTTTCGGGTCGGCGCCACCCTGCTGATCACCCCGTGGGTGCACAAGGGCATCGAGCGCATCAAGAGATGACGGCCACGCGGCCGGCCTTGAGCCGCTCGCGCACGAACGGCGCGTCGAGCTTCACCTTCGGCTGCTTCCGCTCCGGCGCGTCGAAGAGCACCTCGCGCATCACCAGCTCCATCGCCGCGCGCAGGCCGCGCGCGCCGACCCCTCTGTCGAGCGAGAAGCGCACCACCTCGCGCAGCGCGCCGCCCGTGAGCTCCAGCTCGACGCCGTCGAGCGCGAGCAGCTCCTTGAACTCCCGCAGCATCGAGTCGGGCGGCTCGGTGAGGACGCGGTAGAGCTCGTCTTCGGTGAGCCCCTCGAGCTGCACGATGACCGGCAAGCGCCCGAGGAACTCGGGGAGCATGCCGAACTCGGTGAGCTGCTTGACCGACAGCCGGCGCGCGCCGCCCATCGCCGGCTTGGCCCCGAAGCCCACCTGCCGCCGCTCCTCCCCCTGGGCGTCGATGAGGTCCGAGAACGCCCCGGCGCAGATGAAGAGCACGTCCTGCGTGTTCACCCGCACGACCTCTGACCGGTTCCACGGCTGACCCGACGACAGGGGCACCGTCACGTCTCGACCTTCGAGCAGCTTGAGCAGCGCCTGCTGAACGCCTTCGCCGCCGATGTCGCGCGACCCGGCGCCGTTCTTCATGCCGTGGCTGCGCCGCGCGATTTTGTCGACCTCGTCGATGAAGATGACGCCCCGCTCGGCGTCGTCGAGCATGTGGTTGGCGCGCTCGAGCAGGTCGGCCACCATCAGCTCGACGTCTTGCCCGTAGTAGCCCGCTTCGGTGTACTCGGTCGCGTCGACCGCGGCGAACGGCACCGCCAGCGCCTCGGCGAGGTGGCGCGCGAGGTGCGTCTTCCCGGATCCGGTCGGGCCGATCAGCAGCACGTTGGACTTCTTGAGCAGGGTCGAGCCGCGAAGCCGCCGCTGCTCGATGCGGCGATGGTGGTGATACGCCGCGATCGCGACGGTGCGCTTCGCTTCCTCCTGGCCGATCACGTAGCGATCCAGCCGCTGGAAGATCTCGCGCGGGGTGATCAGGCGCTCCTCGGGGTAAGGCCGTGCGATCGACTCCATGCGCATGAACTTAGGGCCGTCGATTCCGCCCA
>CAZEDU010000012.1:0-2909 GCA_964511185.1 uncultured Myxococcaceae bacterium | reverse complement strand
TGCCCGGCAGGCCGCTCAGCGGTCCGAGGGCCCTTGAATGCCGACGAGATTCCCTATAGTTCGCGGCCCCCTCACTCTTTAAGAACCGACAATGGCCAACCCGACCCCCTCCCCCCGCTGGACGATTGCCGACTCGCTGGAGACCTACGCCATTCGGACCTGGGGCGCGGGCTACTTCGGGATCAACGAGAAGGGCAACATCGTCGTGCACCCGAACGGTCCGGACTCGCCGAGCTTCGACCTGAAGGAGCTGGTCGACGAGGTCCGCCGGCGCGGCATCGGCCTGCCGCTGCTCATCCGGTTCACCGACGTGCTCCGTCACCGCGTCATCGCGCTCAACGAGGCCTTTCGAAAGGCGATCGCCGAGCAGGGCTACAAGAGCGCGTACCAGGGCGTCTATCCGATCAAGGTCAACCAGCACCGCTACGTGGTCGAGACGATCGTCGAGGCGGGCAAGGCGTACTCGTACGGCCTCGAGGCCGGCTCGAAGCCCGAGCTGCTCGCGGTGATGGCGATGCTCGACGACGAAGACGGGCTCATCATCTGCAACGGCTACAAGGACGAGGAGTACATCGAGACCGCCCTGTTCGCCTCGAAGATGGGCCGCCACGTCATCCTGGTGGTCGAGAAGCCGACCGAGCTGCCGCTCATCGCCGAGGTGTCGCGGCGCGTGGGCATCGCGCCCCGCGTGGGCATTCGCGTCCGGCTGTCGTCGCGCGGCGCGGGCAAGTGGGAGGCCTCGGGCGGCGATCGCTCCAAGTTCGGCCTGTCGTCGAGCGAGCTGATGGAGGCGATCGCCTTCATGCGCGAGGCGGGGCTCATCCAGTCCTTCGAGCTGCTCCACTTCCACCTGGGCAGCCAGATCTCGAACATCCGCAACGTGAAGAACGCGCTGCGCGAAGCCGGCCGCTTCTACTGCGAGGTGAAGCGGCAGGGCGCGCCGCTCAAGTACCTCGACGTGGGCGGCGGCTTGGGCGTCGACTACGACGGCTCGCAGACCAACTTCTCGTCGTCGATGAACTACACGACCGAGGAGTACGCGAACGACGTGGTGTTCTCGATCATGGAGGCGTGCGACCTGGCCAAGGTCGAGCACCCGATCCTCGTCTCCGAGTCGGGCCGCGCGGTGGTCGCGCACCACGCGGTGCTGGTGACCGAGGTGCTGGGCTCCTCCGAGTTCACCGTGCACACGGTGCCCGACCGCGCGCCCGACAACGCGCCCCAGGTCGTGAAGAACCTGTTGTCGACGTACAAGGAGATCACGCGCAAGAACGTGCTCGAGGCCTGGCACGACGCCACCGAGTACAAGGAAGAGTGTTTGACCTTGTTCTCGCTCGGCCACCTCTCGCTCGAGCAGCGCGTGGTCGCCGAGAACCTGTTCTGGGCCATCTGCCAGAAGATCCAGCGCATCCTGCGCGAGCTCGACGAGATCCCCGAAGAGCTCGAGGCGCTCGAGCGCCAGCTCTCCGACACGTACTTCTGCAACTTCTCCGTCTTCCAGTCGCTGCCCGACTCGTGGGCGATCGATCAGCTCTTCCCGGTGATGCCCATTCACCGGCTGGGCGAGAAGCCGACCCGCCGCTGCGTGCTCGCCGACATCACCTGCGACTCCGACGGCAAGATCGACCACTTCATCGACAAGCGCGAAGTGAAGGACGTGCTCGAGCTGCACTCGCTCGGCGAAGAGGAGTACTTCCTCGGCATCTTCCTGGTCGGCGCCTACCAGGAGATCCTCGGCGACCTGCACAACCTGTTCGGCGACACGCACGCGGTGCAGGTCTCGCTCGCGCCCAACGGCGGCTACCTCATCGACCACGTCGTCGAGGGCGACACCGTCACCGAGGTGCTCAACTACGTGAGCTACAACCGCGACGAGCTGGTCGCGCGCATGCGCCGCTTCGCCGAGAGCTCGCTGCGCGCCGGCAAGATCACCCTCGACGACTCGCGCCAGCTCCTGCGCATGTACGAAGAAGGGCTCTCCGGCTACACCTACCTGGAGCGCGAGGTCGACGCGAAGTCCTTCCAAGCCTCCGGTCAGCTGCGGCTCGTCACCAACGGCGACAAGCTCCTCCCCAAGCCCCCCACCGGCACCTAAGGGGACCGTCCCCACAGGGGACTGTCCCCGGCCTGCCCAAGGCCCGCTTCACTCATATTCAAACGTCATCGGCACCCGCACCTCGCCCAAGCTCCTCGCCACCGGGCACCCCCGCGCGATCTCCTCGAACCTCGCGCGCTCCCCCGCCGGCAGCTCCTTCGGCATGCGGATGTGCAGCTCCAGCTCCGCGATGCGGCGAGGCGCGCCGCTCATCCGTTTGACCACCCGCGCCTTGGCCTCGCCCCAGGCCACGCCGTCGCGCTTGGCCGCGAGCGCCATCGTCGTCACCGCGCAGGCCGCCAGCGCCGCGCCGACCAGATCCGTCGGCGAGAACGTCGAGCCCGTGCCGCCGTTGTCCTTGGGCGGCTCGGTCCGAATGCGCGTCCCCGAAGGGCCGTGCGAGAGGTGGCAAAACAACCCCTCGCTCTCCAAGGTCATCTCCACGCCGGGCGCGGGTTGAGTCATCGAAGCGTCCCCCTTCAGCGAACGAACAGCTTGCGCGGCGCGGCGGGCGCGACCTCCGCCGGGTCCCAATCGAGCGTCTTCATCAGCTCCTTGCGCCGCTTCTGCACGTCGCGGTCGAGGAACCGCACCGCCTCGTCCAGCTTGTCCATCAGGCGGAACGGCTTGCGCTTGTGGCCGTTGGCGAAGAGCGCGTGCGTGAGCCAGGGGAACACCGCCGTCACGTCGGTGTGCACGTAGACCGATCCAGACTCCACCGCTTCGACCGACACCTTGCCCCATGTGTGGCCCTCGCCGGCCGGGCAGCTCGAGAGCGCGCCGTTGTCGACAGGGTCGACGCAGAACTGCACGT
>CAZEDU010000011.1:59258-61874 GCA_964511185.1 uncultured Myxococcaceae bacterium | reverse complement strand
GGGTCCAGGACACCGCGTGGATGATAGGCGCCGTTCTGTTGGCCTACGGCGCGCAGGAGCTGAGCAAGCAGCTCTTGGGCGAAGGGGGCGCGCCGGCGCTCTCCGCGTTTCTGGTCGGCTCGGCGGGATACCTTCAGGCGAGAAAGCCGGGCCGCTTCGCCGCCACCCTCATCGTGCCCGGCCTGCTGCAGCTCGCTCCGGGCTTCCTCGGCGTGCAGTCCGTTCTACGGCTGCTGGTGGGCGACGCCGGCGGACGCGAGACGTTCTTCCACGTCTTCCTCGTCGCGCTGCAGCTGGTGCTGGGGCTCCTGCTCGCTGGAGTCTTGTTTCGCAGCGCCTCGCCGAGGCCTACTCGACCATGAGCACGCCGGCCACCATCTTGCCCATCGCGCAGCCGTACTTGATCTCCCCGGTCTTCGCGGGCGTGAAGGGCACCTCGACCGTTTTGCCGAACGGCAAGGGCACGTTGATGTTCCCCTCGTCGAGCACCAGCTCGGTCGCGCAGGTCTTCTCGGTCTTGCGGGTGATGGCCAGCGTGAGGGGCTCGCCCTTCTTGACCTGAATGGGGCTCGGCTCGAAGCCGTCCTCGGTCACCTGGATCTCGATTCGTCGCGCCGCCTGCGCTGGGGCCGCCGCGGGCGCCTTGCCTTCGGTCTTGGTTTTCGGCGCGGCGCAGCTGGTGGTGGGCAGCGTGAGCACGAGCCCTCCCAAAATCACCGCCACCGCCACCTTCGCCAGCTTGCTGAAGTCCTTCATGTCGTCTCTCCCGACGCTGAGTCACCGGCCTGCCACCGCACGATGGCGTGCAAGGGCACGAAGAGCACCCCGCCTTCGTCCCCCACGAGCAAGTCGAAGGGCCCGACGGTCTGGAGCGGCCGGTCGAGCAAGATGCCGTTTCGCAAGGTGAGCGACAGCGGCTTGCCGACGCTGTCCAGGAAAGGCCGCGGATCCGCCACCGGCCGCTTCTCGGGTTGCCGCTCCACGTGCGTCGGCTTCTGAAAGAGCTTGGGGTCTCGCTGGATGTTGCCGGAGATGCTCTCCCACAAGGCGCGCTTGGCGAGCAGCACGACCTGCAGCTTCTCGAGCTTGCCGTGGCGCTCGAGCCGAAAGCTCACCCGGTCGACCTTCACAGGCACGTCGAACACGGTGCGGTCCGCGAGCACGAACGCGACCTGCTCCTTGTCTTTCACCAGCGCGTCGATGAACGCGTCGATCTCCTCGCCCTTCACCGTGGTGCGCGCTTCCTTCACCTGCGCCTTTCGCTGCGTGCGGGAGCGCTTCGAGAGGAAGTCTTGAACGCTGAGCCCGCTCTGCAGCACCCCGAACGCGTCGGGCAAGGAGAGGCCGGGGTTCTGATCCATCAACACGTAGACCTGATCGAACCGCTTGGCCTCTTCGGCGTGCAGCTTGCGCCACACGCGGCACTTCATCTTTCCTTCCAGCTCGCCCTTCGCGATTCGGGCCGGCACGCGCTCCTTCTTCGCCAGCGCGTTGATCTCTTCGACCGTCGGCGTGCGCACCGGGCCGCGCGGCTTGTAGCGGGGCCGCACGGGGAAGCCACCGCCGCCGCTCGCGGGAGCGCCCGGCCGGGGAGGCGGTCGCGTCCCCACCGGTCCCGCCGGCCGCACCTGCACTGGTTTCGGCGCCAGGGGCCGAGGGGCCGGCGTGGAAGAGGGCGAAGAAGAGGAAGGAGTCGGGGCCGCAGGTCGCCGAATGACTTCGACTTGGGGCGGCTCGCGCTTGCCTTTGCGGTCGCTCACGTCTCACCCATCATTGGGTCAAGGCAGCCTGCAAGTCCACCTTCCAAGATGCTCCTTCTTTCACCATCCGCTGCTCCTGTGTGCGTCCACCCGCGGTGACCGCCACGGTCGCTTCGTCGCCCTCGACTTGCACCGCCTTGACTTCGGTGACCACGGGCGCCTTGCCCGGCACCGCGAACGCCAGGCGCATCGGGTCGGCTGAGACCGCGCCGCCCGAGGCCCGTGAAATCTCCTTCGCTTGCGTTTGAAATGCCTTGCGCGTGGGCGTGGAGAGCAGCTCCCACGCTCCCTTGGCGTTGCCCCGCTGCAGCGCTTGAGTGAACGCCAGGTACGCCTCTTCCGGGCGGTCGGCCCGCGGCGCGGGGGGGCACGCGAGCAACACGAGGGCGAACATCGGGGCGAAGGCGCGCATCGGCGTCACGAAGCCTTTCGGAGTCTGGCCCGGTACACGGGCTGGCCGGTCACCAGATAGCGCCGCTCCCGCGTCGAAGGAACCTCTTCCGGGTCGTACGGGTGAAAGACGCCGCGCCCCAGCGGATTCTGAAGCCCCGCGTCCTCGAGTATCTGCAGCATGGTGTGCGCGCGGTCTTCCACGTCGGTCCGCAGGTCGAACAGCGCGCCGGGCACCATCAGGTCGATGAGCAGCTGGGTGAACTCCGGGTTCAGGATGGCCCGCTTCTGGTGCGCGCGCTTCCACCACGGGTCGGGGAACTGCAGGTGCACCGCCGACAGCGTGCTCGGGCGAAACAGCCGCGGCACCTCGAAGCGGGCGTCGGCCTCGATGACGCGCAGGTTGCTCAGCCCCGCCTTCACCGCGCGGGCGTGAATCTCTCGCGCGTACTTCTTGCGCCACTCG